>NZ_ATDK01000279.1 GCF_000444135.1 Pseudomonas avellanae BPIC 631
ATGGCATTGACGACGCAGAGTGCGACGTAAGTGTCAGGGCGAAGGAACCCGACGAAGTCGGGCCGGAAACGGAGCCAGGGTTTTTGCCTACTTTGGTCCCATCAAAGTAGGGCGCCGAGAGGCGAAAAGGTGACTTGAGCCTGGAGCATACCCAACTGACCTCGCAAAACCGCTGTGTGAAGGCGCAATACAGATTCTTGTGGGAGTGAGCTTGCTCACGAAGACGTTGGTCCAAACGCCCTGTTTGCGGGGTTGCACCGGCCTCTTCGCGAGCAAGCTCGCTCCCAGGAGATTTATGTATAGCGCTGAACGCTGCCTCACACCGACAAGTGCAACATCCTGTCGCCCTGCACATTCTCACCCGGTCGGCGCTTGTTGACCGCCAGCTCACCAATCTTGATCAGGCGCGTGCGGGTCACGTTGCGGGTCAGGCCCAGCAGGCTGGCGGTGTGTACCTGATTGTGGTGGCAGAAGCGATACGCCGTTCTGAGCAGCGTGTCTTCGACCTTCTCGTGCAACGCACCGGCCTGTTCTTCGAACAGCTTCTGAAACGCGCGGTTGAGCAACTGTTCGGCCGACTCGTCCGCTGGATTCTGCTCGTCCTGACGCTCGATCCTCAGGTTGGACATGCGCAGGTCATCACGCTGAATGATCCCGTCGCGGCAGACCAGCAGCGTGTGGTGAATGACGTTTTCCAGCTCGCGAATGTTGCCCGGCCAACTGTAGGTCCTGAGTTTGTGCTCGGCCTCGGCACTGATCCGCACCGGGCCATGGCGTAAACGCTGGCTGTAGACCTCGATGAAATGCCGGGCCAGTGGCAGGATATCGCCCGGCCGGTCACGCAACGGGCTCAGTTCCAGATTGACCACGTCCAGCCGGTAATACAGGTCCTCGCGGAAATGCCCGGCATTGATGGCTTTTTCCAGCTGCACGTTGGTAGCCGCCAGCACCCGTACATCAATCGGGATGCTCTTGCGCGAGCCGAGGCGAACCACTTCGCGCTCTTGAAGCACGCGCAGCAGTTTGACCTGCAGGGTCATGGGCAGATCGCCGATCTCATCGAGAAACAGCGTGCCGCCGTTGGCCTCTTCAAACCAGCCGGCCTTGGCGCTGATTGCACCGGTAAACGCGCCTTTGTCGTGGCCGAACAGCTCGGCCTCAATCAGGTTTTCGGAGAACGCGCCGCAGTTGACCGCCACAAACGGCTTGTCACGTCGGGCGCTCAACTCGTGAACGTGTCGTGCAACCAGTTCCTTGCCGGTGCCGGTCTCGCCGATGATCAGCACGCTGGCGTCGCTCGGCGCCACTTGGCGCACATGAGCGAGCAGGGCTCTGGACTTGGGGTCCTCGAATACCTGCGCGGTGGCCCTGATCGAGGTCGCCAGCGCAGGCGAGTGCGGTAAGGTCAGCAGTTGCCCGGACATCACTTGGCCTGCGGGGGCAGATCGTTGGCGATCATTTCGCCGAACGGGCCCGTCAGGTTAGTGATACCTCGCCCGGCGAGGCTGGCGTAAGGCTCGGGCAGCAGCGGGAAGACCAGTTCGGCAAAACGGTAGGCTTCTTCCAGGTGCGGGTAGCCCGAGAAAATGAAGCTCTCGATGCCCAGGTCGGCGTATTCCTTGATGCGCTCTGCCACTTCCTGCGGGTTACCGACCAGCGCCGTACCCGCGCCGCCACGCACCAGACCAACGCCAGCCCACAGATTAGGCGCGATCTCCAGATTGTCGCGACGCCCATCATGCAAGGCAGCCATGCGCCGCTGGCCTTCCGAGTCGAAACGCGAAAAAGATTTCTGCGCGGCAACGATGGTTTCGTCGCTGATGTGTTCGATCAGGGTGCTCGCAGCTTTCCAGGCTTCTTCACTGGTTTGGCGCACAATCACGTGCAGACGAATACCGAATTTCACGGTACGACCCTTGCGTGCTGCACGTTCGCGCACGTCAGCCAGTTTTTGCGCGACGGCTGCCGGCGGCTCGCCCCAGGTCAGGTAAACGTCCACCTGATCAGCGGCCAGATCGTGCGCTGCATCGGAGGAACCCCCGAAATACAACGGCGGATATGGCTTCTGAATAGGCGGATACAGGGCTTTGGCGTTCTGCACGCGCAGGTGCTTGCCTTCGAAGTCGACCGCTTCGCCTTGCAATACACGACGCCAGATTTGCAGAAACTCATCGGTGACTTCATAGCGCTCGCTGTGATCGAGGAAGCTGCCATCACCACGGTTTTCGTCCGGGTCGCCACCGGTGACCACGTTGATCAGCAGGCGGCCACCGGACAGACGATCCAGGGTCGCAGCCATACGCGCAGAGACGGTAGGGGAAATGATCCCCGGACGAATCGCCACCAGGTATTTCAAACGTTCGGTCAGCGGCACCAGAGCCGAAGCGATGACCCACGAATCCTCGCAGGAGCGGCCGGTCGGAATCAGCACCCCGTAATAGCCAAGGTCGTCGGCAGCCTGGGCTACCTGCTTCAGATAGTTGAGCGTGACGGGACGTGCGCCCTTTGTCGTGCCCAGATAATGGCCGTCGCCGTGAGTCGGAAGAAACCAGAAAACGTTCATGACAAATCCTTGGGAGTGATCAGCGGGTGAATGCTGACGGGACCAACTGTTGGGTTGCAGACAGTTCACCAACAGCGTTCGAGGTGGGCCCAGTTATAGTTCGTCTGATTTATTCCGCAAAATAACGTTAAACCATATTTTTAGATCGTAAAAGAATATGTAAGGCTGGAAATCTTCAGCGTCCTCCACTGAAACCCCTCTGCAATAAGGCTTTGGCGGGAGTTTCGCCGTTAAACGCAGCACTGAACAGTGGGCAAAATGCCGAGCCAAAGCGTTGACAGTTTGCGCAGTCGGTTGGAAAAAAACTGATGCTTGCGCGGGTTTTCCGGCGCTCGTCAGCCTGTCGAAACTTTTACTCTGCCGCTCCTGTCACTTTTTCACGACCAACAGGAGTAAGACCATGGCAAGGGCAATCTGGAAAGGTGCAATCAGCTTCGGACTGGTGCACATCCCCGTCGCACTGGTTTCTGCGACCACGTCAAACAGTGTCGATTTTGACTGGCTCGACAAGCGCAGCATGGACCCGGTCGGCTACAAGCGAATCAACAAGGTCACCGGCAAGGAAGTTACCAAGGAAAATATCGTCAAGGGTGTGCTGCACGAGAAGGACCGTTACGTGGTGCTCAGTGAAGAGGAGATTCGCTCTGCGCACCCCAAATCGACCCAGACCATCGACATATTTGCTTTCGTCGACAGCCAGCAGATTCCGTTGCAGAACATCGACACGCCTTATTTTCTGACCCCCGACAAGCGTGGCGAAAAAGTCTATGCGCTGTTGCGCGAAACGCTGGTCGATACCAAAAAGGTCGCGTTGGCCAATGTCGTGCTGCACACCCGCGAGCACCTGGCGGCGGTCATGCCGCTGGAGTCGGCACTGGTGATGGTGATCCTGCGCTGGCCCGCCGATGTGCGTGAGCTCGACGCATTGGAGCTGACCGAGGCCGTAACCGATGCCAGGTTGACCAAGAGCGAACGCGACATGGCCAAGCGTCTGGTCAAGGACATGAGCGCAGACTGGCAGCCTGACCAGTACCACGACACGTTTCAGGAAAAGATCATGCAACTGGTCGAAACCAAAGCCGGTGAAGGCAAGATCGAGGATGTCGAGACTGATCCGGGCCAGGAGGAGCGCAAGAGCGCCGATGTCATTGACCTTACCGATCTGCTGCGCCGCAGCCTGGCAGGCAAGAGCAGCGCCAGTAAAGTACGCAAGCCTGCTGCCAGGGACAAGGCCGCAGAGAAGCAAAGCCCTAAGCCGAAACGACCTGCCGCGCGCAAGAACACCGGCAAAGCTTCTTGAGCCCTAAGGAGAAACCGGCCATGGCCAAGCCCGCCAGCGAATACACGCGCAAGCGCAACTTCGACGTCACCTCCGAGCCTGCAGAGAGCAAGCGTAAAGGCAAAGCGCGGTCAGGTGCACTGAGCTTTGTGATTCAGAAGCACGATGCGCGCAACCTGCATTACGATTTTCGGCTGGAACTGGACGGTACGCTGAAGAGCTGGGCGGTGCCCAAAGGCCCCAGCCTGGACCCGAAACAGAAGCGTCTGGCCGTGCATGTCGAGGATCACCCGCTGGACTACGCCGCTTTTGAAGGCAGCATTCCGAAGGGCCAGTACGGCGGAGGCGATGTAATCGTCTGGGACAGGGGCATCTGGCAACCCCATGGTGATCCACGCAAGACCTATGCGGACGGCAAACTCAAGTTCACCCTGATCGGCGAAAAGCTCAGCGGCGAGTGGGCGCTGGTACGTACCCGGCTCAAAGGCAGCGGCAGCAAAGAGCAATGGCTTCTGATCAAGGAAAAGGACGACATTGCGCGGCCTGCCGTCGAATACGACATCACCGAGGCGCAACCGCAAAGCGTGATCAGTGGTGCGCACGTCGGGGCAGGGCGTTCAGCGCCAGCAAAGCCCAAAGCCAGGGCCGTTGAAGCGAAGCCTGCGCGCAAGCCCGCGCCCGAAAAGGCGAACGTCGTTTTCCCGGACACGCTTGCGCCGCAACTGGCGACACTGGTCGATGCGCCACCTGCGGGCGACTGGCTGTACGAGATCAAGTTTGACGGCTATCGCATGCTGACGCGTATCCAGAACGATGAGGTGCGCCTGTTCACCCGTAACGGCAACGACTGGACCGATCAGTTGCCCGAGCTGACCAAGGCGCTCAAGGGCCTGAAGTTGCAGGACAGTTGGTTCGACGGCGAAGTGGTGGTGCTCGACGAGCAAGGGCTGCCGGATTTTCAGGGGCTGCAGAATGCCTTTGACGCGGGGCACAGCAAAAACATTTTCTATTACCTGTTCGACATGCCGTTTCTGAGCGGCGAAGACCTGCGCGAAGTGCCGCTTGAGCAGCGTCGCGACGCTTTGAAACAAATACTGGGCAGTCAGCGCAGCCGCTTGTTGCGCTACTCGGATGCGTTTCAGGCCGGGCATCAGGACATTGTGGCCAGTGCTGCCGCGATGGGCCTGGAGGGCGTAATCGGCAAGCGCGCTGGCAGCGCGTACGTCGGCAAGCGCAATGCCGACTGGATCAAGCTCAAATGCCGGTCGCGCCAGGAATTCGTGATCGTCGGCTATACCGCGCCGCAAGGCAGCCGCTCGGCGTTCGGCGCGCTATTGCTGGCGGTCAATGACGATGCTCAAGGGCTGGTGTATGCCGGACGGGTCGGCACCGGGTTTACCGAGGCGACGCTCAAACACGTGCACAAGCAGCTGAAACCGCTGCACCGCGAGGAATCGCCCTTGGCGAAAAAACTGACCTCGGCGCAGGCGCGCGGGGTGCAGTGGGTCGAGCCGACGCTGGTTTGCGAAGCTGAATTTGCGCAGTGGACTCGCGAGGGCATCGTGCGTCAGGCAGCTTTTTTCGGCCTGCGCAGTGACAAGCCAGCTGCCGATGTGGTGCGTGAAGAGGCTCAGCCAGCCAAGGCTGCGTCAGTCACTCCTGAGCCCTCCAGGCAGCCCGGCAAGAAAACTGCCCAAGGCAAGGTCGATGTGGCGGGCACTGGCATCAGTCATCCGCAGCGGGTGATCGACAGCAAGACCGGCACGAAGAAAATCGAGCTCGCGCAGTTTTACGAGTCGATTGCCGACTGGATTCTGCCGTTCCTGAACAAGCGGCCAGTGGCGTTGCTGCGCTGTCCGGAAGGCATCGAAGGTGAGCAGTTTTTCCAGAAACACGCCGAGCACCTCGCCATACCGCATATCAGGCAACTGGATCGCGCGCTGGACCCCGGCCACGCCGCGCTGATGGAGATCGACTCTGTGCAGGCGCTGGTGGGCGCGGCGCAGATGGGCGCCATCGAGTTGCACACTTGGGGCGCGACCCGCGACAGGATCGAAACGCCGGATCATTTTGTGCTGGACCTTGACCCGGACCCGGCGCTGCCCTGGCGCAGCATGATCGAGGCTACGCAAATGGTCCTCGCCGTACTGGAGGAGCTAGGGCTTGAAGCTTTTCTCAAGACCAGTGGCGGCAAAGGCATGCACATTATTGTGCCGCTGGCGCGACAGGCCGAGTGGGACACCGTGAAAGCTTTCGCCAAGGCCATCGCCGAGTTCATCAGCCGTCAGTTGCCGGAACGCTTCACTGCAACCATGGGACCGAAAAACCGGGTCGGCAAGATTTTCATCGATTACCTGCGCAACAGTCGCGGCGGCAGCACAGTGACCGCCTACTCGGTACGCGCCCGGCCGGGTTTGCCGGTCTCGGTGCCGATTGCGCTGCATGAGCTGACCGGTCTGACGTCGTCGGCACAATGGGACATCACCAACCTTGAGCAACGCTTGAGCCAGCTCAAGGATGACCCATGGGCCGGTTACAGCAACCGGCGCAAAATCACGCAAAAGATGTGGAAGCAGCTGGGGGCTAAACGGCCTTGAAATCAGGCGGGTCTTCTATTTCGCCGCCAACCGGCCAGGCAGGACGCCTACAGGTTGGCGGTCAGAACAGATATCAGAGAATCCGGTAGAGCAAGCGCTCGACCCTGACCCGGCTGACCCGCTTGAGGAACTTGCGCACCCCTTCGGGATAATTGGCCAGGGTGTCGAGCTCGTCGTACTGGTTGACGCGTTGTGTGTTGCGCATCAATTGGGCGATTTCCGCTTCACGCAGGTCGGACCACTGACCCTGCGGATCATCAATCAGCAAGCCGTTTTCCAGGTCGAGGTTGAACGCACGAGGGTTCAGGTTGTTGCCGGTCAGTAACGTATAACGCTGATCGACCCAGATGCCCTTGAGATGGAAGGTGTTGTCGCCGTGCTTCCACAAGTGCACGTTCAGGCGATGCTGGGCGATGGCCTTCTGGTGCTTGTGGGCAAAGCGTCGCAGGCTGATTTCGTACAGATAGGGCAGGGCCGAAATTACTTTGAACGGCTCGTCCGGGTCGATAAAGAAATCGTTGGCGGTCTTGTCGCCAATGATGATATCGACCTTCACGCCGCGCTTGAGCGCCCGATTGACCTCGCGGGTAACCGCTACGGGCAGGTTGAAATACGGTGTGCAGATGGTCAGCTGGATCTTGCTGGAGGCGATCAGGTCGCAGATTGCGCGGTTGAGGCTGTTACGCGGCCCCACACCCAGCAGCGGAATCACCCGCAACTGGCCGTTTTCCTTGTCGCCTGCCGACGTGTCGTACGTGGCGCGTTTCAAGTCACCGCGAAAAGCGCGGATTTCGCTGCGCAGGCTGCGAGAGCTCGGCGGCGATTGCAGGTCCAGACGGTGCACGGCGGCTGAGGGCAGTATTTCCCGCTGCACCAAGTGCTCGAAAGAGTCGGCCAGCGGCGCGCTTTCGATCAGGTGATAGCGATCCAGACGGTATTTGTCGAGCTTGTGCAGGTAGACATTGTTGATGCTCGCGCCGCTGTAGATCACGCAGTCATCGATCACGCTGCCCTTGAGGTGCAGCACGCCGAACAGCTCGCGGGTTTGCACCGGCACGCCATAGATCGGCACTTCTTCGTCGTACTCAAGGTTCTGCGCCTGATACCAGGTCGAGTTGCCCGGTTGCCGACCGGCACCGATCAGGCCGCGCTGGGCGCGAAACCAGTCGACCAGCACCACCACGTCCAGCTCGGGCCGTGCAGCCTTGGCGGCGTACAGCGCGTCGAGGATTTCCTGCCCGGCTTCATCCTGTTGCAGGTACAACGCGATGATATAGATGCGCCGCGTGGCCGAAGCGATCTTCTCCAGCAGGCAGCGCCGGTAGTCGGCGGCAGACGGAACAATGGTGATTGCATCGCTCGGCAAGGCAAAACCGCGAAGCGCTGCCAGGGTCGAGCGTCGGAAAGTGGACTGCATAGGCCTCTCGATGGGAAAACCAACAGGGTAGGAGCTTACACGAGAGTCGCGCTCAGGTGGCTGTCTCCGACCTGTTTCAAAGCATTGCTGTGTGATGCGAAGCGCACAGCGATAAGCGCCCACCGTGTAACTTTTCGCATACAAATAAATGATAAGCATTCCCAGTAGCATATGGTAGCATTTCGCATCCACTGAGTCGGTCATCTCCAGGAAGGTTTCTTCCGATCTCGCTCATCCCGTCAGCAGGACCTCTTCATGCACACCTCATCGATCCCGATGCGCCTTACGTTGCTCGCTTTTTGCTGTTCCATGGGTTCTTCGGCCTGGGCCGCCACGGCTGCTGCCAGTCAGCAGGACGGGCCGATGGTCCTCGGCGAGACCGACATCAGCGCCGACAAGGCCGACCCGCACGCGCTGCCGCCCGTGTACGCAGGCGGGCAGGTGGCTCGCGGCGGGCAGCTTGGCGTGCTGGGCAATGCCGACATCATGGATGTGCCGTTCACTATGACCAGCTACACCGAACAATTGATCGAGGACCAGCAGGCCGAAGACATCGGCGATGTACTGCTCAACGATGCGTCGGTGCGCCAGTCAAGCGGCTATGCCAACGCCTCGAAGATCTTCGTCATTCGCGGCCTCAAGCTGACCACCGACGATATTTCCTATAACGGCCTCTACGGCGTGCTGCCGCGCCAGATCATCTCGACCGATGCGCTGGAGCGGGTTGAAGTGTTCAAAGGCCCCAATGCCTTCATCAACGGTGTCACCCCGACCGGCTCCGGGATTGGCGGCGGCGTCAACCTGCAGCCCAAGCGTGCGCAGGACACACCGACGCGGCGTTTTACTACCGACATCAGCAGCGATGGCCGGATCGGCGAGCATCTGGACCTCGGCCAGCGCTTCGGCGAGGGCAATCGTTTCGGTGCGCGCCTGAATCTGTCTCAGCGCGAAGGCGAAACCGGCGTCGAGGACGAAGAGCATCGCAGCAAGCTGTTTGCCCTGGGGCTTGATTATCGGGGTGACAACTTCCGTCTTTCCGGCGATTTTGCCTACCAGAAGCAGCGCATCAATCAGAGCCGCAACACGGTATTCGTCGGCAGCGGCCTGACCCGCGTGCCACATGCGCCGGATTCCGACACCAATTACGCGCCGAACTGGACCTGGACCGAAACCGAAGACACCTTCGGCATGAGCCGGGCCGAGTACGACCTCAATGACGACTGGACGCTGTACGCCGCAGCCGGTGCCAAGCACACCCGTGAAAACGGAATCTACGGCTCGCCGACCATCAACGACGCCGCAGGCAACATCACCGCGTCACCGTCTTCGATCCCGCACGACGAAGACAATAAGACGGCCATGGCCGGCATCAACGGCAAGCTGCAGACCGGCGCGGTCAGTCACAAAGTCAACGTCGGCCTGTCCGGCATCTGGACCGAGCAGCGTAGTGCCTATTTGTTTGGCGGCCCTGCGAGTAGCAACCTTTACGAGCCTGTTGAAACAACGCGTCCTGCGCTGGACAGCTTCTCGGGCGGCGACCTCAGTGATCCGGGCATCATCGGCAAGAGCCGCATGCGCAGCGTAGCGTTCTCCGATACGTTGGGTTTTTTCGATGACCGCCTGTTGTTGACGGCAGGCCTGCGTCGCCAGCAACTGCGTGTCGAGGGTTATGACTACGGCAGTGGCCCGCGCAACGCGCTGTATGACGAGGCGATTACCACGCCGGTCTATGGGCTGGTGTTCAAGCCCTGGCGCTATGTGTCGTTCTATGCCAACCGCATTGAAGGTCTGGCGCAGGGGCCGACAGCGCCGAGCACCGTGACGATCAACCCCGGCGAGGTGTTCGCACCGGCACGCTCCAAACAGGTAGAAGCGGGCGTGAAGCTGGACATGGGCACGTTCGGCGCAAGCCTGGGTGTGTACCGCATCGAACAGCCGACCGATGGCTATCAGATTCAGGATGGAACCGGAACGCGTTACGTCCGCGAGGGTGAACAGCGCAACCGTGGCGTGGAAATGAACGTGTTCGGCGAGCCCGTCAGCGGCCTGCGTCTGCTGGCCGGTCTAACCCTGATGGACACCGAGGTGAGCGGCACATCCGGTGGCAGCAACGACGGCAACAGGGCCATTGGTGTGCCGACCTTCCAGTTCAATGCCGGTGCCGATTGGGATGTGCCAGGTATTGCAGGCGCTGCCATCAATGCGCGCATGCTGCGCACCGGTGGGCAATATGTCGACGCCGCCAACACGCTGAGCATTCCTGCCTGGAACCGTTTCGATCTGGGCGCGCGCTACACCTTCAACGTGGCGCAGAAGGACGTCACGCTGCGTGCCAATGTCGAAAACCTGATGAACAAGGATTATTGGGAATCAGCCTACGGTGGCTATCTGACTCAGGGCGAACCACGCACCTTGAAGCTGTCCGGCACCCTCGATTTCTGATGAATCGGCGCTGGCTGCATCGCAGGATGCAGCCAGCCGCTCGATCAGTAGCCGTTACGCTTCAGAATGGCATCGATACTTTCTTTCGCTGGCCGGCCATAGAACTTCAACAGTTCAGCGGTGCGGTTAGTGAAGAAGCCATCGACACCGTCATTTCGGATGCGCTTGAAGTCCGCCGCGTCGTCCACGGTATACGGGTGGATGACCATGCCTTTTTCATGCGTCAGGTTGTTCATCCAGGGTTTGACCAGGTCCATGTAGCTCTGGTCGCCGCCCTGGGCCAATTGCGACGAAGGGCCGGTGCCGATCGCGCCATGGGCTTTGGCCCAGTCAATCCACTTCTGGAATTCTTCCGGCGACTTGACCTCCTGCGCTGCGTAATAGCTGGCCTTGTCCTTGGCCCCCGAGTCCTTGAACGTGACGCTGGATTTAGGCTCTATCGACCCTTCGCCAATCCACAGCAACAGCACCTTGGGCACCTGCGGCATTTCTTTTTGCAGCAGTTCCAGGCTCTGTTTCTCGAAGGTCTGCAACACGACGCGACCCGGCATGTGCGCGACGTTGACATGCCCGGCAGCCGCTGCGGGGCGCTGGGTGAGCCAGCCACGCTTGGCCAGCACTTTTTTAAGGTCGGCTTCAACGCCGGGAAACTTGTTCGGCACCTTGGTTTCGATGTACAGACCCGGCTTGTTGGCGCCGCCCTCGGCGATGTCGATGACTTCGTCCAGGGTCAGAATCTGCAAGCCGTTGTAGCTGTCGCGCGCCCGGTCCGGATAGGCCTTGTTGAACCACGAGCCTGCGTCCAGTTGCTTGAGTTCCGCCAGCGTGAAGGTGCTGACCGGGTCCTTGACCCGCGTGGGGAACACTTGGGCGATGTTGGTGGTGCGTTCCAGCACGTCGTCGTGCAGCGCTATCAACACGCCATCCTTGGTGCGCTGGATGTCCATTTCCAGATAGTCCGCACCCAGATCCCGCGCCAGGGTATAGGCCGGGATGGTTTCTTCCGGTGCGTCAAACGAGGCACCGCGATGGGCGATCGCGGCGGGCCAGGGCAGGCCGTATTTTTCGCTCAACACCTTGCCCGGCGCATCCGCCGCCGCTGCCATACCGGATGACAGCATCAGGCCCGACATGACCGCCGCGGCCAGGAGGGTCTTTTTCAACAGGGTCGTGGTCAACAGCGTGGTGGAAAATCCGTGCATGGGCGGTGGGTTCCTTATTAGGTGGAAGGCGTTCGACTGAACCAGCCACTACCGTCGCTGGTCACCGTGCTGCACGCAACGATAGCGCACTATCGGGTTGCCGAGGTGGGTTGTGCCTCAGTCTGTCCAGCAAATGCGTCCACTTTATGACGGTGTGGCGCTGCACAAATGCACCGAGTCGCGTTACTGTCAGCGTTTTGATGACCGAACAGGAGCGCACATGACAACGGTATTGGTGCTGGTCGAAAATCTGGACACGTATTTGCCGATCCTGGAAAGCAGCGGCTTCCAGTTGATTCGCGCCCCGACGGCCGAAAAACGCGCCGAGGCGATTGCCACTCACGGGCAGAACATCAGCGCTGTTGTCACGCGTGGGCCACTGGGGTTTTTCGCTGAGGAAATGGACGCGTTGCCGCACCTGCGCATCGTTTGTGTGAGCGGTGCCGGCTACGAGAAGGTCGATTTGCCCGCTGCACAGGCACGAGGTATTACCGTCACCAATGGCGCCGGGGTCAACGCGCCTACCGTGGCCGATCATGCGCTGGCATTGTTGCTTTCGCTGGTGCGCGATATTCCACAGGCAGACGCCTCGGTACGCCGCAGTGAGTGGCGCAAGGCCGTGCGGCCGTCACTGGCAGGCAAGCGCCTGGGGATCATTGGTCTGGGTGCGGTAGGTCTGGCGATCGCCAAGCGTGCGGCTGCATTCGACATCGTCATCGGCTATCACAACCGCAAGCCGCGTAACGACTGCAGCTACACCTGGCATGAAACGGCGCAGGCGCTGGCGGCCGAGTCGGACTTTTTGATCATCGCCACGCCCGGTGGCAACAGCACGCAACATCTGGTCGATGCGCAGGTGTTGGAAGCGCTGGGGCCTGACGGCTTTCTGGTCAATATCGCCCGCGCCAGCGTTGTGGACACCGGTGCGCTGGTCAGGGCACTTGAGAATGAGCAGATTGCCGGGGCAGCGCTGGACGTTTTCGATGACGAACCGAAGGTGCCTGACGTGTTCAAGACCCTGAACAACGTGGTGCTCACGCCGCATGTGGCAGGCCTGTCGCCCGAAGCGTCGAGGGATAGCGTGCAAAGGGTCAAAGATAACCTGTTGGCGTTTTTTGCCGGGCAGCCGGTGCTCACGCCCATCACCGAATGAGGACCGTGCAGCGCTGCATGCAGCGTCTTGCCGGACCGCCCATTCTGATTGCGCTTTTGCCTGTTTATAGTCCGCTCCGATTGCACAAAACCGAATGGGGAGCAGGGCATGGGCGTAGCAGACAAAGCGGTCAGAACATTGCAAATCGGGCTGGTAGGGGATTTCATCGCCCAGGTGCCCGCGCATCAGGCGATCCCGCTGGCGTTGCAGATGGCTGCCGACGCATTACAGGTTCAGGTCGCCATTACATGGTTGCCGACGCCGCAGATCGGTGACGGCGCGCGCCTAGGGCAGTTTGACGGCTTGTGGTGCGTGCCGGGTAGCCCGTATCAGGAGATGCAGGGTGCGCTGACAGCGATCCGTTTTGCCCGCGAGGGGTTGGTGCCGTTTCTGGGAACGTGCGGCGGTTTTCAGCATGCCTTGGTTGAGTACGCAAGAAACTGCCTGGGCTGGGCGGATGCGGAGCATGGCGAAACTGCGCCGGATGCGGCAAACGTGATTATTGCGCCGCTCAGTTGCTCGCTGGTCGATGCCCTGGCACCGATTCATCTGCAACCCGACACACTGATCGCTCAGGCCTACGGCACGCTGGATATCGAAGAGCGCTATCACTGCCGCTATGGTCTGCGCAGCGAGCTGGAATCAGCGCTGTTCGGCGCAGCCTTGAACGTCAGTGGACGAGGCCCGGAAGGTGATGTGCGCTGCATTGAATTGCAGGGGCATCCGTTCTTCGTCGCCACACTGTTCCAGTCGGAGCGTGCGGCACTGCTGGGCACAATTCCACCGGTGGTCGACGCCTTTCTGCGCGCCTGCATCGCTTCTGCAGCGGGTGACGCTTCGTGATTGCGGCACGTTTTCCCACGCCTTACTTCGCGGTGGTGTTCACCTCGTTGCGTACGCCTGACGAGGGGCAGGCGTACGCAACGGCCGCACAGCGGATGGTCGAACTGGCCCGTCAGCAACCGGGCTTTCTGGGTGTGGAGTCAGCGCGTGGCGACGATGGGCTGGGTGTGACCGTTTCCTACTGGACCGACGAGGCGGCGATCCTGGCCTGGAAGCAGCAAACCGAGCACGCCGAAGTCCGCGAGCAGGGCCGCGCGCATTGGTATCAGGCGTTTGCCACGCGGATCTGCAAGGTTGAGCGCGATTATTCGTTCAACCACTTTAGTATCAGGGCATGATCGGCGGCGTATACGTCAGCGTGGTGCCCAGCGCCCAGAGCAGAAACAGCACCAGCGGCGCATGGACCAGCAACTGCACGAACGAAAAGCCGATCAGGTCCCTTGCTTTAAGGCCCAGCAGCGGCAGCATGTAGAACGGGTTGATCAGGTTGGGCAAGGCTTCGGCTGCGTTGTAGATCTGCACTGCCCAGCCGAGGTGATACTGCAGGTCATTGGCCACCTGCATCACATAAGGGGCTTCGATGATCCACTTACCGCCACCCGAGGGAATAAAGAACCCTAGAATCGCCGAATAGACGCCCATCAGAATCGCGTAGGTGTCGTGGGAAGCAATGCTGGTGAAGAACGTCGAAATGTAATGCGCCAGGGTCTGGGCATCAGCGCCTTTGACCGTGGTCAGCAAGGCGGCGATCGAGCCGTACAGCGGGAACTGAATGAGCACGCCGGTGGTAGTCGGCACGGCCCGCGCCACGGCGTCGAGAAAACTGCGCGGCCGCCAGTGCAATAGCGCACCGAGCATGATGAACAGAAAATTGTAGGTATTGAGCCCCGAGATCGCAGTGATTGCAGGCTTGTTGGAAAACTCGTTGAACAGCCAGCCAACCCCCAGTAGAACCATCAGGATAATCAGCAGCGGGCTGTATTCCAGCCATTCGCCCGGCCGGGTTCTGACGGGCAGTGGCGGCAGATTGAACGCCGGGTCGATGCCGCAGGCCTTGGCATCGCGGGCGCTGTTGGGGCCGGGGGCCGTGGCATAGGCGACGATCAGCGAGATGACGACCAGCGCTGCGAGCATGACCCCGGACTGCCAGAGAAAGATGGTTTCAGTGAAAGGAATCACCCCCGTGATCGCCAGAATCGATGGCGGCAGGCTGGCCGGGTTGGCCTGCAACTGTGCAGCGGACGATGACAGCCCCAGCGCCCATACCGCGCCAAGCCCCAGATAGGCTGCGGCACCGGCTGCGCGGTAGTCCATGCGCAAGTCGGTGCGGCGGGCGAGGGCGCGCACCAGCAAACCGCCGAACACCAGTGACAGCCCCCAGTTGAGCAGCGAGGCCAGCATTGAAATCAGCGCCACCCAGGCCACTGCCGAGCGGCCGTTGCGCGGCACGCGTGCCAGGCGGTCGATCAGGCGCACGGCGGGCGGCGAGCTGGCAACCACGTAACCGCCGATGACCACGAAGGCCATCTGCATGGTGAACGGAATCAGGCTCCAGAAACCGTCTCCGAAGGCCTTGGCGGCGTCGGTCGGACGCGCACCGATGGCCAGCGTCGCCAGCGTGACGATGACCACCGCCAGCGCGGCGAATACCCATGAATCCGGAAACCAGCGCTCAGCCCAGACGGCACACCGCAAGGCAAATCGGGCGGAGCGGCTTTCTTCGATGTTGGCGGCCATCAGAGGCACCTCTTTTTGTCATTATTATTGGGGTTTACCGGCGCGTGGAACGAGAGGCGCATTCATCTAAATCTCTCATTCCAGCGCTGCGGGTCAGAGTGAATTGGGTGACACTCTGCATCACATCTGTACGGCCACACAGCGTCACGCCTTACCCGTAATCACTGCACATAAATGCGCTTTTTATCGCGATGGCACTGGCGACGCAGAGTGCGACGTAAGTGACGGCTGAGCTCTGTCGCTGATCCGGGGGAT
>NZ_ATDK01000280.1 GCF_000444135.1 Pseudomonas avellanae BPIC 631
GTGATGCGTTCTTCAATGCTGAGTTCATGATATGACATAGGTTCACCGTACCGGATTGGTCAGGTGTTGCGCTCAGTTTTTGCCGCCGCCCCTTATATGAATGAAATGTGAATAAACCAAGTGCATTAAAAAAGATGAGAACGGATGCACATCTGTTGCGGTGCTGAACGAGTTCGCCAGTGTTATTTTGGTTCTCAGTGAGGAAGCTGGATACCAAACGTATTGGCCCCGTGTGCACTGTTCACAAATACGCTACCGCCGTGCATCAATGCAATGGCCTTGACGATGGCCAGCCCCAGGCCATGATTGGCACCGCTGTTGCTGCGTGAGGCATCGACCCGATAAAAGCGCTCGAAGAGTCTGGGCAGATGTTCCTGGGCGATTTGCGCGCCCGGATTGGTCACGCCGATACTCACATGCGCCTCGCGCGACTCGATACAGACCTCGATGACTTGCCCGGCCTCGGTGTGCTGCACGGCGTTATGCAGAAGGTTGATCAGGGCGCGGCGCAGGTGAGGTTTTTCAATCGGTGCGCTGGCATCGCCCTGAACCCGAACCTGCACTTGCGCGTCTTCCAGAATGAAGTCCAGGTAATCCAGCGTCGTCGCCACTTCTTCGGCCAGTGACGCACAGGTCAGCGCCTTGACCTTGGTGCCCTGATCGGCGCTGGCCAGAAACAGCATGTCGTTGATGATCGAACGCAGGCGTTCGAGCTCTTCAAGGTTGGATTGCAAGACCTCGAAATAATGCTCGGCGGAACGGCCGCGGGTCAGCGCCACCTGGGTTTGACCGATCAGGTTGGTCAATGGTGAGCGCAGTTCATGGGCTACATCGGCGTTGAACGACTCCAGCCGCGAGTAGGCCTGCTCGACGCGTTCCAGCGTGGAGTTGAACGAGGCGACGAACTGCTCGAGCTCCGGTGGCAACGGTGAGAGTTGCAGGCGCCCGGACAGGCGTGGCGGGGCCAGCTTCTGGACTTCCTGCGAGAGGCTGGCCAACGGGCGCAGGCCGATGCGCGCCACCCAGTAACCCAGCGCCGACGCCAGCAGCACGCCCAGTGCGGCCATGCTGATCAGTGCGACCAGCAGCGAGTGCTGGGTGTGCCAGAAGGTTTCGGTGTCGATGGCGGTAAGAAAACGCAGCGCCGGGCGCTGTTCCTTGGCCGGGAATTCGCTGACCAGCACCTTGAAGGCGAACGGGTGATCGGCCAGCTTCAGGTCATGCATGCCCGGCGCGCCTTGCGCGAATCGGCGAATGTTCGTGTCCGGGTTGCCGAATTCATACAGCGGGTTGTCGCTGACGACCCAGAAACGCAGGCGCTTGTCTTCTTCGCTGAGCAACTCCAGTTTTGCCTTGATCTTGCTCCAGTGCTCGGGATTGCCGAAACGCCCGACGGCCGATTCCAGCACGCTGTAACGCGCATCCACTTCGGCGCGCGGCAGCAGGTCGAGGCTCTTGTCGACCTGCAGGTACAAGGCCCAGCCGATCAGCAGGAAAACCACCAGCGCGACCAGCGCAAACAGGCCGCTCAGGCGCAGGGCAATCGAATCAACCCGCACTGCGGTTCTCCAGCACATAGCCCATGCCGCGAATGGTGTGCAGCAGTTTGTGCTCGTGAGGACCGTCGAGCTTGGCGCGCAGGCGCTTGATCGCCACTTCGACCACGTTGGTGTCGCTGTCGAAGTTGATGTCCCAGACCATCTCTGCGATTGACGTCTTGGACAGAATGTCGCCCTGACGCCGGGCCAGCACACTGAGCAGCGAAAACTCCTTGGCGGTCAGGTCCAGTCGTGCTCCGGCGCGGGTTGCCTTGCGGCTGATCAGGTCGATCCACAGGTCAGCGATGGTGATCTGCACCGGTTCGTGGCCCCCGCTGCGGCGGGTCAGGGCTTGCAGGCGGGCGACCAGTTCCAGAAACGAAAACGGTTTGCCGAGGTAATCGTCGGCCCCTTCGCGCAGGCCGCGAATGCGATCATCGACCTGTTCGCGAGCGGTCAGCATGATCACCGGCGTTTGCTTGCGCGCGCGCAGTGCCCGCAACACGCCAAACCCGTCGAGCCCCGGCAGCATTACGTCGAGAATGACGATTGCGTGGTCATTCTCCAGCGCCAGATGCAGGCCTTCGATGCCGTCGCGGGCCACGTCCACCGTATAGCCCTGTTCGGTCAGGCCACGGCGCAGGTAGTCTGCGGTTTTCTCTTCGTCTTCGATGATCAGCACGCGCATCGGGCGATTCTCACTTGTGAAGGGCCAGCGCCGGTGCGCCGGGCGTCGGGTGGCGGCGATGAAACAACCGCTCCAGTTGCAGGTAGATGACCGGCGTGGTGAACAGCGTCAGCATCTGGCTGACCAGCAGGCCGCCGACCACGGCGATCCCCAGCGGCTGGCGCAACTCGGCACCGACACCGAAACCGAGCATCAGCGGCAGCGCACCCAGCAGCGCGGCGAGGGTGGTCATGATAATCGGTCGAAAGCGCGTGATGCAGGCCTCATAAATCGCCTCGTGCGGCGTGAGGCCCTGTTCGCGCTGCGCCTGCAAGGCAAAGTCCACCAGCAGAATACCGTTCTTCTTGACGATGCCGATCAGCAGCACCACACCGATCAGGGCCATGATCGAGAAGTCCTGGCCCATCATCCACAGCAGCAACAGCGCGCCGATACCGGCCGAAGGCAGGGTGGAAATAATGGTCAGCGGGTGCACGAAGCTCTCATACAGCACACCCAGAATGATGTACACCGCCACCAGCGCTGCGAGAATCAGCCACGGCTGGTTGGCCAGCGAACTCTGGAATGCCTGTGCCGCGCCCTGAAAGCTGCCGATGATCGCGGCCGGCATGCCGATCTCGATTTTGGCCTGATCAAGCATGCGCACCGCGTCGCCCAACGCGACCCCGGGAGCGAGGTTGAATGACAGGTTGGCCGCCGGGAACATGCCGTCGTGGCTGATCGAAAGCGGTCCCATGCGTGGCGCCCCGACCTTGGCCAGCGCCGACAGCGGCACCATTTCATTGGTCAGCGGTGAGCGCAGGTAGAAGTACGCCAGGCTTTCGGCCTTGCCGCGCTGCTGGGCATCCAGTTCAAGAATGACCTTGTACTGGTTGACCTCGGTCTGATATTCGCTGATCTGCCGTTGGCCAAAAGCATCGTACAGCGCCTGATCGACATCGGCAGTGGTCAGGCCGAAGCGCGCGGCGGCGCTGCGATCGATATCGATGTGCGTCACGCTGCCGCCCAGTTGCAAGTCGTTGGACATGTCGCGGAACGCCGGGTTGCTGCGCAGCTTTTCGGTCAGGCGTTGCGTCCAGGTGTTGAGCAGCGCGCCGTCATTGCTTTTGAGCACGTACTGATATTGGCTGCGGCTCGGACCGGAGCTCAGGTTGATGTCCTGCCCGGCGCGCAGGTACAGAACAATGCCCGGCACCTTCGCCAGCTTGGGACGCAGGCGGTCGATGAACTCGCTGACCGACACATCACGTTCGGACTGCGGCTTGAGCGAGATCCAGAAGCGGCCGTTGGCGATGGTCTGGTTGCTGCCTGACACCCCCACCGAATGAGAGAACGCCAGCACCGCAGGGTCCGCGCCGACGATCTTCGCCAGTTGCAGGTGTTTTTCGACCATGTCCGGGTAGGAAATATCGGCAGCGGCTTCGGTCGTCCCGAGCGCAAACGCGGTGTCCTGAACCGGAAAGAAGCCTTTGGGTATGAGGACGTAGCCGACCACCGCCAGCACCAGGGTCAAGCCGAACACGCCGAGCATCAGCCGCTGATGGGCCAGCGCCTTGCGCAAGCCTCGCTCGTAGGAGGCCAGTAATCGTTCGCCGAACCCTGGTTTTTGGTGCGGGTTGTGGGTGGGGGCACGCATGAACAAGGCCGCCAGCGTCGGGGCCAGGGTCAGGGAGACGACGACCGAGATCAGGATGGTCGCTGTCGCCGTCAGCGCAAACTCCTTGAACAGCCGCCCGACCACGCCGCCCATGAACAGCAGCGGAATGAACGCGGCCACCAGCGAGAAGCTGATCGACACGACAGTAAAGCCGATCTCCCCCGAGCCTTTTATGGCCGCCTCACGCATGCCTTGTCCGGCTTCAAGATGGCGGTGGATGTTCTCGACCACCACGATTGCGTCGTCCACCACGAACCCGACTGCGACGACGATGGCCACCAGCGTCAGGTTGTTCAGGCTGAAGCCGAACATGTACATCATCGCGAAGCTGGCAATCAGCGACACCCCCAGCACCGCGCTGACGATCAGCGTGGCCGAGAGCTGGCGCAGAAACAGCGCCATGACCGCGACCACCAGCAAGACCGCGATCAGCAGGGTCATTTCCACTTCATGAAGTGAGGCACGAATGGTCCGGGTACGGTCGTTAAGCACCGACACATCGACCGTGGCCGGAAGCATTTCTTGCAAGCGTGGCAGTTCGCGCTGGATGCGGTCCACGGTCTCGACAATGTTGGCGCCGGGCTGACGGAAGATGGCGATGTTGACACCCTGCTGGTCGCCGGACCACGCCTTGACGTAGGCGTTTTCCGAACCTGCGACCACTCGGGCGACGTCCTTGAGCTGGACGGGGGCGCCGTTCTTGTAGGAAACGATCAGTTGCGCGTAGTCCTGCGGTTTGAATAGCTGGTCGTTGGATGACAGGGTCGAAATACTGTCCTTGCCATACAGCGCACCTTTGGCCAGGTTAAGGCTGGTCTGCTGCACGGCGAGGCGGATGTCTGCCAGGGTCAGGCCCAGCGCGGCCAGTTTTTCCGGCGCGGCCTGCACGCGGATCGCCGGGCGTTGCTGGCCGGTGATGAACACCTGGCCCACGCCCTCGATCTGGCTGAGCTGGCGCGCCAGAATGGTTTCGGTGACGTCACTGAGTTCGGTGCCGGGCATCAGGCTGGAGCTGACACTCAGAATCAGCACCGGGCTGTCCGCCGGGTTGACCTTGCGCCAGGTCGGCAGGCTGGGCATGTCGGCGGGCAGGCGTCCTGCCGCCGTGTTGATCGCTGCCTGGACTTCCTGGGCGGCGGTGTCGATGCTCTTGTTGAGGGTGAATTGCAGGGTCAGGTTGGTAGACCCCAGCGCGCTGCTTGACGTCATCTGGGTCATGCCGGGTATCGCGCTGAACTGCACTTCCAGCGGCGTCGCAACCGAGGACGCCATGGTTTCCGGGCTGGCACCGGGAAGCTGCGCGGTCACCTGAATGGTCGGGAATTCGGCTTCCGGCAACGGCGCGATCGGCAGGCGCGGAAAGGCAATGACCCCCAGCAGCACTATCGCGAAGGTCAACAACAGCGTGGCGACCGGGTGGTCGATGCACCATGCCGAGACCAAACCGCGGCCATTCATCGTGCCAGCTCCACGGGTACGCTCGCAACTTCCGGGGCGGGTGCGGTGACCACTTCGACCGTCGAACCCGGCCTCAACCGCGATTGGCCATCACTGACCAGCACGTCGCCAGCCTGCGGCCCGCTGATCAATGTCTGCTCGCTGTCCTGATACAAAACCTTGACCGGTACCACTTCCACTTTGTTATTGGCCGTGATCCGATAGACAAAGTGTTGGTCAATGCCGCGCTGTACCACCTGGGGCGGCACCTTGAGCGAGTTGAGTTCGATACCGGTCTGAATCTTCACGGTGACCAGTTGCCCTGGCCAAAGCTGTTCGCCGGGGTTTTTGAACTGGGCTTTGGCGCGGATTGTGCCGGTGGTTGCCGACACCTGATTGTCGATCAGCGATAGCGTGCCTTCGCCCAGCAGCAGGCCATTGGTTGCCCCGTCGCCCTGATAAGCTTTGACCGCAGCAGCGCTGTGCGCGGCAACAAGCCCTTGCAGTGTCGGCAGCATTTGCTGTGGCAGGGAAAACTCGACGGCAATCGGGTCGATCTGTGTGACCGAAAATAATCCCTCTGCATCGCTGACACGCATGAAGTTGCCTTCATCGACATTACGAATGCCGACCCGGCCTGTCACCGGCGAGCGAATCTGCGTGTAGGAAAGCTGCACCTGCGCAGCATTGATGCTGGCCTCGTTGCCTTGCGCAGTGGCCGCCAGTTGCCTGACCAGCGCTTGTTGCTGATCGAAAGTCTGACGCGAAATGCCGTTGTCTTCAGTGAGCTGGCGATAGCGTTTGAGGTCCAGTTGCGCGACGTCCAGCTGCGCCTTGCTCTGCGCCAGCTGGGCGCGGGTCTGTTCCAGCGAGGCGCGGATGGAGCGATCGTCGAGCGTCGCCAGCAATTCGCCGGCCCTGACCTGTTGACCCTCCCTGACCAGTACGCGGGTCAGCACGCCGTCCACCTGAGGGCGGATCACCACGCTTTGCAGGGACAGTACCGAGCCGATCCCCGTCACGAAACGAGGCACGTCCTCCATGCTCACGGTGATGACCTTGACCGGCACCGCTGTGGTGACATTTTTCGGAAGGGTGGCAGGGCGTGTCAGCTTCCAGCCGGCGATTGCCGCGCAGGTGATCAGCAGGGCTACGGCGGTAACGGTCAGGGTCGATCTGCGCATATGAAGAAAACGCCAAATGTCGGTACGGGAGTCATGTTTTTTGTCTGCTTCCTTATAGCCTGCAAACCCGGTCAGCAGAATGACTTTCAGCTGTCAGGTTTGTCAGAAAGCCTCCACCGGGCGCAGCGTCCAGTCAAGAAAAGTCAGTATCGGGCGATATCCATGTTGAAGGGATATCTGTCCACATGTTTATAAAGTCCTAGGATTTTCCCTACATTTTCCTAGGGTCTGTTCCCGTTTCGACGTAACCTATTGATCCCTATGAGAACAGGCCCGTATTGTTGGAGTTCTCA
>NZ_ATDK01000281.1 GCF_000444135.1 Pseudomonas avellanae BPIC 631
TAAGTGAACAGCATTGCGCTGCGAGGCGGGCTTTTTTGTAGCCGACAGAATCAATTACTTGATTTTGCCTTCTTTGTAGATCACGTGCTTGCGTACAACCGGATCGAATTTTTTGATTTCGATTTTATCCGGAGTAGTACGTTTGTTCTTGTCGGTGGTGTAGAAATGGCCTGTACCAGCGCTCGACACCAAACGGATCAATTCACGCATGATTCTCTCCCTTAAATTTTGCCGTCGCGACGGAGTTCAGCGAGCACAACTTCGATGCCACGCTTGTCGATGATGCGCATGCCTTTAGCAGATACGCGCAGACGAACAAAACGCTTCTCGCCTTCAACCCAGAAGCGGTGATGCTGCAGGTTTGGCAGGAAACGACGACGGGTTTTGTTGTTTGCGTGGGAAATGTTATTCCCAGTCACCGGACCCTTACCGGTAACTTGACATACTCTCGACATGCCTCAGCCCTCTAAAACCACATGCCCAACCCGGCATGGGTTGGCCGCTTAATCTCTCAGTCATTTGGCGCCAGGCGCCGCGTTTCTTTAAGGGTCTTACCGGCTACACCTACAGTGAAGGAACCGGGCCCCTAGAAAAGAGCGCTGCTTTATACCAGAAACCCCGCAATGCAACAACAGGCAAAGCACTTTAGCCCGAATGGTCGCGCCCTGTGCGGCGGTATGCTCAAGCGCAGCGGGGGTGCGGGCAAATCGACCGCTCGTCGCACCGTGACGATTGTTCTACGCCATTACATGGTCTAGGGTTAGCTCTTAACCAGACTGCGCCGGCAGATGGGCCCCTTTCTGAACAGGAATATAGCCATGCGCCTTGCTGCACTTCCCTTTTTGCTTGCCTCCACGCTACTCCCGCTTGCCGCCCAGGCGTCGAGCCTTGCGGTCTGCACTGAAGCCAGCCCCGAGGGTTTCGATGTGGTGCAGTATAACTCGCTGACCACCACCAATGCGTCGGCGGATGTGCTGATGAACCGTCTGGTGGACTTCGATGCCAAGAGCGGCAAGCTGGTGCCAAGCCTGGCGCAAGGCTGGACCGTCTCCGCTGACGGCCTGACCTATGATTTCAAGCTGCGCACCGGGGTGAAATTCCACACCACCGACTACTTCACGCCGACTCGCGAATTGAGCGCGGATGACGTGCTGTTCAGCTTCCAGCGCATGCTCGACCCGCAAAATCCGTGGCACAAGATTGCCCAGAGCGGCTTCCCGCACGCGCAGTCCATGCAGTTGCCTGCGCTGATCAAAAGCATTGAGGCGCCTGACGTTCATTCGGTGCGCTTCACGCTCAATCGAGCCGATTCGACCTTCCTCGCCACGCTGAGCATGGGGTTTGCGTCGATCTACTCGGCTGAGTACACCGCGCAGCTGCTTAAAGCGGGCACGCCGGAAAAACTCAACAGCCAGCCAATCGGCACCGGGCCGTTTGTCTTCAAGCGCTTCCAGAAGGATGCCGTGGTGCGTTACGAAGCGTTCAAGGATTACTTCGCCGGCAAGTCGGATATCGACACGCTGGTGTATGCCATTACGCCGGATGCCAATGTGCGCCTGCAGAAAATCCGCCAGGACGAGTGCCAGATTGCCCTGTCCCCCAAGCCGCTGGATATTCAGGCGGCCAGCAAGGACGACTCGCTCAAGGTCGAAAAAACCGACGCGTTCATGACTGCATTTGTTGCGATCAACAGCCAGCACCCGCCGTTCGACAAGCCCGAAGTTCGTCAGGCAATCAACCTGGCGTTCGACAAGGCCAACTACCTGAAGGCCGTATTCGAAGGCACCGCCGGCGCTGCCAATGGCCCTTATCCGCCCAATACCTGGAGCTACGCCAAAGACCTGTCCGGCTACCCGCACGACGTTGCCAAAGCCAAGGCATTGCTGGCCAAGGCCGGTTTGAAAGATGGCTTTAAGACCACCATCTGGACACGGCCTTCCGGCAGCCTGTTGAACCCCAACCCTGGCCTGAGCGCGCAATTGCTACAGGCTGACCTGAAACAGATCGGTATCGACGCCGAGATCAAGGTGATCGAGTGGGGCGAGCTGATTCGGCGCGCCAAGGCCGGTGAGCACGATCTGCTGTTCATGGGCTGGGCGGGCGACAATGGCGACCCGGATAACTTCCTGACACCTCAGTTCTCGTGCGCGGCGGTGCAATCGGGCACCAACTTTGCCCGCTATTGCGACAAGACCCTGGACACGCTGATCGCCGATGGCAAGTCCATCAGCGATCAGGCCGAGCGCAGCAAGTTGTATCACCAGGCTCAGCAGCAGATCCAGCAACAGGCGCTGTGGATCCCCCTCGCCCACCCGACCGCCGCCGCACTGGTGCGCAAGGACGTTACGGGCTATCAGGTCAGCCCCTTCGGACGGCAGGACTTTTACAAGGTGCAGGTGAAGTAACTCGCTGTGCTGATCGTTCCCGCGCCTGGGGTGCTGGAACGATCAATCGGCCCGCTACATCAACCCCTTCTCCACCATCGACAACGGCTCGCCGTCGCCCACGATCACATGGTCGAGCACATGAACATCCACCAGCATCAGGGCTTCCTTGAGGCGCTTGGTCAGGTCGATGTCAGAGCGGCTGGGGGTGGTGATGCCAGAGGGATGGTTGTGGCAGAGGATCAAGCTGGCGGCGTTGTGCGCCAGCGCCCGCTTCACCACCTGACGTGGGTGCACGTAGGACGCATTGATCGTCCCGCGAAACAGGATCTCGAAGGTCATGACCCGGTGCTTGTTATCCAGAAACAGGCAGGCGAAGACTTCATGTGGCTCGTGTCGAAGCTGGGCCTTGAGGTAGTTGCGCACCTGGGCCGGGTTTTCCAGCGCTGAATCGCGGCGCAATGACTCGGCCATGTGCCGGCGCGCCATCTCCATGACGGCCTGCAACTGAGCGAATTTTGCCGGTCCCAGCCCCAGTTGAGCGGTGAACGCGGGCTGATCAGCCTCCAGTAACGATCTGAGCCCGTCGAATTGATTCAAGAGGTGACGCGCCAGGTCTACGGCGCTTTTTCCGGCCACGCCGGTGCGTAAAAAGATCGCCAGCAATTCGGCATCCGAAAGGCTCGCCGCTCCCAGCTCCAACAAGCGTTCCCGCGGGCGTTCGGCCGCGGGCCAACTGCGAATATTCATAGCACCTCCATGTGGTTGGGCGCCGCTGTTGCACTGCGGTCGCTGTGCTATCTTAGCCCATCTTTTTTGCGCGACGATCTGGCCTGGGGAGGCGTCATGGCCGTCGCGTATTCACTCGACCAAAAAGGCAGGTCTATGCAGCGGCTGTATCGAAAACGCATCGTTCTGGGCGTCGGCGGCGGCATCGCGGCCTACAAGAGCGCCGAGCTGGTCCGCCGATTGCGCGACCAGGGCGCTGAAGTGCGTGTGGTCATGACCAAGGGCGGCGCAGAGTTCATCACCCCGCTGACCATGCAGGCTCTTTCCGGGCACCCTGTGCACCTTGACCTTCTCGACCCGGCCGCCGAAGCCGCGATGGGGCACATCGAGCTGGCCAAGTGGGCCGACCTGATCCTCATCGCACCGGCCACTGCCGACCTGATCGCGCGTCTGGCTCAAGGCATCGCCAACGACCTGCTGACCACCATCGTGCTGGCCACCGACGCAACCGTCGCCATCGCCCCGGCAATGAACCAGGCGATGTGGCGTGATGCTTCCGTGCAGGCCAACACCCGCTTGCTTGAACAGCGCGACTTCCGTGTGTTCGGGCCTGCTTCCGGCAGTCAGGCGTGTGGCGATGTCGGCTTCGGGCGCATGCTGGAAGCCGACGATCTGGCCAAGTGCGCGGCCGACTGCTTCCAGCGCCTGAGCCTGACCGGCAGGCATGTGCTGATCACTGCAGGTCCGACCCAGGAAAACATCGATCCGGTGCGCTACATCACCAACCACAGCTCCGGCAAAATGGGCTTTGCCCTGGCCGAAGCGGCGGTGGAAGCCGGCGCTCGCGTTACGCTGATCACAGGTCCCGTCAACCTGCCGACGCCGGATCGCGTCTCGCGCATCGACGTGGTCAGTGCCCGCGACATGCTGGCGGCGTGTGAGGCAGCCATTCCGTGTGATCTGTTCATCGCGTCGGCAGCGGTGGCGGACTACCGACCGGAAGTCATTGCCCCGCACAAACTCAAGAAAGATCCTTCAAACGGTGACGGCTTGCTGCTGCAGATGGTCCGTAATCCAGATATTCTGGCGACCATTGCAACCCGTCCGGATCGTCCGTTCAGTGTCGGCTTTGCTGCCGAGACCGAGCACCTGCTCGACTATGCTGCCCGAAAGCTCAAAGACAAGAACCTTGACCTTATTGTCGCCAACGATGTGGCCAACCCCAGCATCGGCTTCAACAGTGAGGAGAACGCTTGCAGCGTGATTGACCGGGCGTTGCACGCAACGCTTTTTGCCCAGACCAGCAAGGCCAAGATTGCCCGCCAACTGATCACTTTTATCGCCGACCGCATGAATCAGGTTTAACTACGAATGCACGCTCTACAAGCCAAGATCCTCGACCCTCGCATTGGCAACGAATTTCCGCTCCCGGCCTACGCCACCGTCGGCTCGGCCGGCCTGGACCTGCGCGCCATGCTCAAGGAAGACACCCTTCTCGAGCCCGGCCAGACCTTGCTGATCCCCACCGGCCTGTCGATCTACATCGGCGATCCGGGGCTTGCCGCCCTGATTCTGCCGCGCTCAGGCCTGGGTCATAAGCATGGCATCGTGCTGGGCAATCTGGTCGGCTTGATCGACTCCGATTATCAGGGCGAGCTGATGGTGTCCTGCTGGAACCGTGGTCAGACTGCGTTCAATATCGCGGTGGGCGAGCGTATTGCACAACTGGTGCTGGTGCCTGTGGTACAGGCCCGTTTCGAGCTGGTAGAAGAATTCGACGAAAGTCAACGTGGCACAGGCGGCTTTGGTCACTCCGGAAGTCATTGATTGTTATCATTCGGCTCATGAAACGGTTGCGCATCAAGGCTCAGGGAGAGGTCGGTGAAAGGCACTCAGCACAGCGCTTCAAAGCAAGCCATACCCGCCGATAACGCTCCCCCGGCTGCGAGCCTCAACGCGCTCGCGCCGGGTCTTGTGCCAGCGGCAGTCGGCCTGATCATCGCTGCGGCGCTGGTCTGGGTTGCCCTGATGACCGGCCCGCAGCAGCAGGATCAACTGGTCCAGGCATGGGGCGGCAGTCAGGCGTCAGCGGTCAACCTGGCGCTGCGGCAGATCAATGCCGACACCCAGGCCGCGGCGTCCAGCGCAGCGCTGGTTCAGGCGCTGCAGAGCAACGACGCCAATGCGCGGGTTGCTGCGCAGGAGCGCGTCACCCGCTGGGGCGGTCTGTCAGGCGCACGGCTTTACCCCAAGGGGCTGGCTGATGTCGATACGCAAGGCGCGCTGCCGGTCAGCTTCGCCACGCTGGATATGCTCAACAAGGTTGCGCAGGGCGAAGGGGTTGCCCCGGAGGCTCGCAAGGTCGGTGAGCGCTGGCTGATCTACAGCGCAGCGCCGGTACGTGCGGGCGCAGATCAGCCGGTTCTGGGTACATTGCTGCTGGCCTTCGACATGCAGCACTTGCTCGATGCCTTGCCAGTGCTGCCGGCTGAGGCTGGGCAAATCGTCCTCAGTCAGCAGTTCGGCAGCGGACCTGCGCAGGTTTTTCTGCAGCGCGGGCAGGCAGATGGCGACAAGCCGCAAGGGTTCGATACCGGTTTTGCCGGCTGGAAGCTTGAGTTCACGCCGGGTGCGGGGCTAAAAACTTCGCCCTCCATCGTGCTTTTGTTATTGGCACTGGTTATTGCTGGAGCAGGCGTGCTGCTTGGCCTGCACCGTAACGAAAGGGTTTTGCAGCGGCGTATTTGTGCCGATGCACGGCAGCTGGATCAGCTGCTTCAAGAACTCTCGCGCGGAAAAGCCGTCAAACCTTTCGGTTTGAGCCTCCCGGCCCTCAGTGGTCTGGCCCAGGCCCTTGCTCGTGTTTCGCTTCGTAGTCAGCCTCAGGTCGTGCCTGTACAGGCGGCCAGCGAGCAGCATGGCGCAAATATTACCCAGAACAGTGCTTCGCCTGCAGTCGTTGCGTCGCGTACCGACTGGACCGATCCGCTGTTTCAAGATACCGATATTCTTGATATCGACCTTCTCGACGAAAACCAGGACTTCCTGAGATCGGAGCATCCCCTCGCTATGAACAGCCCAGCATCCGTGGCACCCACTCTTCCCGACACTATTTTCCGTGCGTATGACATCCGCGGCGTGGTCGGGGATACCCTCAACGCTGAAACGGCATACTGGATCGGTCGCGCAATCGGCTCAGAAAGCCTGGCGCAGAACGAACCCAATGTCAGCGTTGGCCGCGATGGTCGTCTTTCCG
The DNA here is from genome assembly GCF_000444135.1 of Pseudomonas avellanae BPIC 631. Taxonomy (GTDB): domain Bacteria; phylum Pseudomonadota; class Gammaproteobacteria; order Pseudomonadales; family Pseudomonadaceae; genus Aquipseudomonas; species Aquipseudomonas avellanae. Next base: position 6,370 of record NZ_ATDK01000281.1, read on the forward strand.
GCCCTGAGCTGGTGCAGCAACTGATCCAGGGCCTACACGACAGCGGCTGCCATGTCAGCGACGTTGGCCTGGTGCCGACCCCTGCGCTGTATTACGCAGCCAACGTGCTGGCCGGCAAGACCGGCGTCATGTTGACCGGTAGCCACAACCCCAAGGATTACAACGGTTTCAAGATCGTTATCGCGGGCGATACCCTCGCCAACGAGCAGATCCAGGCGCTGCACGAGCGCATCAAGACCAACAACCTGACCTCGCAAAAAGGCAGCATCACCCAAGTCGACATCCTTGATCGCTACTTCAAGCAGATCAAGGACGACATCGTCATGGCGCGTAAGCTCAAGGTCGTGGTCGATTGCGGCAACGGTGCGGCAGGTGTGATCGCCCCGCAGTTGATCGAAGCGCTGGGTTGCGAGGTGATTTCGCTGTTCGCCGAGGTGGACGGCAACTTCCCGAACCACCACCCGGACCCGGGCAAGCTGGAAAACCTGCAGGACCTGATCGCCAAGGTCAAGGAAACCGGTGCCGATCTGGGCCTGGCCTTCGACGGCGACGGCGACCGTGTCGGTGTTGTGACCAACGCAGGCAATGTGGTTTATCCCGATCGCCTGTTGATGCTGTTCGCGCTGGATGTACTCAAGCGCAATCCGGGTGCCGACATCATTTTCGACGTCAAATGCACCCGTCGCCTGACGCCGCTGATCAGCGAACACGGTGGTCGTCCGGTCATGTGGAAAACCGGTCACTCGCTGATCAAGAAAGAAATGAAAAAAAGCGGCGCGTTGCTGGCTGGCGAAATGAGCGGCCATATCTTCTTCAAGGAGCGCTGGTTCGGTTTCGACGACGGCATCTACAGCGCGGCACGTCTGCTGGAGATCCTCAGCCAGGAGCCGGCCAATGCCGAAGACCTGTTCGAGACCTTCCCGAACGACATTTCGACGCCTGAAATCAACATCAAGGTGACGGACGTTACCAAGTTCAGCATCATTGAGGCCCTTGAGAAAGATGCCCAGTGGGGCGACGCCAAACTGACCACTATCGACGGTGTCCGTGTGGACTATCCGAAGGGCTGGGGTCTGGTTCGCGCTTCCAACACCACGCCGGTGCTGGTGCTGCGTTTCGAGGCTGAAACCCAGGCCGAACTGGAGCGTATCCAGGGCGTGTTCCACGCTGAGCTCAAGAAAGTTGCGCCGGACCTCGACCTGCCATTTTGATTGTTTTTCCTTTTGACTGGAGCCCTGAATGACCCTCGAACGTGATGCCGCCTCTAATGTAGCCAAGGTTCTTTCCGAAGCGCTGCCGTACATTCGCCGCTTTGTCGGCAAGACGCTGGTTATCAAGTACGGCGGCAACGCCATGGAGAGCGAGGAGCTGAAAACCGGCTTCGCGCGCGACATCGTGTTGATGAAGGCGGTTGGTATTAACCCGGTGGTAGTTCATGGCGGCGGGCCGCAGATCGGTGATCTGCTCAAGCGCCTGTCCATCGAGAGCCACTTCATCGATGGCATGCGCGTCACTGACGCTCAGACCATGGATGTGGTGGAGATGGTGCTGGGCGGCCAGGTCAACAAGGACATCGTCAACCTGATCAACCGTCATGGCGGCAGCGCCATCGGTCTGACCGGCAAGGACGCTGAGCTGATTCGTGCGAAGAAGCTCACCGTCACACGCCAGACGCCGGAGATGACCAAGCCGGAAATCATCGACATCGGTCAGGTGGGCGAAGTGGTCGGGGTTAATACCGGCTTGCTGAACATGCTGGTCAAAGGGGATTTCATTCCGGTCATCGCACCTATTGGTGTGGGTCCGGATGGCGAGTCCTACAACATCAATGCTGACCTGGTGGCGGGCAAGGTTGCCGAAGCCCTCAAGGCCGAGAAGCTGATTCTGCTGACCAACATCGCCGGTTTGATGAACAAGCAGGGCGAAGTGCTGACTGGCCTGACCACCGAGCAGGTCGATGGCCTGATCGCTGACGGCACCATCTACGGCGGCATGCTGCCGAAGATCCGTTGCGCGCTGGAAGCGGTTCAGGGCGGGGTCAACAGCTCGCACATCATCGATGGGCGAGTGCCTAACGCGGTCTTGCTGGAAATCTTCACTGACAGCGGTGTCGGTACCCAGATTACCAACCGCAAGCGGCATTGATTCAGGCGTAGTACAAAAAGCCCCGTGAGCTGACGCTGACGGGGCTTTTTTGGTTCTCCCTCCTTGAAGGTGTGGTGCGGCGCAGATTTGTGACGCAGAGCGTCACCCAAGGCACTCCTGCGCTGGAGCGTGAGTAACGATAGGTGTCAGGGCTGGAAGGTGCGCAACGATATCCCAACTATCGTGCGACGCTCCGCGTCGGCATGCCGTTCTGGACGCTCTGCGTCCGATCTTTAAGGTGAGGCTTACTGCGTCAGCCGCTGCACGCGCACACGATCTTCGGCGAAACCGGCTTCGGCTTTTACCCGTGCGGCCTGATACCCGGCGATGTCGGCCTGTAGCTTGTGCTGCTGGTCGCGCAGGTCATTGAGCTGATCGACCAGTGCCTGCTGAACCGGACGCCCTGCGCGTTCCAGATCGGCTGCCTGGCTTTGCAGGTTGCGCTGCTGCGCGGCAAGCCCCTGGATGTTGCCTTGGGCAACGCCGACCAGCGCATCCAGTTCGGCCAGTTTGCGGGCCTTGACGCGATCCACCTCTCCCACGCTGCTGTACAGGCTCAACAGCTGTGCATCGGCGGCGGCCTGGAGCTTGTCGGCTTCGGTCTGGCGAATCTGCTCGGCCGTCGGTGCGGGCGGTACGACCTGTATCACCCGGCCACGGCCATTAAGCACTTCGTAGCCTTTGGCGACATAGTCGGGCGGCACGCCCTGGGTATCGATCACCGTCACACCGCGGCTGTCAACGTAGCGATACAGGCGGATTTCCGGCGCGTCGGCGGCTTGAGCGTCCAAGGGCGCAAGCATGCCAAGCGCCAGCCACAGCCCCAAAACGCTTAGCGTACCTGAAACCGAATGCCGTCCTCTGCCGCTGACTGCCATAGGCCTGACCTCAGATTCCGTATTGCGCGCGGTAGGCTTCGACGGCAGGCAGGTGCTGCTTGAGCTGTGCGTCATCGGCCAGGAACTCAAGCACCTGATTCAGTGAAACGATGCTCACCACCGGAATGCCGAAGTCACGCTCGACTTCCTGAATCGCCGACAGCTCGCCATTGCCGCGCTCCTGGCGATTGAGGGCGATCAGCACGCCGGCCGCGGTGGCGTCCTGGTCCTTGATGATCTGCATGACCTCACGGATGGCCGTGCCCGCAGTGATCACGTCGTCGATGATCAGCACATTGCCGGCAAGCGGAGAGCCAACCAGGCTGCCACCTTCGCCGTGCGCCTTGGCTTCCTTGCGGTTGAAGCACCACGGCAGATCCCGGTCATGATGTTCAGCCAGCGCCACGGCCGTCGCCGACGCCAGCGGAATGCCCTTGTAGGCCGGACCGAACAGAACGTCGAAGCGGATACCGCTCTCGACGACCGCCGCTGCGTAGAAACGCCCCAGCTGAGCCAGCGCGGAACCGGTGTTGAACAGCCCGGCATTGAAGAAGTACGGGCTGGTGCGCCCGGACTTGAGGGTGAACTCACCAAAGCGCAGAACGCCTCGATCAATGGCAAAACGAATGAAATCGCGTTGATACGCTTGCATGAAAAAAGCCCCGAATACCACGGATTTAGCTAATTAGGTAGAGCTCGGGTATCATACACGCACGTGATTTTTGGGGCCATTTATGCGGATCATCAGTGTGAACGTAAATGGCATTCAGGGCGCAGTCGAGCGTGGTTTGCTCAGTTGGCTGCAAGCTCAGAATGCCGACGTCATCTGCTTACAGGACACCCGCGCCTCCGCCTTTGAACTGGATGATCCAGCTTTTCAGCTGGATGGCTACTTTCTCTATGCCTGCGAAGCCGAAGTTCCAGCCCAGGGTGGTGTGGCGCTTTATTCGCGGTTGCAGCCCAAGGCGGTCATCAGTGGCCTGGGTTTCGAGACAGCCGACCGCTACGGGCGTTACCTGCAAGCAGATTTCGACAAGGTCAGTATCGCCACCCTGCTCTTCCCTTCGGGAATGAACGGGGATGAAGACCTGAACCAGAAATTCAAGCTCATGGACGATTTCGGAAAGTACATGGACAAGCAACGCCGCAAGCGTCGCGAGTACATCTACTGCGGGTCGCTCTATGTGGCGCAGCAGAAGCTCGACATCAAGAACTGGCGTGACAGCCAGCAATCTCCTGGTTTCCTGGCGCCTGAACGTGCCTGGATGGACGAGATTGTCGGCACAATGGGCTATGTCGATGCCTTGCGTGAAGTCAGTCGTGAGGGCGATCAGTACAGCTGGTGGCCAGATAACGAACAGGCCGAGATGCTCAATCTGGGCTGGCGTTTCGATTATCAGATCCTGACACCCGGCCTGCGCCGCTTTGTGCGTAGCGCCCGTCTGCCGCGTCAGCCACGCTTTTCACAGCACGCACCCTTGATCGTTGATTACGACTGGACCCTGACTATCTGATAGTCAGGTAAACAGCGGACACGAAAAAGCCGACTTGAAGTCGGCTTTTTGCGTTGCTCGCGCTCTGCGTTATTTCAGCACGCGCCAGGTGAACGGATAACGATAATCCAGCCCGTCGTTGGCCTTCACTCCGGCAATAATCGTCAGCACCATGGCGCCGATCCCTACCAGCATCAGCAACGCAAAGCCGATGACCACCAGCATCAACAGCATGCTGACGGTGGCCGCGATCGCGACGGTGATCTGAAAATTCAGCGCTTCCTTGCCCTGAGCATCAATGAACGGGTCTGCATCTTTCTTTACCTGCCAGAGGATCAGCGGCCCCAGCAGGTTGCCGAAAGGGAAAATCAGACCGGCAAATGCCGACAAGTGACAGAACATCGCCCACTGGCGAGCGCTTTGCGACGGTTTATTCAGCAATTGCTGGCTGTCACTCATTTTCAGACTCCCTGGTTATCAGTCGGCCAGTGCGGCGCGCTGCAGTTCAAACAATTCGGTCATGCCCTTCTGTGCCAGCGCGAGCATCGCGTTCAGCTCTTCAGGCTGGAACGGAGCGCCTTCGGCGGTGCCCTGCACTTCAATGAAGCCGCCTGCGCTGGTCATGACCACGTTCAGGTCGGTTTCAGCGGCGGAATCTTCCAGGTAATCGAGGTCAAGCACCGGTTCGCCCTGATACATGCCGACCGAAACGGCTGCGATCATCTGCTTGAGCGGGTCGCCGCCTTTCAGGCCGCCGCGCTTCTTGATGACTTTCAAGGCGTCTGCCAGGGCAACCATTGCGCCGGTGATGGACGCGGTACGAGTACCGCCGTCAGCCTGGATAACGTCGCAATCGACATACAGGGTGACGTCGCCCAGTTTGGACATGTCCAGTGCGGCGCGCAGCGAGCGACCGATCAGGCGCTGGATTTCGAGTGTACGACCGCCTTGTTTGCCGCGGCTGGCTTCACGCTGGTTACGCTCGCCGGTGGCGCGCGGCAACATGCCGTATTCGGCAGTCAGCCAACCCTGGCCCTGGCCCTTGAGGAAGCGTGGCACGCCGTTTTCGACGCTGACGGTGCAAATCACCTTGGTATCACCAAACTCGACCAGTACAGAACCCTCGGCGTGTTTGGTGTAGTTGCGGGTGATGCGGATCGAGCGGAGCTGATCGGCGGCGCGACCACTTGGACGTTTCATCTGGGATACCTGTACTGAGACGGAAAACTGTCGATCATTATAGAGGCCATCGCTGCGACTGGGCATCTCTAAAGTCGTGAATGCCGGTCTGGCATTGCCGGAACGCTCTGGAACAAGGCTTTCGAGCGCTTGGCGCGATGAAGTGCAGTGCCTTGCGGCGCTTGTCTCGTTGCCGGATTGGGAGCCTGCGTTGCACTGCGCTACAATCCTGCGCCTCTGGCCTGTCGGCTTTCGCCCGTAGGGATGGCAGCCGTTTTTACGCGCGCTTGAGCAGAATCATCTGAACCGAGCCGTCTGATTTGAACAACCGCCTGACTCGAACAAAGAGGTACATCCCATGGTGCACAGCATGACTGCCTTCGCCCGAGTAGAGCGGGCTGGCGCCCAGGGCACACTGAGCTGGGAGCTGCGCTCGGTCAATCATCGTTACCTGGAGCCTCACCTGCGCCTGCCTGAATCGTTCCGCGATCTGGAGGGCGCGATTCGCGAAGCGCTGCGCCAGGGCTTGTCGCGTGGCAAGGTTGAATGCACCTTGCGCTTTGTCGAAGAGACCGCCGGCAAGCCGCTGCAGGTTGATCGCGAGCGTGCGGGTCAATTGATCGCCGCCGCCGAATCGGTTGCCGGCTTGATCAAGCAGCCTGCCGCGCTGAACCCGCTTGAGGTGCTGGCGTGGCCGGGCGTGCTGGTTGCCGATGCCAGCGATCCGCAAGTGTTGAACACCGAGGCGCTGACGCTGTTCAATGACGCGCTGGGCGAATTGAAACTGGGGCGCGGCCGTGAAGGTGCAGACCTGGCCAGGTTGCTGGATGAGCGCCTGTCTTCCATTGTCGAGGAAGTGGCCACCCTGCGCACATTGGTGCCGCAGATGCTGGCCGCTCAGCGTCAGAAAGTGCTCGACCGCTTTGCCGACATGAAAGCCGAGCTCGATCCTCAGCGGCTGGAGCAGGAGATGGTTCTGCTGGCACAGAAAAGCGACGTGGCCGAAGAGCTGGACCGCCTCAGCACGCACGTCACCGAAGTGCGCCGTGTGCTCAAGGCCGGTGGTCAGGCGGGTCGCCGTCTTGATTTCCTGATGCAAGAGCTTAACCGCGAAGCGAATACACTGGGCTCCAAGGCCTTTGACCCACGCAGCACGCAGGCCGCCGTCAACCTTAAAGTGTTGATCGAGCAGATGCGTGAGCAAGTGCAGAATATTGAGTAAGGCTGAACCTCACATGACCCATATCACTGGCACCCTTTACATCATTTCCGCCCCGTCCGGCGCGGGCAAGACCAGCCTGGTCAAAGCCTTGATGGACGCCCAGCAAGAGCCTCAACACGGCGCGCAGGCGAAGATTCGCGTCTCGGTGTCGCACACCACCCGTGCCATGCGCCCGGGCGAAGTGGACGGCGTGAACTACAACTTCGTCGATCGTGCCGAGTTCATGCGCATGATCGAGCACGGCGACTTTCTCGAGCAAGCCGAGGTGTTCGGCAATCTGTACGGCACCTCGCAGAGCCATCTGCAGCAGACGCTGGATGAAGGTCACGACCTGATTCTGGAAATCGACTGGCAGGGCGCCCGGCAGGTTCGTACGCAAATGCCGCAGGCCCGGTCGATATTCATTCTGCCGCCGTCTCAGCAGGCGCTGCGTCAGCGTCTGACCAACCGGGGCCAGGACAGCGATGAGATCATCGAAGCGCGGATGCGCGAAGCGGTCAGCGAAATGAGCCATTACAACGAGTACGAATACGTGGTGGTCAACGACGACTTTGCCGGCGCGCTGGAAGACCTCAAGTCCATTTTTCGCGCCAATCGACTGACTCAGCAGCACCAGCAAGAACAATACAGCGAGCTTTTTCAGGAGTTGCTGGCCTGATCGAGCCGTTTCCATGCAACAGGTTGCAGGTTAAAAACATACCGTTGGTGGCTTGCCGCTTGATGCAGGGTGCCGTCCGCTTGTAAACTATCGAGTCCGCTCGCCCATCCGCATTTGCTACGAGGAATACCCATGGCCCGCGTAACCGTTGAAGACTGCCTAGAACACGTGGATAACCGCTTTGAGCTGGTCATGCTCTCTACCAAGCGTGCCCGTCAACTGGCAACCGGCGGCAAAGAACCAAAGCTGGCGTGGGAAAACGACAAGCCTACCGTTATGGCTCTGCGCGAAATCGCAGCGGGCCTGATGGATTACGCTGTAATCGCAGAAGCTGAAATCGTTGAAGATGAACCATTGTTTGCAGCGTTTGAGGACGAGTCCAACGAGGCCGTCTAAGCCTATGCCGGGTCGACGCAGTACGGCGCAGGGTAAAAGCCATTGGCAGGGGGTAGCGCCTTGCCGAGCATAGACGCCCTCGCCGACAGACTGTCGGCCTACCTCGGCAAGGACCAGGTCAATCTGGTCCGCCGAGCGTATTTCTACGCCGAACAAGCCCACGATGGCCAGCGCCGTCGCAGTGGTGAAGCCTACGTCACCCATCCTCTTGCGGTGGCCAATATTCTCGCCGACATGCACATGGACCATCAGAGCCTGATGGCCGCGATGCTGCATGACGTCATCGAAGACACCGGCATTGCCAAGGAAGCGCTCAGCGCGCAGTTTGGCGAGACCGTCGCGGAACTGGTCGACGGGGTCAGCAAACTGACCCAGATGAACTTCGAGACCAAAGCCGAAGCTCAGGCCGAAAACTTCCAGAAAATGGCCATGGCCATGGCGCGGGACATCCGCGTGATTCTGGTCAAGCTCGCCGACCGCCTGCACAACATGCGCACGCTTGAAGTTCTGTCCGGTGAAAAGCGCCGCCGGATCGCCAAGGAAACCCTCGAAATCTATGCCCCCATCGCCAATCGGCTGGGCATGCACAGTGTGCGTATCGAATTCGAAGATCTGGGTTTCAAGGCCATGTACCCGATGCGGTCCTCGCGAATCAACCAGGCGGTCAAGCGCGCCAGGGGTAATCGCAAGGAGCTTGTCAACAAGATCGAAGAGTCCCTGAGCCATTGCCTTGCGGTGGACGGCATCGAAGGCGACGTCAGCGGGCGGCAGAAACACCTCTACGGCATCTACAAGAAGATGCGCGGCAAGCGCCGGGCCTTCAACGAGATCATGGACGTTTACGCGTTCCGCATCATCGTCGACAAGGTCGATACCTGCTATCGCGTGCTGGGTGCTGTACATAATCTGTACAAGCCGCTGCCCGGCCGATTCAAGGATTACATCGCGATCCCCAAGGCCAACGGCTACCAGTCGTTGCATACCACGCTGTTCGGCATGCACGGCGTACCGATCGAAATCCAGATTCGCACACGCGAAATGGAAGAGATGGCCAATAACGGCATCGCGGCGCACTGGCTGTACAAATCCAGTGACGACGAGCAGCCCAAGGGCACTCATGCCCGCGCCCGGCAGTGGGTCAAGGGCGTTCTGGAAATGCAGCAACGCGCGGGCAACTCTCTGGAGTTCATCGAGAGCGTCAAGATCGACCTGTTCCCGGACGAGGTCTACGTTTTCACGCCCAAGGGCCGGATCATGGAGCTGCCCAAAGGCTCCACGGCAGTGGATTTTGCCTATGCGGTGCATACCGATGTCGGCAACAGCTGCATTGCCTGTCGCATCAACCGCCGACTGGCGCCACTGTCCGAGCCGCTGCAGAGCGGCTCCACGGTCGAGATTGTCAGCGCCCCCGGCGCACGTCCGAACCCGGCATGGCTGAACTTCGTCGTCACCGGCAAGGCGCGTACTCATATTCGCCACGCGCTCAAGCTGCAACGCCGCTCCGAGTCGATCAACCTCGGCGAGCGCCTGCTTAACAAGGTGCTCAACGGCTTTGAATGCAGCCTGGAGAAGATTACGCCAGAGCGCATTCAACTGGTGCTGAACGAGTATCGGGTCGAGGTGCTGGAAGACCTGCTCGAAGACATCGGTCTGGGCAATCGCATGGCCTATGTCGTCGCCCGCCGCTTGCTGGGCGAAGGCGAGCAGCTGCCAAGCCCGGAAGGCCCGCTGGCGATTCGCGGCACCGAAGGTCTGGTACTCAGCTACGCCAAATGTTGTACGCCGATCCCGGGCGACCCAATTGTCGGCCATTTGTCTGCGGGCAAGGGCATGGTCGTGCACCTGGATAACTGCCGCAATATCAGCGAAATCCGCCACAACCCGGAAAAATGCATCCAGCTGTCCTGGGCCAAGGACGTCACCGGCGAATTCAATGTCGAGCTGCGTGTCGAGCTGGAGCACCAGCGCGGTCTGATCGCCTTGCTGGCCAGCAGCGTCAACGCAGCCGATGGCAATATTGAAAAAATCAGTATGGACGAACGCGATGGTCGCATCAGCGTGGTCCAACTGGTGGTCAGCGTGCACGATCGCGTGCACCTGGCCCGCGTGATCAAGAAACTGCGCGCCTTGACCGGTGTCACACGCATCACCCGGATGCGCGCGTAGGCAATCCATTCATCAGGAGTTCTTCATGACCAAGACTGTCATCACCAGCGACAAAGCCCCTGCGGCCATCGGCCCGTATTCCCAGGCGATCAAAGCTGGCAACACCGTCTACATGTCCGGACAGATTCCGCTGGACCCAAGCACCATGGAGCTGGTCGAAGGCATCGAAGCCCAGATCACTCAGGTCTTCGAGAACCTGAAAACCGTTGCCGAAGCGGCGGGTGGCTCGTTCAAGGACATCGTCAAACTGAACATCTTTCTGACCGACCTGGGTCACTTCGCCAAGGTCAACGAGATCATGGGCACCTATTTCTCGCAGCCGTACCCGGCGCGTGCGGCCATTGGTGTTGCGGCATTGCCGCGTGGCGCTCAGGTTGAAATGGACGCGATTCTCGTCATCGAATAAATCCCCGACGGAGCGTGTTTCGCGCTCCGTTCTCCCTGAAGGAAGGAATCCGTTATGCGTTCCGCGCTCGTCATTTCGCTGCTCGCCGTCATTTTGAGCGGCTGCGCCAGCCTCGCCGACCGCAACCCGGACGGCACCTGGATCAACCAGACCGCCATCGACGCTGCCGTCAAACAAGGCAATCTGCGTCAGGCATTGCTCGCCAATGGCCCGAATCTGGAGTGGAAAATCAACTCCAAGGCCAATCAGGCTATTTATTCCAACGGTTTCGAGCTGGGCGAAGGCAAGATTGTCAGTGCCGCCGAAGGCAAGCTGCACATCGACTTCTACGGCAACTTCTTTGAAGACCTGAGCGTCAAGGGCGGCGACCTGGTTCAAGCTGCCAGCGAGTCTGGCCCGGAGCAGCACTTCCAGAAGCCAGAGAACCCTGCGCCAGAGGGTGCACAGCCGGGCAGCAGCTTTGAAAGAGCGCTGTACGGCGCTTACATGGGTGGCAAATGGACCGTTGTTGAAGGCGACGGCCAGGGCAGCACCGTGCAATTCATGCCTGATGGCAGTGTGCAGGGGCTTCCCGAAAATGATCGTTTCGCGTTGTGCCTGGCTGGCGATTGTGCAGCCATGAGCGGCGAATACGACAGCATGTGGCTGGAAAAGGCTGAAAAGGGCAACCCTTGGATCTTCTCCCGCAAAGGCAAGCAGCTGGAGATTTTCCAGGCGGTTAACAATGCCGGTCCAGACCAGATGCCTGAATTGCGTCCGGGTGCACGTCACTGGTTGCTGCAACAGCAGTAAGCAATTGATGATCATGAGCGCCTGCCACGGCGCTCATGAATCAACGTTCTACCCCAGCAAAGCCGCATAGCCAACCCGGTAATCCGGGTACATCGGCGCCCATCCCAAGGCTCGCGCCCTGGCATTGCTGCAACGCTTGCTGCCGACGCGCTGCACGCTGACATCCTCCGACCATTCGGTCACGCCCAGATACTCACGCAGCCACGCCACCACGTCGGCCAGCGCGGCAGGGTCATCATCAACCCCCAGATAGCAGCTTTCCAGCGCCACACCGCGCAGGTCTGCTTGCAGCAGGTGTTCCAGCAAGCTTGCGGCGTCATCGGCATGAATGCGGTTGGCGTAGACAGGCGGATCAACCCGCACGCTGTGCCCTTGGCGGACACGATTCGACAGATCGCTGCGCCCCGGGCCATAAATGCCGGTCAGCCTCACGGCCGTGGCGGGCAATCCGCTGTTCAGCGCAAGCTGCTCGGCCTCCAGCATCACCGTGCCGGTGTAGCCGCCGGGTTCAGTGGCCGAGTTCTCATCGACCCACTCGCCGTTCTGCTGGCCGTAGACACCGCTGCTTGAGACAAAGATCAGCCGTTTGGGCCGCTGCCCCGTCTGCTCAAGCCAGTTCAATACGTTACGCAGGCCCTCGACATAGGCCATCCGGTAACCGGCTTCGTCTCGCTGCGAAGGCGTGGCGCAATACACCACATAGTCCAGCGCAGCAGTGGGCCACTGCGCGGGCCGTTGAGCCTCGAACAGATCACCCTCCACGCCAATCACCCCGGCCGGAAGCTCGGAAACAGTGCGTCGCAGCCCGTGGACAACCCAGCCATGGGGCTGGAGCCGGGTAGCGAGTCGAGAGCCGATGTCGCCACAACCGGCGATCAGAAGCGAAGGAGCAGTCATTTGATATCTCCGTACAAGGCGTTGTCAGCACCTTGCAAAAGGGTCGTTGAAGGTCGGGTGTTCGGGCAAATATGTAAAAAAGATACAGTATTACTTTTGTTAACAAGAACGATTTGCAATAATGGCAGCCTATTTGTTCCATGCGAGCGTCGAAAGTACTGAACGACGCACTGGAATCATCCCCCTATTTTTCTCTCAGGTCCGGCCAGCATGACACGCATTCAATCAATCGCTTCGCCTACCAAGCTGCCTCGCCTGCCTCGTGCATGGCGTGGTATTGCAGCCCTTGTCTTGAGCCTGATGTTCGTGCCGGTGGCACTCGCGGATCAATCGGCGCCAGCAACCACCACCCCGGCAGCCTCCGCCGCGCCTGCGGCAGCGGCTCCTGTTGCACCTGACGCCGCCGCACCGGTCCAGGCGCTGGAGCCAGTGGCTGAAGACAACAGCCTGGGCATGGCACATGACCTGTCGCCGTGGGGCATGTATCAGAACGCCGACATCGTCGTGAAGATCGTCATGATCGGGCTGGCCATCGCCTCGATCATTACCTGGACCATCTGGATCTCCAAGGGCTTCGAGTTGCTTGGCGCCAAGCGCCGGTTGCGCGGTGAGATCGTCAACCTGAAAAAAGCCCGTTCCCTGACAGAAGCCAGCGCCACCGCCAGCAAGGAAGGCACGCTTGCCCACCTGCTGGTGAACGACGCCCTTGAAGAAATGCGCCTTTCGGCCAACAGCCGTGAACGCGAAGGGATCAAGGAGCGCGTCAGCTTCCGCCTCGAGCGCTTGGTAGCAGCCTGTGGCCGTAACATGAGCATGGGCACCGGCGTGCTGGCAACCATCGGTTCGACGGCGCCGTTCGTGGGTCTGTTCGGCACCGTGTGGGGCATCATGAACAGCTTCATCGGCATCGCCAAAACCCAGACCACCAACCTCGCCGTCGTTGCCCCCGGCATCGCCGAGGCTCTGCTGGCAACGGCGCTGGGTCTGGTTGCCGCGATTCCTGCGGTGGTGATCTACAACGTGTTTGCGCGCTCCATCGCCGGTTACAAGGCTCAGGTCTCCGACGCCTCGGCACACGTGCTGTTGCTGGTCAGCCGCGATCTGGATCATCTGCCAGAGCCTGCCGAACGCAATCAACAACAACCGCACATGGTCAAGGTGGGCTAACACGTGGGCCTGCATCTTAACGAAGGCGGCGATGATCTCGCCGAGAACCATGAAATCAACGTGACGCCGTTCATCGACGTCATGCTGGTGCTGTTGATCATCTTCATGGTGGCCGCGCCGTTGGCCACCGTAGACATCAAGGTCGATCTGCCGGCTTCCACCGCCACGCCGCAACCCAGGCCCGAGAAGCCGATCTTCCTCAGCGTCAAAACCGACAAAAGCCTGTATCTGGGCGAAGAGAAGGTGGCCCGCGAGCAGATTGGTCAGGTTCTGGACGCCCGCACCAAGGGCAAGAAGGACACGACGATCTTCTTCCAGGCCGACAAGGGTGTGGATTACGGCGACCTGATGGACGTCATGAACACGCTTCGCGGTGCCGGTTACCTGAAGGTCGGTCTGGTCGGGCTTGAGACGGTTGGTAAGAAATGATCAGTACGCGCCAGAAACTGACGCGCTATAGCGGTAGTCTGTTGTTGGTGCTGGCCGTGCACGCTATCGCAATCATTGTTGCTGTTCGCTGGCCTGCCTCTCAGGCGATCGAGCTGCCGCCGGCAGCGATGATGGTCGAACTTGCGCCATTGCCCGAGCCAGCACCGCCACCACCGCCAAAGGTTGTTCAGCCGCCGCAGCCGCCCGCACCCGAAGAGCAGGTTCCGATGCCGGAAGTCGCGCAAGCGCCGAAGCCGGAAATTGTGGTGCCCAAGAAGGTCGAGAAGCCCAAGCCAAAACCGCAGCCGCCCAAGCCGCAGAAGAAGCCTGAGCCACCTCAGGAAAAGCCCGCTGACGAAAAGCCGGTCGATACACCGCCGAGCACAGCCAAACCGGAAAAATCGGCCGCTCCGGCACCAGCACCTACGCCTTCGCCACCCAGCACCGCATTGCCTAGCTGGCAGGGCGACCTGCTGAGTCACTTGGGCAAGTACAAGAAGTATCCCGAAGACGCTCGCCGTCGCGGTATGCAGGGTGTTGCCCGTTTGCGGTTCGTTGTGGACGCTGATGGCAACGTACTGTCCTACTCGATTGCCAACAGCTCGGGCAGCCCGGCACTGGATCGGGCAACGATGGAAATGATCCGTCGTGCACAACCATTGCCCAAGCCGCCGAAGGAAATCCTCAACAACGGCACCATTGAAATCCTCGCACCGTTCGTTTATTCGCTGGATAAACGCTGAATTGCACTTTTGTTACTCATGAGTGCTTCTGATAACGTGCGTCTATCGATCGCACCCGCTATGCTGGGGTCGCAACTTCATGGACGCACGTTATGACTCTTACAGAATTGCGCTACATCGTTACGCTCGCCCAGGAGCAGCACTTTGGTCATGCGGCCGAACGCTGCCACGTCAGCCAGCCAACGCTGTCAGTGGGCGTCAAAAAACTCGAAGACGAACTGGGTGTGCTTATCTTCGAGCGCAGCAAGAGCGCCGTCCGCCTGACTCCGGTCGGTGAAGGCATTGTTGCTCAGGCCCAGAAAGTACTGGAGCAGGCTCAAGGTATCCGTGAGCTGGCCCAGGCAGGCAAGAATCAGCTGACCGCTCCGCTGAAAGTCGGTGCGATCTATACAGTGGGCCCTTACCTGTTTCCTCACCTGATCCCACAACTGCACCGGGTCGCCCCGCAGATGCCGTTGTACATTGAGGAAAACTTCACCCACGTGCTGCGCGACAAACTGCGTAACGGCGAGCTGGATGCCGTGATCATCGCCTTGCCGTTCAACGAAGCCGATGTGCTGACCCTGCCGCTGTACGACGAGCCGTTCTCTGTGCTGATGCCTGCTGACCACCCGTGGACTCAAAAAGAGACCATTGATGCCTCGGCCCTCAATGACAAGAGCCTGTTGCTGTTGGGCGAAGGCCACTGCTTCCGTGACCAGGTGCTGGAAGCCTGCCCTACGCTGGGCAAAGGCAACGAAGGCGCCAGGCATACGACGGTCGAGTCCAGCTCGCTGGAAACCATTCGCCATATGGTCGCTTCCGGATTGGGTATCTCGATCCTGCCGTTGTCGGCAGTCGATAGCCACCACTATGCGCCCGGTGTAATCGAAGTTCGCCCGCTGACGCCGCCCGTGCCTTTCCGTACGGTCGCCATCGCCTGGCGCGCAAGTTTCCCAAGGCCAAAAGCTATCGAGATTCTCGCTGACTCTGCACGTTTGTGCTCGGTTGCGCGTCCGAAAAACGTCGCGAGCTAGGCAGAAGAGAAATGAGCGAGCTTTCCAGGGTATCGGTCACGGCACTCAAAGGTGTCGGTGAAGCGATGGCAGAAAAGCTGGCCAAGGTTGGTCTGGAAAATCTGCAGGACGTGCTGTTTCATCTGCCGCTGCGTTATCAGGATCGGACTCGCATCGTACCTATCGGTGCGTTGAGCCCCGGTCAGGATGCGGTGATCGAAGGCGTCGTGAGCGGCGCCGATGTGGTGATGGGCAAGCGGCGCAGCCTGTTGGTGCGGCTTGGCGACGGCACCGGTGTCGTCAGTCTGCGCTTCTACCATTTCAGCAATGCCCAGAAAGAAAGCATGAAGCGCGGCACGCACCTGCGTTGTTTCGGTGAAGCGCGCCCCGGTGCTTCCGGGCTGGAAATCTACCACCCGGAATACCGCGCCATTACCGGCGATGAACCGCCACCGGTCGAGCAGACCCTCACGCCGATCTACCCCACGACCGAAGGCCTCACTCAGCAGCGTCTGCGCCAGTTGTGTCAGCAAAGCCTGGCGATGCTCGGCCCGAAAAGCCTGCCGGACTGGCTGCCGGAAGAGCTGGCCCGCGATTACCAACTGGCCCCGCTGGATGACGCGATTCGCTACCTGCATCATCCACCCGCTGACGCCGACGTGGACGAACTGGCCCTCGGTCATCACTGGGCGCAGCACCGCCTGGCTTTTGAAGAGCTACTGACCCACCAGCTTTCCCAGCAACGGCTACGCGAAAGCCTGCGTTCACAGCGTGCACCCGCGCTGCCCCTCGCGAAAAAGCTGCCGAAACAATTTCTCGCCAATCTGGGTTTTGCGCCCACTGGCGCGCAGCAGCGTGTCGGCAAGGAAGTGGCCTACGACTTGAGCCAGCCCGAACCGATGCTGCGGCTGATTCAGGGCGACGTCGGCTCTGGCAAGACTGTGGTCGCCGCGCTGGCTGCCTTGCAGGCACTGGAAGCCGGTTATCAAGTCGCGCTGATGGCGCCTACCGAGATTCTGGCCGAGCAGCATTACATCAACTTTCAGCGCTGGCTTGAGCCACTTGGAGTGGGAGTGGCATGGCTTGCCGGCAAGCTCAAGGGCAAGGCGCGCATCGCCTCACTGGAGCAGATCGCTACGGGCACGCCCATGGTGGTTGGTACCCACGCCTTGTTTCAGGACGAGGTGCAGTTCAAGAATCTGGCGCTGGTGATCATCGACGAGCAGCACAGGTTCGGTGTTCAGCAGCGTCTGGCGCTGCGCAAAAAGGGCGTCGGCGGCCTGATGTGCCCGCACCAGTTGATCATGACCGCCACACCCATCCCGCGCACGCTGGCCATGAGCGCCTACGCTGACCTGGACACTTCGATTCTCGACGAACTGCCGCCCGGCCGAACGCCGGTCAATACGGTGCTGGTTGCCGACAGCCGCCGCCTGGAAGTCGTCGAGCGTGTACGTGCCGCCTGTGCCGAGGGGCGCCAGGCGTATTGGGTCTGCACGCTGATCGAAGAGTCCGAAGAACTGACCTGCAAGGCTGCTGAAACGACGTACGAAGAACTCACCAGTGCTCTGGGCGAGGTTCGCGTCGGGTTGATCCACGGTCGCATGAAGCCCGCAGAAAAAGCCGCGATCATGGCTGAATTCAAGCAGGGCGCGCTGCAATTGCTGGTGGCGACCACGGTGATCGAGGTCGGTGTCGATGTGCCGAACTCCAGCCTGATGATCATCGAAAACCCCGAGCGCCTCGGCCTGGCTCAACTGCACCAGTTGCGTGGACGCGTCGGACGCGGCAGTGCCCTCAGTCACTGCGTGTTGCTGTATCACCCGCCACTGTCGCAGATCGGGCGGCAACGGCTGGGCATCATGCGTGAGACCAATGACGGTTTTATCATCGCGGAAAAAGACCTCGAGCTGCGTGGTCCTGGTGAAATGCTCGGAACCCGACAAACGGGCCTGCTGCAATTCAAGTTCGCCGACCTGATGCGTGACGCAGACCTGCTCCCGGCCGTACGCGACGCAGCGCAGGCCCTGCTCGAGCGTTGGCCCCAACATGTCAGCCCACTGCTCGACAGATGGCTGCGTCATGGCCAGCAGTATGGCCAGGTGTGATGCAGGCTACGCTTTGAACACCACGTGCGACCGAAAAGGAATAACGTGGTTATACTTCAAAAAATGTAGGAATTTGGACACAGCCCATGACAGAAGTTGCCCACGTCAATGATTCTCACCATGCACCGCCAGTGATTCGGCAGTTGCTTGAAAAATTGGCCATAAGCTATAACGAAGTCATGGACGACAAAAGTCTGCCCCCGGCGCGCAAGGTTCAGGCTGTGCTGGTTGAAGACGCTGTCGGCGCCTTGCTCATCTTGTTCCCGCAGAGCCAGTTGCTTGACCTGAGCCGGATTACCGAGCTGACTGGACGCCAACTGACCGCCGTGCCCCATGAGCGGCTGGCGCGCATGCTCACCAAGCACAACCTGCAGGTGTTGCCGGGTCTTCCCGCGTTGACCAGTTCACCGTGCCTTTACGATGATCGCCTGCTGCAAGAGCCGACACTGCTGGTGGGTTCGGGCGAAACGGGGCTGTTGCTGGAAATCAGCAGTGACGATTTCAAAGGCATGTTGAGCAAGGCCAGCGCTGCGCATTTTGGCCAGTCCGTGGCAGCGATCCATCCGAACCTTGATCGTCCTGATGATGATCCGGCAGAAATTACCCAGGCCATGCGCGCCTTCACGGCGCGCCGCATCCAGCAGCGACTGGAAGCGACCCTGGAGATCCCGCCGCTGGCCGGCACCGCACAGAAGATCATCAAGCTGCGGGTCGATCCTGATGCAACCATCGACGACATCACCGGCGTGGTCGAAACCGACCCTGCACTGGCGGCACAGGTCGTCAGTTGGGCGGCATCGCCGTACTACGCATCGACTGGCAAGATTCGCTCGGTCGAAGATGCAATCGTTCGCGTGCTGGGTTTTGATCTGGTCATCAATCTGGCGCTGGGCCTGGCGTTGGGCAAGACCCTCAGCCTGCCCAAGGATCAGCCGCAACAGACCACGCCTTACTGGCAGCAATCGATCTACACCGCGGCGGTCATCGAAGGCCTGACCCGCGCCATACCGCGTGCCAAGCGCCCCGAAGGCGGTCTGAGCTACCTCGCCGGTCTGTTGCACAACTTCGGTTATCTGCTGCTTGCTCACGTGTTCCCGCCGCACTTCACGCTGATCTGCCGACAGCTCGAAGTCAATCCGCACCTGCACCACAGCTACATCGAGCATCACTTGCTGGGCATCAGCCGTGAGCAGATCGGTGCCTGGCTGATGCGTTACTGGGACATGCCGGACGAACTCTCCACCGCGCTGCGCTTTCAGCACGACCCGCACTACGCCGGCGAGCATTACGCCTACGCCAATCTGGTGTACCTGGCGGTACGCCTGTTGCGGGCGAACGGCGTCGGTGCAGGTCCCGAACAGGAGATCCCGGACGAGCTGTTCGACCGACTGGGCCTGAGCCGCGAAAAGGCCAATGAATCAGTGAAAAAAGTGCTGGAGGCAGAGGTCTTGCTGCGCGAACTGGCGTCGCAGTTCAGTAAGTAGGTGGTGGCGGTGCCTGCTTGTTCTGAGTGGGCACGCTCTATCAATGATCAAAAATGAGCTGCCATTCTTGCCATGAGTGGCACTTGATCAGGCAGCCGACCGCTCGGTCACCTCAATTGCAATCTTGAGGTTTGCGCCGCTCAACATGTTGACCAACGCATCGAGAGAGAATTTATCGACTTTCCCTTTGAGAAGGTCATTAAGTCGAGGCTGCGTGATATGCAGTCTCGTTGCCGCCTCTCTCTGCGGCAAGCCCCAGCCATTGACTGCTCGAGCCAATGCCATCATCAACTCAGAGCGCACACGCAGGTTTTCAGCCTCTTGCGGCGCGTCTATCAATGCGTCCCACACACTTGTGTAGCGTTCGTTTGGCATAACTGTTCCTCGACCGATTGCATGACTTGAAAGCCGTGAGTGCCTTTTTTGTTCGCTTAAGGCAATGCTCCCTTGCGGGTCAGGTTTTAGGTGACCCTTATGCCTTTGCCTACTTAACCTTTATCTTTCCATCAGAGCCCGGCCGGTTAGCCTAATGATCGGAATCGAGATTTTGCGAGATCCAGGTCACGCTTTTCAGTCCTCTGACTCGTCTTCCGGAATGCATGCAAAACATAGATTGCCTCCGGCCGATCCACCACATAAAACACGCGAAAAGCCCCGTCCTTGCAAGCTACACGAATTGCTTTCACGCCCTGTCCGACATCCGGCATGGGCTTCCAGTCATCCGGGTCATCACCCCGCTGCACCTTGCCGAGCTGATACCCAGAGCGTCGCAGCGCTGAAGCGGGGAACTCCCGTAGGTCATCTCTACTACTGCCAACAAACTCGATGGGCTTTTCGACCGCCTGCTTCATCGCTGAACCTCAGCCCTGTAGGCTTGATTGAAATTAGCGTTTTCGCAGTCCTGTCCTCGGTTTCGAGTACACGTGAGACATAACGCTCTCCTGCCCGTAGGCGGGTTGCTTCGCAATCTGTCAGGTCAACGTGTTCTCGGGTAGTCGTGATTAGTAACCGTAGAAGTCTATATCCGTTTCAGTATCGGTGCCAGCGCCTCGGCACCCTTTGATCCGGTCAAATTGGTATAAAAGGATGTCAGATCGCGCTGCCTGATTGGTTGCTTGTGTGGCCAACACAGCCGCCTCACCCGGGCTCACCCTCATCCCCCGGTAAATCCTCATCCAGATGCAGCCATGGCAATCTGTTCTCTATCCAGATATGCCGAGACGGCGCAGCCAGCTCGGGCTGGTCGAGCGTTGCAATGGTCACGTCGATTTCGTTCGGGCTGTTGCGCGTGAACAGTGCCATGTGCGCGCCGCAGTTGCCGCAGAAATAGCGCACGCAGGTTGCAGCAGAATCGTAAGCGGCCGGGCCTCCTGTCAGCCATTTGAATGAGGTCAGCGGCACGCTGATCCAGGTCACGACGGTTGCGCCCGATGTACGCCGGCAGATGGAGCAGTGACAGTGCGCGATGTCTTTCAGCGGCGCCTCGAACTGATAGCGCAGCCTGCCGCAATGGCAGCCGCCTGTGTGTACCTCACTCATCCTGATTTCTCCCGTTCATGGGGCACAACGCTTGTGACAATAAAATTTGCGCAACTGCCGATTGAAAGGTCGGTGAAAGCTTGGGCCATTAGCATCGCCTCACTTCCGGCAAAAAGACCGGGTAGCCAGGAACGGACTCCAACGTGTTTCAGGCCCAATTAACAACAATAATGGTGATTCCGATGCTTGCTGATTTCTTGATGTGCACCCCTCTTGCGCCCCCACTCCACGTAACGCTCCCGCTGAGCTGACTCGTTCATTTCATCGTTTTGTAGCCGTATTACGTCTGGAGTATTCCCATGCTGACTTTCCTTGGCTTTGCCATGGTCATTGCGTTCATGTACCTGATCATGAGCAAGCGCCTGACTGCGCTGATCGCCCTGATTCTGGTCCCGATCATCTTCGCGCTGTTCGGCGGCTTTGCCGCGCAGATCGGCCCGATGATGCTCGCCGGTATTACCAAGCTTGCGCCAACTGGCGTAATGCTGATGTTCGCCATTCTGTACTTTGCGTTGATGATCGACTCCGGCCTGTTCGACCCGGCCGTGCGCAAGATCCTGAAAATGGTCAAAGGCGACCCGATGCGCATCTCGGTCGGTACTGCCGTGCTGGCGCTGGTGGTGTCCCTCGACGGTGATGGCGCGACCACCTACATGATCTGCGTTGCCGCCATGCTGCCGCTGTACAGCCGCGTCGGCATGAGCCCGCGCATCATGGCCGGTCTGATCATCCTGGCCGGTGGCGTGATGAACATGACGCCCTGGGGCGGCCCGACCGCTCGTGCGGCCAGCGCCCTGCATGTCGATGCGTCGGATATCTTCGTACCGATGATCCCTGCCATGCTGGCCGGTGTGGTTGCGATTCTGGCAATTGCCTACTTCTACGGCAAACGTGAACGCGCTCGCCTTGGCGAACTGCACCTTAAGGGTGATGAAGTCGATCACAGCGAAATCAGCGTCTCGCAGTTCCCGGATGCACGCCGTCCAAAACTGATCTGGTTCAACGGCGCCCTGACCTTCGCCCTGATGGTCGCCCTGATCATGGGCCTGCTGCCGCTGCCGGTGCTGTTCATGATCGCGTTCAGTATCGCGATGATCATCAACTACCCGAACCTGCAGGATCAGAAAGACCGTGTTTCGGCTCACGCCGGTAGCGTTCTGGCGGTGGTCGGCCTGATCTTCGCGGCAGGTATCTTCACCGGCATTCTGACCGGCACTGGCATGGTCGACGCGATGTCGAAAAGCCTGCTGGCAGTGATCCCGGACGCGCTGGGCCCTTACCTCGCTGTCATCACCGCGCTGGTCAGCATGCCGTTCACCTTCTTCATGTCCAACGATGCGTTCTACTACGGCGTACTGCCGGTGCTGTCCGAAGCCGCTGCCCACTACGGCATCAGCCCGGTTGAAATGGCCCGCGCTTCGATCGTCGGTCAGCCGGTCCACCTGCTCAGCCCGTTGGTGCCTTCGACTTACCTGCTGGTTGCTCTGGCCGGTATCGAGTTCGGTGACCACCAGCGCTTCACCCTGAAATGGGCGGTTCTGGTGTGCATGTGCATCCTGGTTGCGGCGCTGCTGATGGGGATCTTCCCGTTCTATAGCAGCATGTAAGCCTCGCAAGCGCTCACAAAAGCTCGCCGTCGACTTGAACGTTGACGGCGAGTTTTTGCGTTTGAGGTGTTCGAATACTTGAAGGCCGATGCTGCAACGCCTCGGCCGGATGACTTCGAGCGATCGCCTCCACTTGCTCCAGATCCGCCAGAGCACGCGCTACGTTCAGCCGCCTGTATCGCCGCTGTCAGCTCACTGGTAGTTGATGCCCGTGGCGTTCTTTTCAGTGGCGCTGATCTTCTTGTCGGTGGAGTCTTCACGGCCAGACTGGATGGCCTCGAGTACGTCCAAAAGCTGTTTACGCGCGGCTTCCCGAGCTTGCAACGCTTCTTTGGCTCTGAGAAGCCCTTCGGCGCGTTGCATTCCATTTTTTTGCTCTCGCATGCTGGTGATGCTTTCAGCAACGCGTTGAGCCGCCTCTTTTGGCCTGTTCAAATCAGGATCAGGTACCTGATGATCACCGTGGGCTTCAGCCTTTGTCGGCTTTGTTTGCTTGGCATTGAACCTTGCCCCGTTCCTCTCTTCTCGGCCAGGTCGTCCCTTGGCAGACCTGTCCGCGCGAGGACTGTGGCGTTGCGCGTGATCCAGCGCAATGCCCAGCAAGCTCAGCACCGAGCCTGCGGGAGGCCGCCGAGGTAATGATGACGACGCCGTATCGCTCTGCGCATCATGCTCTGATGGAGTCGACGTCGTCGTGACCGCGTTGGGCGTCGGGTCCCAGGGAGTGAGCTTGCCGGCGCTGTCCTGCATATAGACCCTGACAAGGTTCAGGTCGTGATTGGGGTCAGCCTCAAACGCTAACACAGGTTGGAGCGTCGAGGGGCGCGCTGAAAGAGCCGGGACACCGAACATGTTGCTGCCCAAGGAGGCCAACTCGAACAGTTTCCCTTTCTCGATGCTGGTGCGGATGTGGTCACTGATGGCGCTACGCACCTTGTTCAGCCACTTGATTGAAGCGGCATTGATCATGCGCGTGGAGTTGGGAATGGAAATTTTGTCTGTGCCTTGTGCGGACGAGCCGTTGCCCGCGGCTGACGTGAGCGGCGTTATGTTCATTGAGTAATCTCCCTTTATCGCTGCTGAGTGGCGATTCGCGGTAATGAGTTCCTCACTGATATAAAGCCTCGTCACCGCCTGGATCGTGGGTGGCGAGTTTTTACGCCTTCAATTACTCGAAGGTCGATACTGCAACGCCTCGGCCAGATGGCTGCGAGTGATCGCGTCCACCTGCTCCAGATCCGCCAGGGTACGCGCCACTTTCAACAGCCGATGAGCCGAGCGCAGCGACAAGGTCAGGCGCTCGCAGGCCGTTTCCAGCCAGCGTTCGTCGGTGCTCGACAGCGCGCAATAGGTGCGCAGCCCCGGCAGATCGAGAAACGCATTGGCGCAGCCCTGACGTTGCTGCTGGCGTGCGCGAGCCTGCGCAACCACTGCGGCAGCGCTGGCGGTGTTTTCGCTGGTGGTCAGGTCAGGATTGAGCGCCGTGGCCTCACGGGCGACCGTCAGGTGCAGGTCAATCCGGTCCAGCAACGGGCCGGACAGCTTGTTGCGATAGCGCTGCACCTGCTCGGTGGAGCAACGACAGCGCCCGGTCGGCTCACCGAGATATCCACAGGGGCACGGGTTCATCGCCGCCACCAACTGAAACCGCGCCGGAAAGCGCACGCGATCCCGCGCACGGGAAATCACGATATGCCCCGACTCGAATGGTAGGGGGTTATTCCACACATTTTTTTAGCAATGGATTTTTGCTCCTGATTGGACTGAGAATGGCACTTTGCCAACAGGAGGTTGTATGGGATTTCTATCAAAGGCTGGGAGCATTGCATTCGGGATCGCCGTTTTTCTAGGACTGCTGGCTTTACCGTTCTTATTTTTTGCAGGTATAACCAGAGCTTACGAACAAATAATCCCACCGTTAATATCCATAGGATGGATATGCATAGGTTTGATTTTGTTTGTCCTTTTGCCGCTTTCAATATTTAAGAGTCTTAGAGTTTTTACTGGGTCAACAATATACATATTTTCATATGTGTTCGGTCTCCTGAGTTTTCTCATTAGCCTTTTGACTACGTGGTTCCTATGGGGTGGATTCTGGGCGATTCTTGGAATGGTATTACTTGGGGGAGCAGTTGTGCCATTTGCATTGTTAGCCAGTGCCTTCAAAGGCATGTGGACTTTGTTCTTTATAGTCGTTGGTCTGTTGGTCATTACTTGGGGTGCTCGTATCATTGGAATGTTAATCGCTGAAAGCGGTGCTAATCATAAGCATAAGTAAGCAAGGACATTTTGAGAGATATGGGAGTGCTGGCTATGGCCCCTATCCTACACTAATGTAAAACTCGAGCTATGCGAGTTTGTGGAAGTCTCGCATAGTTCACAAGTGAGGCTGCAAGGTCATTTTTTGTGCTTGAACTGGTTCAAGTGTAAAAATTGAGCCCGTATAGATTTTCAAAGTGAAATTTGTCCTAAGTCAAAAACAAGTGTTTTACGACCATGAATCTCATTCTCGTACTGAGAACATTAAAATGCTATTTTCAAAAAAAAACTAAAATCCTTTCACAGCTTTATATCAAATTATTGAAAGTTTGATTTTTCCAACCATGAAATAATGGCTTCTATAAGCCAAAAAACGCTGTCAATAGCAAATCAAAAATATATTTATAGTCCGACCTTGTCTACGTTTACCGGTCTACCCTATTTGCGTTTTACTTAATGTAGTTTTGCAACTAACCGCCCGAATAAAAATCATCGACGCTCCTAAAAAAGTGCTCCCAGTTTAATTTCAAAAAAAACGTGGGGGGTGGGCCACCTACGAGAATGAAAATTTTCAAACCCTGCCACTCGATTTCAAAATAAAGCACAACTTACAAAAACGACCATGAAGCTCATTATTTCAATTAATTGATATTAGGGTATCGTTAAACGCTTACTCACTCTAAAAACGCTATCTGCGTGAGCTGTATTTTTCAAAGTATTTTTTTGGTTTAAAAGCGAAGCTACCAGACGCTCTTGACTTTATTCCCAATTCAACCCGATAGGGCGAGGGATTTTGTTTTTGATTTCAACACTCCAAAGTGTTAGACATCCGGCAGCAAACCACTGAAAAACTACGTTTTATGATTTGTTTCGCTTCGCTTCTCAAATCTACGAACTTCGTTCGCCTTTCCCAGATGGTTTTAGCCCCGGATGGGGCGTGCTCTGCTGAACTCAAAAAAATAGATTTGAAATCAATAAAGGTATTTTAAAGTAATTAGTAGTATTTAAAGGTATTTAAGAGTGCTGTTTTATGCTTAGAACAAGCCATTTTTTCGGCCCATATATGTGGCGTTATATGTTGATGTATGTGGCGCTCTATGCATATGTATGTGGCGTTGTATGCTGATATATGTGGCGTTCTATGCATGTGTATGTGGCATGCTATTTTGATATATGTGGCGTTCTACGCAGATACATGGAGCATTCTATGGGAGTGCATGTGCTTCCCTGCGTATATACATGTGGCGTTATATGTAGCATTAAAATGCTATTGATATATGTGGCGTTGTTCTATTGACATTTATAAGCATTGTGCTTTTATATATGTATATAAACAACGAAAGGAGCACCAATGGAGCTAATATTCAACCAGCATGAAACTCACAAAAAAATATACGCACAAGACACATATATGACATTTGCCAAGTCAATTCTCCACTTGCCTATATTCCAATCAGTGAAGAACTCGAAAAGCCCGAGAGTCATAATAAAAATTGCAAGGCTTTATGCATTTGAAGATGTTGAAATGGACTTCATACCACTATCCGTGGATTTCGATTTTGATGTTTTCTATTACATACTGCAAATGAAATTAAAATCGGACAAACTCACGTTCACAATAAATATGAAAAAGTTTATGAGATTTCACAAGGTTCACCCAAGCAACAAAAAAGTCTACATCGAAAAATTACGAAAGTCGTTGAAGAGCATGATGAAGTTTTACCTTGAATTTAGATATGGAGCTACGACCTACAAGTGCCACCTTTTGAATAACGTAGTGGAGGATTCCAATGATAAAGAAAATACCTTAATTACTTTCAATAAAGAGTTCGAAAACTTTTATAAACACGATACCGATTTGATTTTCAACTTGAATTTTGATGAGTTCAAGGCAATAAAAGGAGACTATGCAAAGGCACTATATATGTTCTATTTGACGAATAGATATGATGACACCGTTGCTTTCAAAGTCGCCGATATAATAACAAGGTTGCAAGCTGGGGCGTCAGTTAAAAATGAGGCGTTGAGAAGCATAAAAAAAGCACACGACGAATTGATTAGTATTGGATTTTTGAAGAGCATAGAACCGATTAAAGACGGCAGAGAATTGGTTGCTTACAAAGTCGAGTTTAAGAAAAGAAGAGAGAAGCCACTGCCTGAGCCAAAAGAAAAAGAAACAAACATCACTAATGACTTATCGTTATGTGATGAAGAGCTGCCATTTTAATCTATAAAAAATAGCCCTCATGGGCTAAATTTTAAATCTTGAACTTGAATTTTCTTTTGGCTGTTTGCTTTAATTCTCCATCGATAGGAGCACCTGAGCCGTCATCATCAATTAATGCTTGAACATAGGCTGAACATATTTCACGCTCGCGTTCATCTAACTGATTAACCTTTTCAGCAATATCAAGGTAAAGAGCAGCATCATAAACAACAACGTCATCCAAGACGTTTTTGATATTTTTCAGTATTTCAATTTCTCTGTAGCTATCATGCTTATCAACCAGTTCATCTATGAAAGAACGGAAATCCGTTTCAACATCTTGAACCTCGGCGGCTGTAACTTTATCTTGATACTGTTGCGTTGATTTAAACTCATCAACTTTATCTTTTATCATTTCATCGAATTCCTTTTTTAATCTTGGGTGGTCGGTATAAGCAACAAACAACTCATTATTAATATTTTTGAATTCCTCATTTTTGCCAGCAGGTGTTTTCTCAAAATCCACTCCAAAGCATATGCGGCAGGTGATAGAACTATGAGCAATACAGAGCATTTCTTGTGTGGCTTTACTCAATACATCACGCAAGATGTCCTGTGGTGTAGATTCGAATAATTTGTCTAACTCATCTATCAAGTCATCGTTCGCTGGTGCAGTCTGTTCTTGTTCAACCTGCTTTGTAGGCTCTTGCGGCTTCTCTGATGCGGGTTGAACGGGTGTAGGCATGACAGGTGAACCAATGACAGGTTCGACCGGTTTAGGATCTTCTACGGCTTTCTTAGCCTTCCATTTTTGAGCTTGTAATTCATAGTCAGCTTTTCTTTGTTCAAGCTCTTTCAAGTCTTGTTGAGTAGGTTTATATCCTGACAATGTGAAGCCTTTGTCTTCAAGATTCATCATTTTGAACTCCATCCACATTTTCTTCTTTGCGTAGTCTGGGCCATGAACATGTAACGGCCCCGGCTTCTTCATGTCAGTTGTTAGACGTTGAAGCCCAGCTTTTATACTGGGCGGCGGCAAAAACTGAGCGCAACACCTGACCAATCCGGTACGGTGAACCTATGTCATATCATGAACTCAGCATTGAAGAACGCATCACGATCCAGTTTGGCCA
>NZ_ATDK01000282.1 GCF_000444135.1 Pseudomonas avellanae BPIC 631
ACCCGACGAAGTCGGGCCGGAAACGGAGCCGGGATTTTGGTTACTTTGATCCTTCAAAGTAACTCGCCGAGGGGCGAAAAAGTGCCTCAAGTCGAGCCGAAATCTCACTGAATCGCAGAGCTGTGTGACGCAGAGCGTCACGAAATGCATTACCACGCGGAGCGTGGGAACGAGAAAACACGGTACGTCAGGTATAACCATATGCACCGGTTTCAGAGCCGCTTCGCAGCCCATCGCAGCCGTCGTAACCTCTGAAAGCTTGCACGCCCTCCGGGCAGAAGCCGGCCATCACCCACCCTTTCATACCTCTCTTGAAAGCCCCATTAGCGCTTTCTGCAAAAATGTACCCCAAACCGCCCGCATTCTGGCGAACACTGCGGGTCATATCCTCATGCGGGCTTTTCCGAGCCCGGAATCTGACAAGGGCGCCCCATGAAAAAAATACTGACGGCTTACATCGGCACGCTGCTGGCGTTCCTGATCCTCGACGGCCTATGGCTGGGCGTGCTCATGGGGCCGACCTACCGAGAATGGCTCGGGCCGCTGATGCTGGCCACACCCGTATTAGGCCCTGCGATAGCGTTCTATCTGCTCTACGGTGCGGGTGTGGTGGTGTTCGGCGTGATGCCAGCCGTCAGGGAGCAGCGCTTGAGCCGCGCGACCCTGTTCAGTGGTCTGCTGGGGCTGGTTGCCTACGGCACCTACGACCTGACCAACTGGGCGACGTTGCAGGGCTGGCCTGCGCAACTGGCGCTGGTAGATCTCGCGTGGGGCA
Source organism: Pseudomonas avellanae BPIC 631 (assembly GCF_000444135.1). Taxonomy (GTDB): domain Bacteria; phylum Pseudomonadota; class Gammaproteobacteria; order Pseudomonadales; family Pseudomonadaceae; genus Aquipseudomonas; species Aquipseudomonas avellanae. Next base: position 776 of record NZ_ATDK01000282.1, read on the forward strand.
CGGTGGTGTCGGCACTGGCCGGCACGGTGGGGTATCTGGTCGTTCGACGCTTCGGCGGTTAGACGAAAACTGCCTGCAAAATGAAAGTCGCTGACCGGCGACTTCCACTGGCAACCGTCACAACATCAGGTCAGTTCTGCAAGAAGCCGGCAAAACCCAGCGTGCTGCCCTTGGGGCGCATGTCCTTGAGGAACGAGTCCTTGTCGGCGCTCAATTCCAGGCTGACCGTCGGTTTGCGCTTGTCTGCGTTGCGTACGTCAAGGCCTTCCATGTGGTCACGCATGAACACGGTGGTCACTTTCAGGTGCAGCAACTGGTCGGTCTGGGGCGTGTGCAGCAGCAGGTGCAGCCACTCATACTGGCCCACTTGCAGGCGAGGAACCGGCAGGTCGAACCACCAGATGTTGCGTTTGGGGTCGAGCACTGCGAAATGTGTGTTGTTGACGCCGAGCACTGCACCGCCCAGCTCCTGGTTTCTGCGTGCGATGGCCAGCTTTTTATCGAGTTTCATAGCGTTCCTGAGAATCGGATTGTTCAGCCTGTCGGCAGTGCCGGACACCTGTGCGGCGCATTCTCGCACAAAGTCCGCCACAAACTCGCCGCGAGCGATTGAAATGCCGCTTCGGCGGCCAGCGGACGGGCGGCATCACGGGGCTCAAAAATACTTGAAACTCTTCGCAATCGACGCAGGTCAATCATTTTGTCGAGTACGACATCCGATTCCAGCGCGGTCTTCAGACCCAGGAGATTTTCGATGAGCAGCACCAGCGATAAAGTCAAAGGCATGGCCAACGAAGCAGTTGGCAACGTCAAGCAGGCTGTTGGCAAGGCTACCGATAACACCAAATTGCAAGCTGAAGGCAAGGCGCAAGAGCTCAAAGGCGAAGGCCAGCAGGCTAAAGGCGAAGTGAAAGACGCCGTCAAGAAAGGCGTCGACAAGGTGTAAATCGACTTTTTCCGGCACATTCAGGCCGGGAATATGCTACGCCGATAACGGTCATCTCTGGATGGCCGTTATGCTTTCTGCTCTGCGGGACTGAAACCTTTCACGACCTGTTCAGTCAATGTGCCATCGGTGTTTGCATGTCGCTGCGAATAGCAGGGCGTGCGGTGCGGGAAATACCGGTCTTCAGGATGTAAGGTGTTCGAGCTAGGGAGCGAGAGGAAGCGCCATGATTTTCCCCCATTTGCGTCAACTGCGTATCGGCAAAGTGCTGGTGCGTACCGTCAATGAGTTTCTTGACGACGAGATGTCCACCTACGCTTCGGCACTGGCTTACCAGATGCTGTTTTCGTTGTTCCCGTTTCTACTGTTTCTGATCGCTTTGATCGGCTTCCTGCATCTGCCGGACTTTTTCTCGTGGCTGCGCCTGCAATCCGAGCTGGTTCTGCCCCCGCAGGCTTTGGAGCAGGTCAATCCGGTTATTGACCAGTTGCAGCAATCCAAGGGCGGCTTGCTGTCGATCGGTATCGTGATCGCCTTGTGGACCGCTTCGGCGGGTGTGCGCCTGATGATGAGCGCCATGAACGCTGCCTATGATGTGGTTGAAGGGCGCCCTATCTGGAAACGCTTTCCGCTGTCGATTCTCTACACCGTCGGTATTGCCGGCATGTTGCTCGCAGCAGCGGCGTTCATGGTGCTAGGCCCGCAGGTGATGAACTGGATCGCGGCGCAGATCGGCATGGAAGATTTTATTGTCACGCTGTGGACCATCCTGCGCTGGCCGGCAATCATCCTGTTATTGATGGTCGCTGTGGCGTTGATCTACTACGTGATGCCTGACGTGAAACAGGAGTTTCGTTTCATCACGCCCGGCTCGGTGCTGGCCGTGGTGGTGTGGATTGTCGCCTCGCTGGCATTCGGCTTTTACGTCAAGACGTTTGCCGACTACAACGCCATGTACGGCAGCATCGGCGCGATCATTGTGCTGTTGCTGTACTTCTATATTTCCGCTGCCGTGCTGTTGCTGGGGGCGGAAATGAATGCGGTGATCGAGCACATGTCCGCAGAAGGCAAGGAAGCCGGCGAGAAAGAACCGGGCGACGGCCTGGGCGACGAGCAGAACGAAGCGGGCGGCAAACAGCACGTTTCTGGCCTGGGTCGCGATCATTCAGTGCCATTGCCGAAGGCTGACGAAACCTGATCACTATCTGTGGCAAGATCGCGTTTTACCAGAAGGGCAGGCAGCCATGATCCGTAACATCCTGAAGATGGGCGATGAGCGCTTGTTGCGCATCGCCCCGCCGGTTCCCACCGAAATGTTCGGCAGCAGCGAGCTTGAGACGCTGATTGCCGACATGTTCGAGACCATGCACAGCGTGGGCGGTGTTGGCCTGGCGGCACCGCAGATCGGCATTGATCTGCAGTTGGTGATTTTCGGTTTTGAACGCAGCGAGCGTTATCCCCAGGCCGAAGCTGTCCCCCAGACCATCCTGCTCAACCCGCTGATCACCCCCTTGCATCCTGGCGTTGAAGAGGGCTGGGAAGGCTGTTTGTCGGTGCCGGGGTTGCGTGGCATGGTGGACCGTTATCAGAGCATCCGTTATGAAGGTTTTGACCCGGACGGTCAGCCGATCGAACGCATCGCTCACGGTTTTCACGCGCGGGTGGTCCAGCATGAATGCGATCATCTGATCGGTCGGCTGTACCCGTCGCGCATTACCGATTTCAGCAAATTCGGCTTCATGGATGTGATGTTTCCGGACATGGACCCCAATGCAGATGAATGACCGCTCGTCCGCTGTGCAAGCCCGCTAGGCTTCCCGACAAAGCGCTATCAAAGGCTTGCTGCGGCTGTAACGCATCAATCGTTCGCCCAGCGCCTGCGGTAGACGCTGCGCCGTTTCAAACCCTGCCAGTCGATAAAAACCTTGCAGGTCGGGATGGCAAAATAACCAGACCGGGCCTGACAGGGGCAGCAGTGCGGCGTTGATCAAACGTTGCGCGACTGCTTTGCCACGTAACGGCGGCGCCACGAACAGCCCGGTCAGCCAATGACCGTCCGCCACGGGCGTAAGGCACAAGGCACCGATGATTTCTTCCTGCTTCGCAACCCAGGCCTGGCCTTTGCTGGCTGGGCGCATTGACGACTGGTGTTCGCGATAGAACTTGCCCAGCAGCGGACGACAGGCATCGGGTAACAGACAAAACTGGATTTCGGGCATCGCAAGCGGGCTCGACGGCACGGATTGAAGGGTTCGCATCATACAGAGGCCCACGCCGTTACAACTAATCGCAGCGCGCCGATGTCGATAGTTTCAGAGACGATTTTTCCCGCGCCATTCGAGGTGAGCATGAGATTATTGACACAACTGTTGAGCTGTTCACTTCTGGCGCTGGGACTGGCCAGTGCGCCTGCGATGTCGGCTGAAAAAACCACGCCGATCCAGTTTGGCGCACTGACCTGGGAAAGCGGCAGCCTGATCACTGAAGTGCTGCGCACCATCGTCGAGAAGGGCTATGGCTACCCGACCGACACCTTGCCAGGCAGCACCGTCAGCCTGGAGACAGCTCTGGCAAAAAACGACATTCAGGTGATCGCCGAAGAGTGGGCCGGACGCAGCCCGGTGTGGGTCAAGGCCGAGGCCGAAGGCAAGGTGTTCGGGCTGGGCGATATCGTCAAACACGCAGACGAAGGCTGGTGGGTGCCTGAGTATGTAATCAAGGGCGATGCCGCCAAAGGCATCAAGCCGATGGCGCCCGAGTTGAAGTCGGTTGAGGATCTGGCGCGCTACAAGGACGTTTTCAAAGACCCTGAGTCGCCTGAAAAAGGCCGCTTCCTCAACAGCCCGAGCGGCTGGACCTCAGAAATCGTCAACACGCAAAAGCTCAAGGCTTACGGCCTCAACGACAGCTTCATCAACTTTCGCACAGGTTCAGGGGCAGCGCTGGATGCCGAGGTAGTAGCAGCCATCCGCCTTGGCAAACCGGTGCTGTTTTATTACTGGTCGCCAACACCGCTGCTGGGCACTTATAAGTTCATCAAGCTGGAAGAGCCGGCCTTCGACGCTGAAGCCTGGAAAACCCTGACCGACGCCAGCAACCCCAATCCGCGCGGCACGTCCTCGCTGGCCGCGACCCTGTCCATTGGTGTGTCCGCTGAGTTCAGCAAGCAGCACCCGGAGCTGGTGAGTGTCTTCAAACAGGTCGATTTCCCGATCGGCCTGCTCAACCAGACACTCAGTGACACGAGCAAGAAGCATGAAGATCCCAAGGTCGCTGCCACCAGGTTCCTCAAGCAGAACCCGGACGTCTGGAAAGCCTGGCTGCCCGCCGATGTTGCCAGTCGGGTCAGTGCAGGTCTTTGACCGACACTGTTGTATGATTACAGATCGGGCATAGCTGATAGCGTCATCAATGACCGGTATGCGACCTGTCAGGTGGTGATGGCTTGCCAAGCTGTTAGGCTCAGGGTTCAGTCGATTCATGCTCAGGAGGAGCCATGACTGATCACATTCATGGCTCGCGCAGAGCGTGGCAGGCCGGTCTGGCGTTGATCGCCTGCCTGTGTGCAGACACCATGCACCCGGCAGGCGCCGAGGAGGTCGATGACACGGCGCTGGCGCTGGTGGAGCAGCGTAAGCTCGGTGAAGGGTTGGCCTGGCTGGGTTATCAGGGTGCCTCGCGCACGGTGACGTTTGCCAGTATTGTGCAAGCAGTCGGCAAGACCGAAGCGCAGGAACTGGTGCAAAAGGAGTTACAGCGCTTGCAGCCTGACTATCAGACCCAGTGGGATCGTAATCTGGCCGCAGCGTATGCCCGGTCCTTCACTGCCGAAGAGCTGCGCTTGCTCAACGAAGGCAATGACTCACCGTCGCTGGCGAGCAGATTTCGGGTTAGAAACACTCAGGTCAGCGCCGACATGAAAGCCCGGTCCTCGGAACTGCTGGGACAATTCGTGAGCCGTGCGCTCGGTAATGCTCAGGCGGCGTTGCAGCGTTGATCGATTTATTTTCTGAAGAGGTGAGGCACAACCATGGACGCATTCATGCAGGCTGCAATCGATGAGGCGCAACTGGGGCTGGATGAAGGCGGAATCCCCATCGGCTCGGTTATCGTTCACGCAGGCAAGATCATCGGCCGGGGCCATAACCGCCGGGTGCAAGAGGGCAGTGCCACACGGCATGGCGAGATGGACGCACTGGAGAATGCCGGTCGTCAACCCGCCAGCGTGTACCGTGAAGCAGTGCTTTACACCACCCTGTCTCCTTGCGCGATGTGCAGTGGCGCAATTTTGCTTTACGGCATTCGCAAAGTAATCGTTGGCGAAAACCATTCATTCATGGGTGAGGAAGAACTGCTGCGTTCGCGCGGTGTGCAGATCGAGGTGCTTGATAACGAACGCTGCAAGCACATGATGCAAGGTTTCATCGCCGACAAGCCCGAACTGTGGAACGAAGACATCGGCGAGTAAAGCGCTGATCGCTACACATGGATCAGGCCAACTCTTGTGCCAATTCTCCTGCGTTGGCATGCCTTTAACTCGATGCCGTTGTCCTTGGTCATACGTGCTGGGCGGTCAGCTTCATACCTAACGCATTCATCACCTTCAAAACCGTGTCATACCGAGGCTTTGCACCTGGCGTCAAAGCTTTGTAGAGCGATTCGCGATTGATGCCAGCGTCACGGGCAAGCTGGCTCATTCCACGCGCCTTCGCGACTTCCTGCAAAGCCCTGAGGAAAACGTCAGGGTTTGGGTCTTCCAGGGAAATGCTCAGAAACTCGGCAATTTCCTCGTCGTTGTTCAGGTAGTCAGAAGCTTCGAAAACCTTCAACTCTCTCATTCTACGTCTCCTTTCTCGATCTCATCGAGGATGGATTTCGCCAGCTTTATGTCGCGCTTCTGTGAGGACTTGTTGCCGCCACACAGTAGCAGATAGACCACTTCTGCGCGCCTGGTGTAGTACACACGGTAGCCAGGTCCTACGAAGATGCGCATTTCACTGATGCCGTGCCCGACAGGTTCGCAGTCCCCAAAGTTGCCTTCCTGTGCCGCCATGATACGGTTCAGGATTCTCAGGCGCGCCGTTACGTCCTTCAAGCCTTTCAGCCATGCGTCGAATTCGTGGGTTCTGATGAGTGTGTTCATGTAAGAAGTGTAGCCGAACTGCTACATATGCGGCAACGAGGCGTGCTTGATTCTTCAAGGGCGTTCTTCTGGTCATTCAGGGCTTGAGTGTTTGAATCGATGCTGTTTCACTTTGTGCATACCGGCTGCACTCATTGGTGCCTTGTGACAGCGACAACCGCAACGGTCATTAATCTTCTTCAAACTCCGGCCCTAAAATTCTGTTTGTGCCACTAGTGTGCCTTTAACGGTGATAATCTCCTCTCATCATCATGACTGCATGCACACCAAGCCGGTGGCGTGGCTATTTTCGGAGCCCGATATGTCGGTCCAACAGCGCAATAACGTCAACATCATGGGCGATGGACCGGCCACTCTGATTTTTGCTCACGGATTTGGCTGCGATCAGCACATGTGGCGTTTTATGGCGCCGCACTTTGCCGAGCGCTTCAAGGTTGTGCTCTTTGACCTGGTGGGCAGCGGCAATTCCGATGTGTCGGCCTGGTACCCGCACAAATACGCCTCGCTCAAGGGCTACGCCACTGACTTGCTGGAACTGGCCGACGAGTTCGCCGGAACCGGGCCGGTGGTGCACATCGGTCACTCGGTCAGTTGCATGATCGCCGTGCTTGCCGAGCTTCAGTCGCCAGGCCGGTTCGACAGCCACATCATGGTCGGCCCTTCGCCTCACTACCTCAACGACGGCGATTACCCAGGCGGGTTCACCCGTGCTGACGTGGACTCGCTGCTGGAAACCCTGGAAAGCAATTACCTTGGTTGGTCCAGCACCATGGCCCCCACGCTGATGGGGGCGTCCGACCGGCCGGAGCTGAGCGAAGAACTCGCCAGCAGTTTTTGTCGCACCAATGCCGAAATCGCCAAGCAGTTTGCCCGGGTGACGTTCCTCTCCGACCATCGTGCCGATGTTGCGCGATTCAACAGCAGGACGCTCATTCTGCAAAGCAGTGACGATCTGGTCGTGCCGGTGCAGGTCGGCGAGTATCTGCACCATGTGATCGCCGACAGCGCCTTGCACATGATCGACAACGTCGGGCATTACCCGCACATGAGTGCGCCGCAAGAGTGTATTGCGGCCATGAATCAGTTTCTGGCGTCCTACGAGAGCCCTGATCATGCTGCTTGAGCAGGAGAGTCTGCCGGCAATAGACGACCTGTACGAACACGCAGCCTGCGGCCTGCTGGTGACGTTGCCCAATGGCACGATAGAACGTGCCAATCTGACCTTCTGCCGCTGGCTGGGGCTGGAGCGCGAGGCGGTGATCGGCCGACGCTTTCAGGACCTGCTGAACCTGGCAGGTAAAGTCTTTCTGCAAACACATTGGGCACCGCTGTTGCAGACCCAGGGATCGATTGCCGAAGTCAAAGTCGAGCTGATTCATGCCGATGGCCGCTCGGTGCCCATGATGCTCAACGCCATACGCCGTGAGTACCCGTCAGGGTTTCTGCACGAGGTGGCGGTGTTTCTGGCCGAGGAACGCAACAAATACGAACGCGAATTGCTGGCCGCGCGCAAGCTGGCCGAAGAGCTGCTGCAGCATCAGATGACGGTTCAGAGCGAGCTGACCTCGGCACGCAACCGCCTGCGTCTGGCCCACGCCGAGGCAGAAATTCGAGCGATCTTTGCCGAACAGATGATCGGTATTGTCAGTCATGACCTGCGCAATCCGCTGGCGGCGATCAAGATGGCTGCCGGGCTGCTGGAACGTACTCAACTCGAGTCGCGGCAGGAGCGCATTCTGGGGCATATCCATCATTCTACCGACCGTGCCGAGCGCATGATTGTCGATCTGCTGGACTTCACCCATGCCCGCGTCGGCAGCGGCATCACCGTGGTTCCTCAGCTTATCGACCTGCACGCGGTTGTCGCCCGGGGTGTGGAGGAGCTGCGTCAGGTGTTCCCCCACCGTGTGTTGGTTCATCGCAGCGAAGGGCACGGCGCGTGCTCGGCTGACCCTGATCGCTTGTTGCAGGTGCTTGGTAATCTGGTCAGCAACGCCGTCAATTATGGCGAAGATGGCAGCGATATTCTGATTACCTCATCGTTCGAGACTTATCTGATCAAGTTGTCGGTGCACAATATCGGCGAGCCGATTCCGCTGGAAAAAGTCGACGATCTCTACGAGCCCGTGGTGCACGTGGTCAGCGACAGCGATGAAACCCGAACTGTCGGGCTTGGCCTGTTCATCGTCCGCGAGATCGTTCGGGCACACCTGGGCGAGGTAACGGTCAGTTCTTCGACCGGCGTGGGCACAACCTTCACGGTCGCCTTTCCGCGTCCGGTTGTATGACTGGACGCCGTCTGCAACGGCAGTTATGCCCGGTGAGGTAACCTTCAAAGAGGCCGATCCCGAGCGCACAAAAAGCATCAAGCACGTAGAATGTCGTCCTGCGCCATCACCTCCAGGCTAAAACAGGTCCTACATGCGGCAATCCATTTCAAATGATGTAGCCACGATCAACCGGATCAGCGCGGTGCCGGCGATTCTGCAAGTTATTACCGAATCCACCGGCCTGGGATTCGCGGCAGTGGCGCGCGTCACCGAGGACTCCTGGACGGCCTGCGCGGTCCTGGACAACCTCGGTTTTGGTTTGAAACCCGGTGATGAACTGGAGCTGACCAGTACGATCTGCCACGAGATACGCTCCTCTCATAAGCCGGTGGTGATTGATCATGTTGCTGAGGATGAGCTGTTCTGCGCGCATCACACCCCGCGTCGCTACAACTTCCAGAGCTACATTTCGATACCCATTTTCCTCACTGATGGCAGCTTTTTCGGCACCATCTGTGCGCTCGACCCCAAGCCCGCCCGGCTGACCGGCACGCCTATTGAGGCGATGATGGTGTCGTTTGCGCGCCTTCTGGCGTTGCAGATCGAGGCCGAGGAAAACATGCAGCGCGTGCAGGCTGATCTTCTGGCCGAGCGCGAAGTGGCCGAACTGCGCGATCAATTCATCGCCGTTCTGGGGCATGACCTGCGCAATCCGCTGTTTGCCATCAATGCGAGTGCGGAGCTGTTGCTGCGCCGCCCGCTGGATGACAAGACGTTGCAGGTCGCTCAGCACATCCTGACGTCGGGCCAGCGCGCCTCGCAACTGGTCGATGACGTGCTTGATTTCGCCCGTGGTCGTATGGGGCATGGCATTCCGTTGAGTATTCACGACGCCCATGGCCTGGATAAAACGCTTGAGCATGTGGTGTCGGAGATACAGCGTGTGCATCCCGCCCGACTGATTCGGTCGAATATCGGGGCGTTGGAGCTGATTCGCTGTGATCATGAGCGGATCGCGCAACTGCTGTCCAATCTGGTCTCCAACGCGATCACCCACGGCGCCTCTGACAGCTCGGTCGAGGTAGCTGCCGGAGTACTCGGCGACAGGTTTGTGCTCAGCGTTGCCAATCAGGGTGAGCCGATCCCCGAGTCAATGCGTTCGCAGCTGTTTCTGCCGTACTCACGGCCGATCACCAACGAACCGCAGGCCGGGCTGGGGCTGGGTTTGTATATCGCCAGCGAGATAGCCCAGGCTCACGGCGGCACGCTTGACGTGTCCTCTACGCAGGAAGGTGGCACCGTGTTCACCTTCAGCATGCCGTTGAGGCCGAGCGGCGCCTGCCCGCAAGTCAACGGCGTGTGACCACGTAACGGCCGGTTCAGGCCTCCGCAGAAAAGGCCTATTGCCTGCATCCTGCTCTCCAGCGCAGCGGGCTTTGACCATCCTTGTTACAAACTTGCACATCGCTTTACTTGCTCATCGTCAGTGTCGGGTCGAACCTGAAGCCTCGGTTGTCATCAAAGGCTTGGGTCTGCATCGTTACCCGGAGCCTTCACCTGTACCAAGAGGTATGTGATGAACAGTTTTATGCGCAATCTTATTGCAGGCGCGCTCGTTGCGTTGTCGGGCGTCAGTGCCATTCAGGCACAGACCCTGCCGAACAGCACCCTCAATAACGGTGCCAGCAGCAACCCCTACAACAGCCCGATCAAGCGTTCCAACCCCAACAGCCGTCAGGGCACCGAATCGAGCGTGCCGCGCGCTCCCGCCCCCAACATTGCGCCACCCGTGCGCAAGCCTACGCTGGAGAACGGCGGTATCGGTAACGGTTACCCGACGCGTCAGACCTCGCCGCGACCGTCTACACCGACCACAGACCCCAAACGCGCCAACTAGAATGTTCAACATTTTCAACCCAACGAGCCCGTTGACTGACGGGACGTCGACTCAATGCATAAGGAAACGCCCATGCTTAAAAAAACCCTGATCGCGACATGGTGCACAGCGGCCATTCTGAGCCTGCCGATGACGGCGAACGCCGCTACCGAGCAGTACAAAAGCGAGCTGGGCACATTGACTGTCAGTTCGGTGGCTGAAGGGCTTGACCATCCTTGGGCGCTGGCGTTTTTGCCTGACAAACAGGGCATGCTGGTGACCGAGCGTTCCGGCAACCTGCGCATCGTGTCGGCGGATGGCAAGCTGTCCGAGCCGCTTTCCGGTGTGCCTGAAGTCTGGGCGCGCAAGCAAGGTGGCCTGCTTGACGTCGTGCTGTCGCCAGACTTCGCCAAGGACCGAATGGTGTATCTGACCTACTCCGAAGGCAGCGGCAAGACCGCCGCCGAGGGTGATACTGCCGGCACTGCAGCGGGTCGTGGTCGTCTATCCAGAGACATGACCCGTCTGGAAGACTTTGAGGTGATCTTCCGCCAGCAGCCAAAGCTGTCGGTTGGCAATCACTTCGGCTCGCGAATGGTCTTTGATCGCGACGGTTACCTGTTTATCGCACTGGGCGAGAACAATGATCGCCCGACCGCGCAGGACCTGGACAAGCTGCAAGGCAAGGTTGTGCGTATCTACCCGGACGGCAGCGTGCCGAAAGACAACCCTTTTGTCGGCCAGAAAAACGTCCGGCCAGAGATCTGGTCTTACGGCCATCGCAACCAGCAGGGCGCAGCGCTCAACCCATGGACCGGCACATTGTGGACCAACGAGCACGGGCCAAAGGGCGGCGATGAATTGAACATCATCGAGCGCGGTCAGAACTACGGCTGGCCAATCGCGACCCACGGCATCAATTATTCGGGCGAACCGATTCCGGAAGCCAAGGGCAAGTTTGTCGAGGGCACTAAAATACCGTTCCACGTCTGGGAAGTGTCACCGGGCATCAGCGGGATGGCGTTCTATGATCACAGCCTGTTCAAAGCGTGGGATCACAGTCTGTTCGTCGGCGCACTGGCAACTGAAGAACTGATCAGGCTGAAATTCGAGGGTGACAAGATCGTTCATGAAGAACGACTGTTGAAAGACATGAAGCAGCGGATACGCGATGTACGTCAGGGGCCGGATGGTTATGTATACCTGTTGACCGATGACGACAAGGGAAGTGTATTGAAAGTCGGGCTGGCTAATTAATAAGTGTCAAATCCTTGAAACGAAAATTCCCACAAGTACGTGGGAATTTTCTTATAAGTGTTGCAGGTAGGTCAGGCTGTCGGATTAATAATCTTGCGCGTCACGCACCACTTTGCCGGTCTTGGCGTCAACGTCGTAGTTCCATTCGACGCGATTAGGGCCTTTGAGCTCGATCTGATAAACGAGTTGGCCAGTAAGCGTCTTGTCCAGCTCGGTGTCATGGATTGTGAAGCCAGGGTGTGCAGCCAGGGCCTGTTTGTTGAACTGTTCGAAGTCACCTACTGTGCCCGCCTTGTGCAGGCGAACTACTTCATCAGGACCGATATCGGCTTGGGCAACACCGGCGGCGGCAGTGAGGGCAACAGCAGCGAAGAGGGCAGACATAAGTTTCATAAAGTGTTCCTTCTGATTGATCTGTTTTAATGGAGTCGTCAAACGCTGAATGGTTCAGCCGTTTTGTTGGCCTCAGATTAGCCGCGCTTACTTAATTCACGCTTAATTATTCCAGCCTGCGACGTTTTTTGCAGTGCGGTTGCCGTGTGCTTTGTAAGTAAAGTTTTCCAGAACCCTTCGTTTATACCGAAGCGTCACGTAAAGGTTGAAAAAAACCGGCAGTGAACGTACAAGGTTGCCCCTGCCGGAAGGTGCATCGCGTCTGTCCAGGCGTCTGTCCCTGCGGAGTCTGATTGATGAGTACGCCATACCGACCTGCCATGCATCACGCCTGGCGATTACTGCCCTTGGGAATGGCGGTTGCCTCGCCGCTGCTGTCCGCAGAGCCGCTCAATCTGGATGCGGTCAACGTAACCGGGTTTAGCGAGCAGGAAAGCGCCAGCGACTATAGAGCTGGCCGTGCATCGATTTATGGGCTCGATCAGGCTTTGTTGCTCGACACACCCGCTTCGGTGTCGGTGTTCAGCGAAGCGCTGATCAAGGACCGTCAGGCAAAGCTGCTGAGTGACGTGCTGCGCAACGATGCCTCGGTGGGCGACGGCTATGCGCCGGTGGGCTATTACGAAAACTTTGTGGTGCGCGGCTTCTCGTTGAACGCGGCCAACAGCTATTGCATCAATGGCCGCAGCATTGCCGGCGAGCAGAACGTGGCGCTGGAAAACAAGCAACAGGTCGAGCTGCTCAAGGGCTTGTCTGGCCTGCAGAGCGGCGTTTCCGAGCCGGGCGGCGTCATCAACTATCAGACCAAACGCGCGCAGGACGTCCGGTCGGTCACGGTGTCCACCAACGAGCACGGTGAACGCTACATCGCCACCGACGTCGGCGGCTGGTTCGGCAGCGAGCAGCAGTTCGGTCTGCGCGCCAACCTGGCGCACGAAGACATTCGCTCCTATGTCGAGCATGCCGACGGTCAGCGCGACTTTGCATCGCTGGCGTTCGACTGGAACATCAGCGAGCGGGCCTTGCTGCAACTGGACGTCGAGTATCAGAACAAAGAGCAGCGCTCGGTGCCCGGTTATCAACTGCTGGGCGGCACAACGCTGCCCCACGATGCCTCGCCGCGCAAACTGCTGGGCTATCAGAACTGGTCCAATCCAGTGGGTATCGAATCGCTGAACATGAACGGGCGCTTCGAATACCGGTTCAACGACAGCTGGAAGGGCAGCCTCAGTGCATCGCGCAGCCGGGTGGTCATTGATGACTACAGCGCCTTTGCGTGGGGCTGTTATGGTTCGGCCAGTTGTGCGGCAGAAGCTGTGCCCAACCATTTCAGCGCCGAGGGGGGGTACGACATCTATGACTTCCGCAGCCCCGACGACACGCGTCGCAACGATGAGGTCGAGGCGGCGATGTCGGGCACATTCGCGACCGGGGCTCTCGAGCATCAACTGACCTTCGGCACCAGTGCCTACCGGCGCACCGTAGACACGCGCGGCACCTTCAACGAGTTTGTGGGCTCGGGCAACATCAATGAATCGCCTGAGCCGGTCGAGCCGTCCAGCCTGCCGCTGGCGCACACCGAACGCCGCCTGGACAGCCGCCAGTACGGGCTGTTTGTCACCGACCGTATCAGCTTCAACGAACATTGGCAGACCGTGCTCGGCGGGCGTCAGGTCAGGCTCGATGAACAGGCGTTCAACGAGGACGGCAGCGATGCGCGGCACACCGAACGTTACGTGTTTCTGCCGCAGGCGGCGCTGATCTACAAGCCGCTGGACAACATTTCGTTGTACACCAGCTACAGCAAGGGTCTCTCGCTGGGCGGGACAGCGGCCTGGTTCACCACCAACGCCAGTGAAATTCTCGCACCGACCGTATCGCGGCAACTTGAGGCGGGTATCAAGTACGACTGGCGACGCATGAGCCTGACCGCGGCGCTGTTTCAGGCCCGCCAGGCCTACCAGTATTCCAGGCCCAACGATGACGGCACCTTTACCTACGTTCAGCAGGGCGAACAGAAGAACACCGGGCTTGAACTGGGCGCGAGCGGCTGGCTGACCGACCGCCTGCAGATATCGGCCAGTGCGGCTGCTATTCGGGCGCGGGTCGAAGGCAGCGGCACCGAGGCCTATGAAGGCCATCAGGCGCTCAACGTGCCCAAATACCGCGGTACGCTGCAAGCCGATTACAGCCTGCCGATTCGTGGTCTGGCCCTGCTTGGCGGTGTGCAGTACAGCGCCAGCAAATATGCCGACCGCACAGGCTCGGTGCAGGTCAACGACTACGCGCTGTTCAACATCGGCAGCCGCTACAGCACCCAAGTGAGCGGGTATGACACCGTGCTGCGCCTGACCGTGGATAACCTGTTCGACAAACGCTACTGGCGCGACGCCGGGGAATACCTGGGCGACGATTATCTGTTCATGGGTGCCCCGCGAACGGCGAGGTTGTCTGCGTCGGTCAACTTCTAAGTCAGCGGGCCGACGGTTGCAATGCATGAGGCCCGCGTCAGAGCGTTGCGCGTCGGATCGGTGTCAAGCCTGGCGGGCTTCAACAGACATTGCAGCGCATGCGCTCGCACGCTTTGCTATTCTTCGCGCCCTGCGAGTGCCGGGCGCTCTTTTCTGCCATGTTTCGGGGGCGTCATGACGGCCAACGTACACCCTGCTGCTCAACCTTTCAGCAAAGCTGATTACAAGACCCTGAGCCTTGCGGCGCTGGGCGGGGCGCTGGAAATCTACGACTTCATCATCTTCGTCTTCTTCGCGTTGACCCTCAGCCAGCTGTTTTTTCCACCGGACATGCCTGAGTGGTTACGCCTGCTGCAAAGCTTCGGAATCTTCGTGACGGGCTATCTCGCCCGTCCGCTGGGCGGGATTCTGATGGCGCACTTCGCCGACCGGCTGGGCCGCAAAAAAGTATTCAGCCTCAGCATCCTGATGATGGCGTTGCCTTGTCTGCTGATCGGGATCATGCCCACCTATGCCCAGATAGGCTATTGGGCGCCATTGGTGCTGTTGGTATTACGCATTCTGCAAGGCGCTGCGGTCGGTGGCGAAGTGCCCAGCGCCTGGGTATTCGTGGCAGAACACGCGCCCAAGGGGCATCGTGGTTACGCACTAGGGGTGCTGCAGGCGGGCCTGACGTTCGGCTATCTGCTCGGCGCACTGACCGCAACATGGCTGGCGAGGGCGTTCAGCCCGGCGGAAATTCTCGACTGGGCATGGCGCATACCGTTCCTGCTCGGCGGCGTGTTTGGCGTGGTGGGTGTCTGGCTGCGCCGCTGGCTGAACGAGACGCCGGTGTTCATCGCCATGCACGCCCAGCGTGAAAACCTGCCGGCACTGCCGCTGGGCAAGGTGCTGCGCGAACACCGCCAGTCTCTGTTGCCTGCGGTGTTGCTGACCTTTGTGCTGACCTCAGCAGTGGTTGTGCTGGTGGTGATCACGCCGACCGTCATGCAGCAGCGTTTTGGCATCAGCGCCAGCCATACCTTCGCCCTGAGCGCTTTGGGGATCGTTTTTCTCAATATCGGCTGCGTGCTGGCGGGCCTGCTGGTTGACCGTATCGGTGCCTGGCGCGGGGTCATGTTCTACAGCCTGCTGTTGCCCTTGGGCATCGGCGTGCTTTACACCAGCCTCATCCAGCAGTGGCTGCCACTCGGCATCGCCTACGCCGTTGCCGGGCTGGCCTGCGGGATCGTCGGTGTGGTGCCTTCGGTGATGGTCGGGCTGTTCCCGGCCAGCATCCGTGTGTCCGGCATCTCATTCACCTACAACATCGCCTACGCCTTTTGGGCCAGCACCACTCCGCTGCTGCTGATCGCGCTGATGCCCTGGAATATCTGGGTCTGTGTGTTTTACAGCCTGATCATGGGCACCGTGGGCCTGACGACTGCCGCGGTATTCGGTCTGCGCCGGGGTGTGGTGGTGGATGACGTTGCCACACGCCGAGCCGGATAACCACCCGCCGGGTTTCAGTGGCGCACGTCGAATAATTTAATTTTTACGCACCCGCCGCTCACCTCTGTGGTGCGGTGTCAGTCGGGCGTTATCGGGAAAGTTCCTGTAGTGACGCCATTTCAATTGTAACAACTGATTGTAATTCTGTTTGCCCGAGTCTATCTTGCGCCTGTCTATATCAATCGCGTTTTGTATTAGTTTGCTTTTTAACGTTTCGGTTTGGAGCGTTTCAGCTGGCGGCCTAGTCACGGTCTAGATAACTATAAATCTGTAACTATTCCTCATTCTCTGTAGGAATTTTCTTTAATGTTAGTTTTGTTGTGCGAATTTTCTTACAGATGTAACAGTTCTTTCAGGGTTTTGGGTTGTGTGGCAGAGTTAATGAAAAAAACAAAACTAAATAAAATGATCTCGGTGCCGATTTACTTTTTATATCATGGAAGACAATTGTAAGACGCGTCCTACAAATTTGTCTGTGTGCAAGATAATAGCAAGAGGGAATATCATGTGGGTGACCATTAGAGAGCAGGACGTTCTTGGCCTGTTGTTACAGGGCTGCACGAACAAGGAAATCGCCAGGCAGCTCAGTATCAGCGACTATACCGTGCGTGATCACGTGTCTTCATTACTCAGAAAAAGCCAGGTAAAGACCCGTGCCGAGCTTATGGCTCGATGCGTTTCTCTGTTACTGCCAGAAAAAAATACCCGACCCCCTACATCTGTCGGATTGTGCGGCGAGCCAGCGCATACATAATGTGGGCGGTTTCAGAGGCTGAGTGCAACACCCGGCTATTGAGTTAGGGATGGACTCTCATGATGCTTGGACATCATTTCCGTCATCAT
>NZ_ATDK01000283.1 GCF_000444135.1 Pseudomonas avellanae BPIC 631
GGCATTGCAGGCTCGTATTGGTGTTGTGTGAGAACTCCAACAATACGGGCCTGTTCTCATAGGGATCAATAGGTTACGTCGAAACGGGAACAGACCCTAATCGGCCGTGCGAATTTCGTCACTTTTGCCGTCGACCTCATGTTGGCCAGTGGCTTTGAGCGCCTGAATGTCAAGGTCCGATCACCTGAACTCTTGCACACGGGAGACGCGTGACTGAATGGGGTTCATAGGTTATTTCTCACGAAAAAGTGCGTCGAGAGTATTAACGGTTCATTGACTGGCTTCGCGCCAGCTCCTCATCCACTCCAGCAGCCCTGCAATTTCGCGTTTAAGCGTCGAGACGCCTAGTTTTCCTCGTGGGATGATTTGATACGCGTAATACAGGCCGTTTTTCTCATCCAGGCCAAGACCGGGGCCTGCATTGAAGAGCGGGTTGAGGGCGCCAGCCAAAAGACGTTGCGCAGGCATGTCCTCCTGCGTCTCAAGCAAGCCGATTAACAGCAGGCGTTCGTGCGCGTAATCACATAACAGTTTCAGCGGGAATGTGTTGTCGATGACCATGTTGCACGCCCCGTTCTCATCAAATACCAACGGTTGCATTTCGAGGGATCGGGAGAAGTCATCAAGCAGGGTCTTGTAGAAAAGGTTACTCATCGGCATGCTCATCAACGCAAATTCGTCAATGAGTGGGAGTTCTGTCTGGGGCGGTTCCATGCATGCCTAAAAAAGGTCGAGCCCCGCAAAAGCCAAGGCAAAACAGACCCGCCTCCCCTATGCCGGGCGCTTCAGGGTACTGAGCGCTCTGCATTGGCACGACCGTTACATCAAGTCAGCCGGAGCAAACCCGACAATCGCCTTGGTCTCCAGATACTCTTCAAAACCATGCACGCCATACTCGCGGCCATTGCCCGAGCGCTTGTAGCCGCCGAACGGCGCCATCGGGTTCCAGGCGGGATAATTCAGGTGCACCTGGCCGGCGCGGATGCGTGAAGCCACCGAGCGGGCCTGCTCAAGGTCCTGGCCCTGAACGTGCGCGCCCAGCCCATACACCGTGTCGTTGGCAATCGCCACTGCTTCATCGATTGTGTCGTAGGCAATCAGGCACAGCACCGGACCAAAAATCTCCTCTCGGGCGATGCGCATCGACGAATCCACCTCGGAAAACACCGTCGGCCGTGTATAAAAACCCTGCTCATGACCCTGTACACGCCCCGGCCCACCGCAGACCAGTTTTGCACCCTCACGGATACCCGCATCAATCATCGCCTGCACGCGATGAAACTGTGCCTCGTTGGCAATCGGCCCCAACACCGTGTGTTCCAATTGCGGATCACCGACGATGATCGTCCCGGCCGTCTCGGCAGCCAGTGCCTCGACTTCTGCCAGGCGGTTTCTCGGCACAATCATGCGCGTCGGTGCGCTGCATGACTGACCGACGTTACGGAACGCAGCCATCACCCCAGGCGGCACGGCTTTGGCGAAGTCGGCGTCAGGCAGCAGAATGTTCGGCGATTTGCCGCCCAGTTCCTGCGTGACACGCTTGACGGTCGGCGCAGCAGCTTGCGCGACCAACGCCCCCGCACGGTTTGAACCGGTGATCGAAATCATGTCGATGTCAGGATGCGCCGCCATCGCGCCGCCCACTTCAGGGCCGCTGCCATTGACCAGATTGAACACCCCCGGCGGCAGGCCGGCATCGTGCACCAGTTGCGCAAACAGCAAAGCACTCAATGGCGACAGTTCGCTGGGCTTGAGCACCACCGTGCAACCGGCGGCAATGGCCGGGGCGACTTTGGCGGTGATTTGATACAGCGGCCAGTTCCACGGCGTGATCAGCGCGCACACACCAATCGGCTCGCGTTCGATGGCCGTGCCGCCTTCGACCTTCTGGAAACGATAGGTCGCCAGCAGATCACGAGCGACCCGCACGTGTTCAGCAGCGAGCGGCACCTGCATGGCGCGGGCAGAACTGATGGCTGCGCCCATTTCCAGCGAAATTGCCTGCGCCAGTTCTTCCTTGCGCTCGATGATCAGCTCATGAATCCGGCCGATGACCTGCGCGCGTGCCTCGGGCGAGGTGCCGGACCAGCCCGCAAAGGCCGCCCGAGCGGCTGCAACGGCGCGGTCTACATCGGCAGCGGTGCCGCTGGCAACGTGCGCCACGACTTCTTCAGTCGCCGGGTTGACCACCGCAATACTGGCGGGGCTGAGCGGCGCACACCAGTGACCATCAATGTAGAATTTTTGCGCCGTGTGCGGATCAACGCGATGGCTGTTCAAGGGCTGTGTGGTCATCCAGCGGGCTCCCTGGAGCGATAATGATTTGATAGCCATAAGCTAACAAAGCGGTCTGGACAAAAAGCGCCGATCTGGCGGGCTGCAAAGAATAATCTGCTGTATGCAACCCGCTAACCTCGCGGACCTGTTTCAGCCCGTCACCTGCCCTGATTTCAGCCAAGCGCCTGAGTCACCAGCGCAAACTGCTGCACGTCCGGGCTCTTCGGTGGAGGCGTGCCGAGCACCATGCGCGGCGCTCTGTCGACACACGCCAGGCCCAGGCTTTCCAGCCACGGCGCCAGCCCGCAGTCGGCGACGATGTCGAAGCGCACAAACCGCTCGGGTATCAGGCGCAGCAAGTGGGTGATCAACCGTTGCGCCTGCCCGACATCCTGCGCGACCACCGGGCCGATGATATGGCCGCGACCAAAACGCCGTAGCAGGGCGATGCCTTGCAACTGGCCATCATGCTCGATGCCGACAGCCTGCTCGGCATCACGCAGCAGATCGGTCAGCACGACGCTGCGGTCCAGACCGCTGCCGGCGTTGGCCAGGCGGATCAGCTCGGCATGGTCGGCAGGCCCTGGCGTCCGAACAGGCAAGCCGTCGCCCAGCCTTTCAGCATCAGGCACCTGAGCAATGCCCTGATGCTGTTGAATCCGTGCAAAGTCAACAAAACCCATGCTCCTGTAGAGTGGCGCACCCAGCTCCGTGGCATTGAGGATCGGCGTGCGTGGCGCGGTGGCGTCCAGGCACAGGTTCATCAAGCGACGACCGATGCCTTTGCCCTGGTGTTCGTCGCTGACAATCACCAGGCCAATCGACGACCAGTCGCCCTGATGGCAGGTGAAGGCTACGCCCACCAGTTGCCCGTCACGTTCAGCGACAAAGCCTTCGGAAGTACGTTGCACCATCGCCCAGTCTTCTTCCCGATGCGGCCATTTGAGGTGCACCGAAAGCGCGTGAGCTGCCGGTACGTCTGCCGCCGTTACCGGGCGATAGTGATAGTGGGTGTCCGAAGTCGTGGGCATGGCGCCTCCCTGAGAATGAATGGTGGGGCTCATATCAATTTGCCTGCGCTCATCAGGCTGGAGACAAACGGCGTCTCGATGGCACTTGGGTCAGTAAAGCGGCGGATATCGAATGGGCTGATCAGCGTGCGAGTGCTGCCGGTGCTGATCAGCTCGGCCATCACGTCACCGACGCCGGGGCCGAGCTGAAAGCCATGACCGCAGAAGCCGAAGGCGTAGAACAGGCCATCGACCTTGCCGCTGCGGCCCATGATTGGCAGCGAGTCCGGGGTGTAACTCTCGATGCCGCTCCAGACGCGGATGATGTTGAGCTTTTCTGCGCCGGGTATCAGGCGGCTCATCTGTTTCATCTGGTTGATCAGGCTTTCCGGCTTGAAATAGGCGCGACGGTTGGCCATGTCTGGCTTGTTGCGATTGCCGCCGCCAATGATGATGTTGCCGCGCGGTATCTGGCGGAAATAAATCACTTCCTCTTTGATTTTGGTGAACACCCCGATCACCGTGGGCAGGGCGTATGGCACCGGTTCGGTCACGGACATTTGCGGGCCGTTGGGCTCCAGCGGAACCGGCTCGCCGAACTGCTCGGCCAGTTTGGCCGCCCAGGCCCCGGCGGTGATCAGCAGTTGCTCGGCGACGAACAGCTGGCCGTCAGTGGTGGTGACGTGAAACTCGCCGCCGACCTTCTGCACCTCGGCCACTTCGGTGCGCTCTTCGATTCTTGCCCCGGCGCGAATCGCCGCACGGGCGAAGGCGGGCGCGGCCAGGCGCGGGTTGGCGTGCCCGTCGTGCGGCGCATAAGAGCCGCCTTTGACCTCCGGGCCGAGAAACGGGAAGCGCTCATGCAGCGCCTTGCCTCTGATGACCTGCAAATCCAGCTCGCGGGCTTCGGGTGCGGCGGCGTAGGCCTCCAGCTCGGCGATTTCGTCTTCGCGATAACACACGCGCATGTGGCCGCTGGGAATGAATTCCAGGTCTTCGCCGATCAGCTCGGGCAAGCGCTTCCAGAGCGCCCAAGAGCGATTGGAGAGCTCCAGTTGGCCGAGAAACCGGCCCTGACGGCGCACGTTGCCGAAGTTGACGCCACTTGCGTACTGGCCGATCTGGTCGCGTTCCAGCAGGGTCACCGAGCGCCCGTGCTGGCGCAGGAAAAACGCCGATGACGAGCCCATGAAGCCGCCACCGATAATCAGAACGTCGCTTTTTTGCGGGGTCATGAGGTGCTCCCGATAATGTTCATCGTACGGCGCGCGCCAGGGCTTCGATCTCGATCAGGTAGCCGTGATGCAATTCTGGAACCGGCACCACAGCGCGGGCCGGACGATGCTCGCCCAGATAGCGCGCATAGATCCGGTCGAAATCAGGCCAGTGCCGGATACCGGCCACGTAGACCGTCACTTTGAGCAGGTCATCCGTGCCACAACCTGCTGCGCCCAGTATCGTGACCAGATTGTCCAGCGCAATGGCCGCCTGCACCTCGAACGGGTCGTCAACGCTGTGGCTGCCGTCGGCGCGCACCGGCAATTGCCCGGAAACATGCAAAATGCCTTGGTGCAGCACCGCTTGCGAATAGTGCCCGCCCGGCGCTGCAGCCGAGGGTGTGCGAATCAGTTCGATATCACCAGCCATGCAGACGACTCCAGGTGTGCACTGCGCCGTCGGCGTCGCAGGCGTGGTAGTCCGGGAATTGCGCGCCGGTCGCGCACGCATGATTGGGCAGAATGCGCAGCTGGCTGCCAATCGGAAAGCGGCCGATGAGGTCTGTGCTGTCGCCTGTGGCGAGGGTGATGATGCCGTGCTCCTGATTGGCCCCGGTCACTCGCGCGCCGTCGATCCACTCGCCGGTTTCAGTGCAGACCTGGCCGTAACCGAAATCCTGACGCTGGCGCTGGGTGCCGCGGTCCCGGCTCATGGCCATCCAGCCTGCGTCGACAATGATCCAGCCCTTGTCCTGCTGATGGCCGATAACAGTGGTCAGCACGCTCAAGGCCAGCTCGTCTGCGCGGCACACGCCGATGTTGTGCATCACCAGATCGAAGAACACATACACGCCCGCGCGCACCTCGGTCACGTCTGCAAGGCCCTGCGCAGACAATGCAGTGGGTGTCGAGCCGATGCTGACTTCGGGGCAGGGCAGCCCGGCATCGCGAATGCGTTCAGCGGCGCTGACGCAGAGCAGACGTTCCTGTTCAGCCAGGGCTTGCAGTGCTTGAGGGGTGTCGAGGTCGTAGCTGGAGCCTGCGTGGGTCATGACCCCGCGCAGTTGCATGCCGCCTTCGACCAGTGTTTTCGCCACCTCTATCAACGCGTTGTCTTCGACGGTCAGCCCCGAGCGATGGCCATCGCAATCGATCTCGATCCACACCTCGAATTGCTCGTCATGCTGCTGGCCAAAGGCAACGATGGCCTGTGCTGCGACCACGCTGTCGGTCAGGAGGCTCAGGCGGCAGCCGTTGCGCCGCAGCTTGAGTGCCTGATCCAGTTTGCCGGGTGCAATGGCAACGGCGTAAAACACATCGCTGATGCCCTCGGCAAAACAGTGCTCGGCCTCTTTCAGGGTCGAGACCGTCACCCCGCTGGCACCCGCAGCCATCTGCGCCTGAATCACCGGCAGCGACTTGCTGGTCTTGACGTGCGGACGCAAGCGCACGCCCAGTTCATTCATGCGTTGCTGCATGCGCTGAATATTGCGCTGCATGCGCGGCACGTCCAGCAGTGCAACAGGCGTATCGAGAGAGGACAGAGAAGCTGACATGGGTAAGGCTCGCATGACGGGGTACGACAGGCACTCTACTCACTGATGATGAAGCTGTGGTTCAATGCATTGTCATCAATCCTTAAGCTCAGCTGAATGATCGCTATCGAAGACCTACGCCTGGCCGTGGCACTTTCGCGCTGTGAATCCCTCAGCGCTGCCGCCCGAGTGCTGAATGTCTCGCCGCCTGCGTTGTCGATGCGCTTGCGCAAGCTGGAGACGCAACTGGGCATCACCCTGGCCAACCGCGACGCCAGACGCCTGAGCCTGACCGCCGATGGCGAACGTTTCGCACGGGAAAGCGCGCACCTGCTGGAACAGCTTGAAGCGCTTCCGGAATCTTTCAAGCAGCGCGACGAACGACTGGTCGGCACCCTGCGCCTGGCTGCGCCGTTTGGTTATGGCCGGCAGCGCATTGCACCGCTGCTGGCACGCTTCGCCAAACTGCATCCGCAGATGTCCCTGCACCTGGATTTACGCGAAACGCCGTGGCCGGATCGCCACGACAGCGACGCGGTGATTCACATCGGCAACCTCAATGACAGCCTGTGGATCGCCAGACCTCTGGCGCAGAACCACCGCTGGCTGTGCGCCAGCCCGGCTTATCTTGAGCAGCACGGCGTCCCTTCGACGCCCGATGAGCTGGCCAGCCACCGCTGCATCTGCATTCGCGAAAACGATGAAGACGTGACCCTCTGGCACCTGAGCAAGGGGCAAGCGAAAAAGACCCTGCGCATCGAGCCCGCACTGCTCAGCAACGACGGCTCGGTGGCGCGCCGCTGGGCCGAGCAGGGGCTGGGGATCGTGTTGCGCTCGCAGTGGGATGTCAGCGAGGCGATCGCCAGCGGCAACCTGGTGCGCGTCCTCGCCGATTGGCAACTGGCCAGCGCCCCGATCAACCTGCTGGTGCCCGTGCGCAAGCACCGCAGCGCGCGGGTGCAGGCGCTGACGGAGTTTCTGGAGACGACGTTGAAGGGCTGATCACGTCAATCGCACAGGCGCTGTTGGTCGCAGTATCGAACACCTCAATTGACGCTCACAGCAACGCGTGGGTATAAACCGCGTCTTGTGTTTTTGTCGGATTTTTCTCCATGAGCTTCAGTCCCCTGATTCGCCAGTTGATCGATGCCTTCCGCGTGCTGCCGGGCGTCGGTCAGAAAACCGCGCAACGCATGGCGTTGCAGCTGCTGGAGCGCGACCGCAGCGGCGGTTCACGGCTAGCATTGGCGTTGGGGCAGGCGATGGATGGCGTCGGTCATTGCCGCTTGTGCCGCACGCTGACCGAAGAAGAACTCTGCCCGCAGTGTTCCGACCTGCGTCGCGATGACACGCTGCTGTGCGTGGTCGAAGGCCCGACGGATGTCTATGCGGTGGAGCAGACCGGTTATCGCGGTCGTTATTTCGTGCTCAAGGGCCACCTGTCGCCCCTCGACGGCCTGGGCCCGGAGGCCATCGGCATTCCGCAACTGATGGAGCGCATCAGCCAGCAGACCACCTTCACGGAAGTGATTCTGGCCACCAACCCGACTGTGGAAGGCGAGGCCACCGCGCACTACATCGCCCAGTTGCTTCACGACAAAGGCCTGGTGGCCTCGCGCATTGCCCACGGCGTGCCGCTGGGTGGCGAGCTGGACCTGGTCGACGGCGGCACCCTGGCGCACTCGTTTGCAGGGCGCAAACCGATTGCGTTGTGAGGCCGTTCAGTTGCTTCGCTACTAGTAGCGCGGCGTAATATCCCGCTCTACAGGCGGCGCGTCGGGGTCCTGACCGGCCGGGAACTTGCCTTTCAGGTGCCAGGCGAAGGCGATGATTTCGGCAATCGTGCGGTACAGCGGCTCGGGGATGCTGTCGCCCAGTTCCATGCGGGCCAGCAGCTTGACCAGCTCGGCATTCTCGTAGATCGGCACTTCGTATTCGCGGGCAATGGCCAGTATGGCTTCGGCCAACTGGTCGTCACCCTTGGCGCTGAGGGTCGGCGCCTGCTGGCCGTCGTAGCTCAGGGCGATAGCCTGGCGCGGGACATGATCGGGTAGGGTCATCAGGCGTTCTCGTCGATCCAGCGTTGTTCGAGGGCGGTGCGCGGCCCTTGTGGCGGTACGCCATGGCTGCACGCCAGCTCACCGACGGCCAGGCCGCAGGCAATCAGGCGCTCGCGCAAATGCCCCAGTTCATGTTCGATCAGCGCTGCGCTGTCCGGGCGCTCGGCCCATAACTGGCTGGACAGCGTGCCGCGCAGCAGTTGCGCATGCACCTGCATGGGGCCCAGCGGCTCCAGATCGAAAGCCAGATCGACTTTCCAGAGTTTTTCACGGGTTTCCTTGACCTCGATATCGTCGCGGTCTTCGGTGGTGTCCTGATCAGGCTTGTCTTCGCGCTGCACCTTGACCTGCAACGGCACGATGTCATGGGCGTTGCGCATCGGCACTTCCAGTTGCCATGTAGTCACCTGAGTGCCATCGGCGTTGGTACGGGTCTGCTCCAGGCCGCCCAACTGGTGGCTTTGCAGGCGCGAAACAGCGGCGGCCGCGAGTTTGAGCAGAATCTCCAGGTCGTCCTCTTTTTCGCCACCGCTGACGTTGCGCGACGGCAACGGAAAGACGCTTGGCTGGGTGCGCGCAGCCACCAGCCCCAAGGTGCCCAGCGCATTGCGAATCGCGTTGGGCATGGCCCGCGCCAGGGTGTTGGACGCAGCGGCGGCGCTGTAAGAGGTGTTATCCGGCAGGCCGGGCAAGATCTGCGCAATCAGGCGCATCAGGTTGGCCTTCATGTCCGGGACCTGCGCCGGATTAAGCCCGGCGAGCAGTTTTGCTTCCAGAAACGCGCCGCTGGCATTGAGCGCCTGCGCAACGCCTTTGGGCGTGGTCATCTGATCGATATCGGGCAAATCGTCCAGCAACTGGCCGATGGCGGCTTGCAACGGCGCGCTGATGGCTTGCGTGTTCGCAACCGGATTGCTGTTCGCCGCCGTGTTGTTCTGCACGCTTTGCAGATTTTGCAGGGCATTGATCAGGGTGCTCAGCGAGCCCTGACGGTTTTGTTGGGTGGCCAGTTGTTGCGCCACCGCCAGTTGATCAAAGCGACCGGGCAGGGCGACGAAATTCAGTGCCTGACTGCCTTGCACCTGCGCACTCAACAGGCTGCCGACGGTCAACGGCTGCGGGCTTTCGATGGTCAGGCTGGAGCCTGCCAGTGCGGTGTTGAGTAGCATCACGATGGAGCGGTACGTGGGCGTTGCCGCAGCCGGGTTTTGCCCGGCCAGCAGGTTGACCGCCTGCGCGACCACCTGGCTGGTCATGACCTTGCCTTGCAACAGGGTGCCGACCGGCAACCGCTGAGTATCGAGGCTGGTCATCGAGTTTTTCAGCGCACTGTTGAGCTGTTGCAGGGTCAGTGTCAGTTCGTTGGACGACGCCTGCGCTACCTGCAACAGGCTACCGGGCGCGAACGGTACGCTGCTGGTGACCGGCAGGCTGGTCTGGGTGCCATTGGCCAGCACCAGACGCAGCAGCAACTGGAAGTTCTGGTTGACCTGCTTGAGGGTCAGTACTTCGGCGTCTGCGGTCTCGCCTTCGGGGATGAGATTTTCCGCCGATTGCACTAAGGTCAGAACCTGCGCAGGGGAGATGCCGGCGCGCAGCAATGTCGTGATGGCGGTAGCCGCCGGAACGCTGGTGATGTCGCCTGTCATTGAAATGTCGACCTGAGGAAATTGCCCCTTTGATAACAGGACTCGTATGTATAATACCGGCCGAAACCGGGCTGGCCGCCATTAACTTCTCTTCATGTAACGGCTGCATCAATCCTGACTTGAACCGTCTTTTACTCCGTATGTGTCTGTTTTGACACATTTCGCGACGCAACAGCACTGGAAACGCCTGATGACCCCAGTCCCCCCATTTCTGCAAGCGACGGCTCTGGCATGTGAGCGGGACTGGCGGGTGCTGTTCGAAAACCTCGATCTGCACCTGTGCGCCGGCGACATGCTGCAGGTCAGCGGCCCCAATGGCAGCGGCAAGACCAGCCTGCTGCGCCTGCTGAGCGGGCTGATGCAGCCGACCGCCGGGCAGGTGCTGCTCAACGGGCAAGCGCTGGGCCGCCAGCGAGCGCCGGGCTGCGATCTGTTGTGGCTTGGCCATGCGCCAGCGCTCAAGGACGTGCTCACGCCGCTGGAGAACCTGGCCTGGCTCTGCGCGCTGTATCAGCCAGCCGGTGCCGACGCTATGGGGCACGCGCTGAACGCGGTCGGGCTGGCCGGTTTCGAGGACGTGCCTTGTCACACCTTGTCGGCCGGGCAGCAGCGCCGCGTTGCGCTGGCACGTCTGCATCTGCCCGCCCCGTCACTCTGGATACTCGATGAGCCCTTCACCGCGCTCGACCGGCAAGGCATCGCCCAGTTGGAGAATCACCTGGCAGACCACTGTGAAAAGGGCGGTATGGTCGTCATTACCACGCACCACCCCCTGAGTCGCTTGCCGGCGGGTTATCGCAGCATCGATCTGGCACAGTGGTCAGCATGAGCACGGTCTTTGCGGCGCTGATCCTGCGCGAGGCACGCCTGCTTGCGCGTCGTCCGGCCGAGCTGATCAACCCGCTGGTGTTCTTCGCGCTGGTCATCGCCTTGTTCCCGCTGGCCATCGGCCCGGACACGCAATTGTTGCAAGCCTTGTCGCCGGGGCTGGTCTGGGTGGCGGCACTGTTGGCCGTGCTGCTCTCGCTGGACGGGCTGTTTCGCGGCGATTTCGAGGACGGCTCACTGGAACAGTGGGTCCTTTCGCCGCACCCTCTGGCGCTTCTGGTTCTGGGCAAAGTGCTGGCACACTGGGTTTTTTCCGGACTGGCGCTGGTACTGTTGTCGCCGCTGCTGGCACTGATGCTCGGTTTGCCCGCGCAGTGCCTGTCGGTGCTGATGCTTTCGTTGCTGCTCGGTACGCCGGTGCTCAGCCTGTTGGGCGCAGTGGGTGCGGCGTTGACGGTGGGCCTCAAGCGCGGTGGCGTGCTGCTCGCCCTGTTGATTTTGCCGCTGTACATTCCGGTGTTGATTCTGGGCAGCGCTGCGCTGCAAGCCGCCCTGCAAGACATGCCCGCGACCGGCTACCTGTTGTGGCTCGGCAGCCTCACGGTGCTGGCGATTACCCTGACACCCTTTGCAATCGCTGCGGGCCTGAAGATCAGTGTCGGCGAATAATTGAGGTGCCGGGCATCGGGTTACCGATGCCCGGCAAAACCCTGGATACACCTGATGAAAAGCAACGCCATGAAAAGCAGCATCGGTTGGGCCTGGTTGCACAGGCTCGGCTCACCGAAAGCGTTTTACCGCATTAGCGCACGCTTGCTGCCGTGGCTGAGTGTGGCTGCATGTGTGTTGCTGGGCATCGGTATGGTCTGGGGCCTGGCGTTCGCGCCGCCGGATTACCAGCAGGGCAACAGTTTTCGTATCATTTACATTCACGTGCCTGCCGCCATGCTGGCGCAGTCCTGCTACGTGATGCTAGCGGTGTGCGGCGTGGTCGGGCTGGTATGGAAGATCAAACTGGCCGACATTGCGCTGCACTGCGCGGCGCCCATCGGGGCGTGGATGACTGCGCTGGCGCTGGCGACCGGGGCGATCTGGGGCAAGCCGACCTGGGGCGCCTGGTGGGTCTGGGATGCGCGACTGACCTCGATGCTGATTCTGCTGTTCCTGTATCTGGGCCTGATCGCGCTGGGCAACGCGATCAGCAATCGCGACAGCGCCGGCAAAGCCTGTGCAGTGCTGGCCATCGTCGGCGTGGTGAATATTCCGATCATCAAATACTCGGTCGAATGGTGGAACACCTTGCATCAGGGCGCGACGTTCAGCCTCACGGAAAAACCGGCCATGCCTGCCGAAATGTGGCTGCCGCTGCTATTTACCGTGTTGGGTTTTTACTGCTTCTTCGGCGTCGTGCTGCTGTTGCGTATGCGGCTTGAAGTGCTGCGTCGCGAGTCGCGCACCCAGTGGGCAAGGGCCGAAGTTCAGCGCAGCCTGGGGCAAACGCCGATGCCGTCGGAGAACACGCCTTGAGCTTCGAGTCATTCAGCGATTTTCTCGCCATGGGCCGCCACGCGCTGTTCGTCTGGTCGGCTTACGGCCTGTGTCTGCTGGTGCTGCTGATCAACGTGACCCTGCCGGTGCTGGCGCGGCGTCGTTATCTGCAGCAACAGGCGCAACGCTTGAAGCGGGAGATCCGTCCGTGAACCCGCTGCGCAGAAAGCGCTTGCTGATCATTCTGGCCGTGCTGGCCGCTGTCGGGCTGGCCCTTGGCCTGGCGCTCAGTGCGCTTAAGGAAAACATCAATCTGTTCTATACGCCAAGCCAGATTGCCAACGGCGAGGCACCGGTGGGCACCCGTATTCGCGCGGGTGGCATGGTCGAGAAGGGCTCGTTGCAGCGCTCGGCGGACTCACTGGACGTGCGCTTTGTGGTTACCGATTTCAACAAGTCGGTGACCATCGCCTATCGCGGCATCCTTCCCGACCTGTTCCGCGAAGGGCAGGGCATTGTCGCGTTGGGCAAGCTCAACGCTCAGGGCGTGGTCGTCGCCGATGAAGTGCTGGCCAAACATGACGAGAAGTACATGCCCCCCGAAGTGACCAAAGCACTGCGCGAAAGCGGTCAGACAGCACCGGCTCCAGCCTCCATGCCCGCAAGGCAGGTTGATTGATGATTCCCGAACTCGGCCATCTGGCCATGATTCTGGCACTGGGCTTTGCGCTGGTGCAGGCCATCATCCCGCTGATCGGCGCGTGGCGCGACGACCGCCTGTGGATGAGCCTGGCGCGTCCGGCGGCGTGGGGCCAGTTCAGTTTTTTGATCTTCGCCTTCGGTTGCCTGACCTACGCGTTCATGACCGATGATTTTTCCGTTACCTATGTGGCGCAGAATTCCAACACCGCGCTGCCCTGGTACTACAAGTTCAGCGCCGTGTGGGGCGCGCATGAAGGCTCGTTGCTGCTCTGGGCGCTGATTCTGGGTGGCTGGACCTTCGCCGTGTCAGTGTTTTCCCGGCAATTGCCCCAAGTGATGCTGGCGCGGGTACTGGCCGTGATGGGCATGATCAGCCTGGGCTTTTTGCTGTTTCTGATCCTCACGTCCAACCCGTTTGCCCGGCTGTTGCCGCAAATGCCTGCCAACGGGCGCGATCTCAACCCGTTGTTGCAGGACATCGGCCTGATCGTGCATCCGCCGATGCTGTACATGGGCTATGTGGGGTTTTCCGTAGCCTTTGCGTTCGCCATCGCGGCGTTGCTCGGCGGGCGACTCGACGCCGCCTGGGCGCGCTGGTCGCGGCCGTGGACGCTGGTGGCCTGGGCGTTTCTTGGTATCGGCATCAGCCTTGGCTCGTGGTGGGCGTATTACGAACTGGGCTGGGGCGGCTGGTGGTTCTGGGACCCGGTGGAAAACGCTTCGTTCATGCCTTGGCTGGTGGGCACGGCGCTGATTCACTCGCTGGCGGTCACGGAAAAACGCGGCGTGTTCAAAAGCTGGACGGTGCTGCTGGCAATTGCGGCGTTTTCCCTGAGCCTGCTGGGCACGTTTCTGGTGCGTTCCGGGGTGCTGACTTCGGTGCACGCTTTCGCCTCGGACCCGGCACGCGGCGTGTTCATTCTGATGTTCCTGCTGGTTGTGGTGGGCGGCTCGCTGACCCTGTTCGCGATTCGTGCACCGGTGGTCAAAAGCCACGTCTGCTTTGGCCTGTGGTCGCGGGAAACCCTGCTGCTCGGCAATAACCTCTTGCTGGTGGTGGCCGCGTCAATGATCCTGCTCGGCACGCTTTATCCGCTGGTGATCGACGCCATCAGCGGCGACAAGATGTCGGTCGGGCCGCCGTATTTCAACGCGCTGTTCGTGCCGTTGATGGGGCTGTTGCTGGCGGTCATGGCGGTCGGCGTGCTGGTGCGCTGGAAGCATACGCCGCTGAAATGGCTGCTGGGCATGCTCGCCCCGGTGCTGATCGGCAGCGCCGTGCTGGCGGTGATCGCCGGGCTGGTCATGGGCGATTTTCAGTGGGCGGTGTTGGCCACCTTCATGCTCGCCGCCTGGGTGCTGCTGGCCGGGTTACGCGATCTGCTCGACAAGACCCGTCACAAGGGGCTGCTCAAAGGCGCACGCAGCCTGACCCGCAGTTATTGGGGCATGCAGCTCGCGCACCTCGGCATCGTGGTGTGCGCGCTGGGCGTGGTGTTATCCAGCCAGAACAGCGCCGAGCGCGATTTGCGCATGGCCCCCGGCGAGTCCACTGAACTGGGCGGTTATGTGTTCGTGTTCGAGGGCGCCAAGCATTATGAAGGGCCGAATTTCACCTCGGATCGTGGCACCGTTCGCGTCCTGCGCAACGGCGTGCAGGTCACTGAACTGCACCCGGAGAAACGCCTGTACAGCGTGCAGCAGTCCATGATGACCGAGGCGGGCATCGACGCCGGTTTCAGCCGTGATCTTTACGTGGCCTTGGGCGAACCGCTGGGCAATGGCGCTTGGGCGGTGCGGGTTCACGTCAAGCCGTTCGTGCGCTGGATCTGGTTCGGCGGCTTGCTGACCGGTCTTGGCGGGGGGCTGGCGGCGCTGGACCGGCGTTATCGCACGCGGGTCAAAACCAAGGTGCGCGAGGCACTGGGCATGTCGGGAGCTGCGCGATGAAACGCTGGATCATGGTCGTGCCGCTGGCGCTGTTTCTCGGTGTGGCGGCGTTGTTGTATCGCGGTTTGTATCTGGACCCCGCCGAGCTGCCTTCGGCGCTGATCGGCAAGCCTTTTCCGCAATTTTCGTTGCCCGCAGTGCAGAGCAATCGGGTGTTGACCCGTGCCGACCTGCTGGGCAAACCTGCGCTGGTCAATGTCTGGGGCACCTGGTGCGTGGCCTGCCGGGTCGAGCATCCGCTGCTCACCCGGCTGGCGCAGCAGGGCGTGTTGATCTACGGCGTCAACTATAAGGACGTCAACGCCGATGCAATAAAGTGGCTCGCGGAGTTTCACGACCCGTACCTGTTGAATATCCGTGACGAAGACGGCTCGCTGGGCCTGAACCTGGGCGTGTATGGCGCACCGGAAACCTTCCTGATCGACCGTCAGGGCATTATTCGTTACAAACATGTCGGGGTCATCGACGAGTCGGTCTGGCGCGAAAAACTTGCGGCCCGCTATCAGGCGCTGCTTGACGAGGGCCGGCCATGAAGCGCTGCTTGAGCGTGATTTTGCTCAACCTGTTGCTGTGCGGCATCGTCCACGCGGCCATCGACGCCTACACCTTTCGTGACGACGCCGAGCGCGCCCGCTACAGCGAGCTGACCCGCGAGCTGCGTTGCCCCAAATGCCAGAATCAAGACATCGCCGACTCCAATGCGCCGATTGCTGCCGACCTGCGCAAGGAAATCTACCGCATGCTGGGCGAAGGGCAGAGCAACCAGCAGATCATCGATTTTATGGTCGACCGCTATGGTGACTTCGTTCGTTACAAACCTAGCCTCAACTCCCGCACCTGGCTGCTTTGGTTCGGCCCGGCCGGTCTGTTGCTCGGTGGCCTGCTGGTGATTGGTTTTATCGTGATGCGCCGTCGCAAACAGCGCTCCGCACCTGCCGCTGTGTTGTCCGAAGACGAGCAACAGCGCCTTGCCCGATTGCTGGACGACAACCGCACATGATCGATTTCTGGATGGCAACCGGGCTGTTGCTGCTGGTGGCGCTGGGCTTTTTGCTGATCCCGGTGTTGCGCGGCCATCGTGCGCAGCGCGAAGAAGACCGCACCGCGCTCAACGTGGCGCTGTATCAGGAGCGCCTGGCCGAATTACAGGTTCAGCATGAGCAAAGCGTTTTGTCGGCGCAGCAGCTTCAGGACGCTCGCGCAGAGGCTGCCCGAGAGTTGCTTGCCGACACCGAAGGCACAGAAACCGTTAGCGCCTCCCGGCTGGGCAAACCGCTGTTGTTGCTGGCCGCTGTGCTGGTGCCGCTGCTCGGCCTGGCAGGCTATCTGCATCTGGGCGCCAGTGACCGGGTCGAGCTGAGCCGCGAATTCGCCAAGCCGCCATCCTCGCTGGCCGACATGACCCAGCGCCTTGAGCGCAGCGTGCAGGCCCAGCCGGATTCTGCCGAGAACCTGTATTTTCTGGCGCGCAGCTACATGGCGCAAAATCGTCCCGGCGATGCAGCACTGATGTTCGAGCGTTCGGTGGCACTGGCTGGAAGGTCGCCCGAGTTGCTCGGCCAGTGGGCGCAGGCGTTGTATTTCGCCAGCGACAAGCACTTCACCCCGCAGGTGCAGGCGCTGACCGACGAAGCGCTGCAGGCCGACCGCAAAGAAGTCACCAGCCTTGGCCTGCTGGGGATTGCCGCGTTTGAAACGCAGCGTTATCAGCTAGCGGTGGATTACTGGACCCGCCTGCTGGCGGCGTTGCCCGCGCAGGACGCATCGCGCTCGGCGCTGGAAGGCGGCATTGCCAAGGCCCGAGAGAACCTTGCGCAACAGGGCGGTGCAGTCAAAGCCAGGTCGCTCAAAGTCCGTGTCGCGCTGGCTGCATCGCTCAAGGGTAACGTCCAGCCAACTGACAGCGTGTTCATCTTCGCCCGCGCAATCAAGGGGCCGGCCGCGCCACTGGCGGTCAAGCGCATCACCGTGGCGGACCTGCCCGCCGAGGTGGAACTGAGCGATGCCGACGCAATGATGCCGCAACTGAACCTGTCGAACTTTGCACAAGTCCAACTGGTTGCGCGAGTGTCTCGCGCGGGGCAGCCAACCACCGGTGAGTGGGTCGGCCGCAGTCAGCCGCTGGCCAGCGATACCGAGGCGCAGCAGGTGTTGACCATCGACAGTCCGGATAACTAGAGAGTCGCTTATGTACCGTACCGCACGTATTACCTTGTTGGGTCTGGTCGTTGGCCTGAGTGCCTGTGCAGTCCAGCATCCGGCACCGCCACGTAGCCAGGAGCCGATCCCGACCCAGCCGGGTGCCACGCGCCAGGGCACTACGCCTGCGGAGCCTGCCAAGGCACCGACCGCTGGGCCGAAAACCTCGGCCAGTTTCGCACCACCTCCGGGTGGAGGCAGCCGTTGGGATCCGCGTCTGGGCGTGTACGTCATGGAAGGTCAGCTCAATACGTTTTACCGCCAGCGTACTTACTACCAGTGGAACAACGGCTGGAGCTGGGCGACCAATCCCAACGGCCCGTGGCAGGCGACCGACGCCAGCGGCGTACCGGCCGGGCTGGGTAAACAGTTCAGCAATTGATTCAAGTCTGCAAATAAAAACGGCGACCTCATGGGTCGCCGTTTTGCATTGCGCGGGCTGATTATTTGCCCGGATAAATCTGGTCGAACACACCGCCGTCAATGAAGTGGGTCTTCTGCACGGTGCGCCAGTCACCGAAGGTTTTCTCCACCGAGAGGAAGTCCACTTTCGGGAAACGATCCTTGTACTTGGCGAGAATCTGCGGATCACGCGGGCGCAGGTAGTTGTTGGCAGCGATTTCCTGACCTTCTGGCGACCACAGGTATTTCAGGTATTCCTCAGCCAGTGGGCGAGACTGTTTTTTGTCTACCACCTTGTCGACCACACTCACCGGCGGCTCGGCTTCTGCCGATACGGACGGGTAGACCACTTCAAACTGATCACGACCGAATTCGCGGGCGATCATCTCGGCTTCGTTTTCGAAGGTGACCAGTACGTCGCCGATCTGGTTGGTCATGAATGTGGTGGTCGCGCCACGACCGCCGGTGTCGAGGACCGGCACATGGCGGAACAGATCACCGACGAATTTCTTCGCAGCGGCTTCATCGCCGCCGTTTTTCAGGGTGTAACCCCACGCCGACAGGTAAGTGTAGCGGCCGTTGCCCGAGGTTTTCGGGTTGGGCACGATGACTTCGACGCCATCCTTGACCAGGTCCGGCCAGTCTTTGAGGGCTTTCGGGTTGCCCTTGCGCACGATAAACACGGTGGCCGAGGTGAATGGCGCACTGTTGTTCGGCAGGCGGCTGACCCAGTCTTTCGGCACCAGCGCGCCATTGTCCGCCAGCGCGTTGATGTCGGTGGCCATGTTCATGGTGATCACGTCAGCCGGCAGCCCGTCGATAACCGAGCGCGCTTGCTTGCTCGACCCGCCAAACGACATTTGTACGGTCACGTCTTCGTTCTTTTCGGCTTTCCAGTGTTTCTGGAACGCGCTGTTGTAGTCCTTGTAGAAGTCACGCATCACGTCGTAAGAGACGTTGAGCAGCGGCTGGGCCGCCTGAGTTGCGCTGGCAAAGGCCAGGCCTGCGGCCAGTAGCGAGGCGGCGAAGAGTTTGTTCACTGCAAGGTCCTTGAGATCATTGTGATGAAGGCTGATGGCGTAATGCCGCGACACTATCAGTATCGCGCCTGCTGTTTAAAGACTGAAAAGGTCTTTGCTTATGCCTTGTGCTCTACTTTTGCGAACAATTGATTACCGCAGCGCGAACAGAACGCTGCGCCATGCTCGTGGAAATTCTTCGAGCACACCGGGCAATCGTGTTTCAACTGCTCGCCGCGCATGGCGTTGGCCAGTTCGGCGGTGAATATCCCGGTGGGCACGGCGATGATCGAGTAACCGATGATCATCACCAGCGACGAGAGCATCTGCCCGACCGGCGTCTTTGGCACGATATCGCCGAAGCCGACAGTGGTGAGGGTCACGATAGCCCAGTAAATGCCCTTGGGGATGCTGGTGAAACCGTGCTCCGGGCCTTCGATCACGTACATCAGCGTGCCGAACACCGTGACCAGGGTCGAGACGGTGACCAGAAACACAATGATCTTCTGCTTGCTGCCACGCAGCGCAGCCAGCAAATAGTTGGCCTGGCGCAGATAAGTACCGAGCTTGAGCACCCGGAAAATCCGCAGCATACGGATGATCCGCACGATCAGCAGGTATTGTGCGTCGCTGTAATAAATCGACAGAACCCCCGGCACAATCGCCAGCAAATCGACCAGCCCGTAGAAACTGAACGCATACTTCAGCGGCCGGGGCGAGCAGTACAGGCGCATGATGTATTCAATGGCGAACAGCAGCGTGAAGCCCCATTCGATCCAGGCGAACAGCGTCGCGTAATCGCGATGAATGCTCTCGATGCTGTCGATGACCGTGACCAGCAGACTGAGCAGGATCGCCACCAGCACAATCTTGTCAAACATCCGCCCGGCAGGCGTATTGGCCTCGAATATAACGATATGCAACCGCTCGCGACGGCTGAGAGAGGTGTCCATGGTGCTTCCCGATTCGAATATCGGCAGAGCCTAGGAGTATGGGTGGGCAAGTGCAAGTGCGTTGGCACCACATTCAAGACCGCACGCAGAGCGTCCAGAACCGCATTCCTGCGCTGGAGCGTGAGGAACGATCACCCCAACTATCGTGCGACGCTCCGCGGTATGGCATTCGAGAAACCACTATCGTGCGACGCTCCGCGTCGTCATGCCGTTCTGGACGCTCCGCGTCCTCTTACTGCTGCGACGAGCTGCGAGGCGGGCCTGAAGTCGGTGCCTCGGGAGTGTCTGATGTACCGTATGCACCTGTTTTGATGCCGGCTCCCGACAGATCGCGGACAAGTCCGCTCCTACATCCCGGCCATTCGCGCAGATCGTGGACGAGCGCTGCGTCCCTACTTCACTATCGTGCGACGCTCCGCGTCGTCATGCCGTTCTGGACGCTCTGCGTCCTCTTGCGGCGTAGAGCGTCCATTGCTGGAATCATCAGGCCTACGTATAACAAAGCCTCTTGGTGAGCGTCGTCAATGACTGTCGCGGGAGGATGCATGCAGTATTCGGGTGAAGGCTTTTCGATCAGGGTATTGGCGTTTGATGATTGCGAGTTGATCAACCGGTATGAAAAGGCCAATCGCAAGCATCTGCAGCCCTGGGAGCCGTTGAGGAATGATGACTATTTCATCCTCGAAAACGCCAGATCAAGGGTTCAGCAGCAGTGGGAAAGCATGCAGGCCGGCAGTGCGGTTTTCTTCCTCGTCACGGAGTCAGACGGCGGCGAATTGTTGGGGCGGTGCAGTTACACGAATATCGTGAGAGGCGTTTTTCAGGCCTGTAGCCTCGGCTTTTCGTTGACGGAAACGGCTCAGGGGCGTGGCTTGATGAAAAGGGCGCTTGAGGTCATCAATCGTTATTGCTTTGAACAGATGGGCCTGCACCGCATCATGGCCAACCACATGCCAGCCAATGTACGCAGCGAGCGACTTCTGCAATCACTCGGCTTCGAAAAGGAAGGGTACGCGCGCGCCTACCTGAAAATCGCCGGGGTTTGGGAGGATCATGTTCTGAGGGCGTTGATCAATCCGGTTGCATAACCTGGCTTCTGCACGGGGAGGGTAGAGATTCAGAGGTTAGCTGCTCAATGGGCTGCGGAGCGGGCCTGAAATCGGCTGCCTCGGCTGTGTCAGGCACACCGAGGCGGTTGGTTGTGCTGCCGGTTCCCGGCAGATCGTGGACAAGTCCACTCCCACATTCTGGACATTCTGGACATTCTGGACATTCTGGACATTCCGGCAGATCGTGGACAAGCGAAGCGTCCTATTTTCCGGCCACGTCATCCTTCTCCCACCCGCCGCCCAGTGCCAGGAACAGGTTGATCTGTCCCATGGCCACTTCGGTGTTGGCTTCGGCCATTTGTGCGCGTACGTCGGTGTAGGTGCGGGTGGCTTGCAGGTCGGCGAGGAACGAGGCACGTCCGGCCTGATAGAAGCGGTGGGTCTGGTCAGCGGCCTCGCTGGCCGATTGTTCGGCTTCCTTGAGGGCGTCGCGGCGGTCGAGCAGGGCGGTGTACTGCGCCAGGCCGGTCTGGGTTTCACGGATGGCGTTGAGCACCACGCCGTCAAATCGTGCCAACGATGCCTGCGCCGACGCTTCAGCCTGATGGATACGTGCGCGCGAGCCGTTGGACGGGATTGTCCAGTTCAGCAGTGGCCCGAAGCCCCAGCGGTTGGCGGCCGGTTTGCCGAGGTTCTCGATCAGGCCGGTGGTGCCGATGCTCGCGCCAATGCTGATGTCCGGATACAACTCGCCGGTGGCCACACCAATTTCGGCCGTCGACATCGCCAGATGACGTTCAGCCTGACGCACATCCGGGCGGCGTTTGAGCAGTGTGGCGCCATCGCCCACCGGCATGACCTGTGCGATGTGCGGCAGTTCGTTACAGGTGCTGACCCCGGCAGGTAATTGTTCCACAGGTTTGGCCAGCAGCATCGACAGGCGGAACATCGCCGCCTGACGCCGCGCTTCGTAACGGGGCATTTCGGCGCGCAATGACTTGAACTGCGTTTGCGAGCGCGTGACCTGGGTTTCATCGCCTCGCCCGGCATCGCGAAGACGCTGGTTGAGGGTTACGCTCTGCTGTTGCAGGGCCAGTGATTCACGGGCGATGCCGAGTTCTTCGTTGGCCGCGCAGATCTGTGTATAGGCCCGCACCACATCGGCGACCACAGTGATGCGTGCCGTATCGACCGCCGCCTGATTGGCATCGACATTGGCCTGCGCAGCTTCGATACCGCGCTGCAACGTGCCAAACAGGTCGAACTGATAGGAGGTGGTCAGGCCTACGTCACCGACGTTGGACACTGGCACCTTTTCGGTCAGCAGATACGCCTCGCCCGATTCCTGCACACGCTGCGCGCCGATCTTCGCACCGCTGGTAAAACCGCCTGCGGCCTGGGCTTCGGACGTCTGATAGCGAGAGCGTTGCAGGTTGGCGGCAGCAATGCGCAGGTCGGTATTGGAGGCGATGGCCTGGCGCACCAGTTCATCCAGACGCGCATCCTGATAAAGCCGCCACCAGTGCGCAGGCACCGGCGCCGAAACGGTGTTGACCGAACGGCCGGCCAGTTCGCCCTGTAAATCCGGGCGATTGATCGCGCCGTCTTTCGGCAGTTGGTAGTTCGGCCCGACCATCTGGCAGGCCGACAGCACGGCACTGAACCCAAGCGCCGCCACGCGTAAAGCGCGTTTCATCGTTGCGCCTCCTGCGTATCGTCAATGATCGACACCGTCGCGGTGCGCCCGGCGATCATGCGAAAGTTGCCAGGCACCTCATCGAAGGCAATGCGCACCGGAATCCGCTGCGCCAGCCGCACCCAACTGAACGCCGGGTTGACGTTGGGCAGCAGGTTCGAGCCGCTGCTGCGGTCACGGTCTTCGATGCCGGCAACGATGCTCACCACGTGGCCGGTCAGCCGTGCGTTGTCACCAATGACCCGGATATCAACGCCCTGGCCGACATGAATGCCGTCCAGTTTGGTTTCCTCGAAGTAGCCGTCGATATGGAACGACGCCGAATCGACCACCGACAGCACCGGCCGCCCGGCCGTGACGAACTCGTGATCGCGGGGCGCGCGGTCGTTGAGGTAGCCGTCCACCGGGCTGCGGATCACCGAGCGATCCAGGTTCAGCTGCGCGGCATCCACGGCCACGCGGGATTCACCCAGTGCCGAGAGGGCGCGGGCCTCGCGAGACTGGCTTTCTTCCAGTTGCTCACGCGCCACCAGGTTGCCCAGGCCACGGTTACGCTTATTCTCGCGGCGTGCCTGCTCCCAGGTTTCCTGGCGCTCGGCGACCGTGGCCTGCGCCTGACGCAAGGCCAGGCGGAAGCGGTCCTGGTCGATGGTGAACAGCACCTGGCCCTTGTGCACGGGCTGGTTGTCCGTCACCTCAACCTTCTGGATCAGGCCGGACACGTCCGGCGCGATCTGCACGATATCGGCGCGAATATGCCCGTCGCGGGTCCACGGCGCGTACATGTAATACATCACCATGCGCCACACAACGACGGCAGCCAGAGTGACAACCAGCAGGGTCAGGACCACGCGGCCCAGTGTCAGTATCGGTTTTTTCATGTCATCAGGTATCGACTGAGAGTATCCACGGCGCCGAGCAGCAAAGCGTATAGACCTACGTTGAACAAAGCCCGGTGCCAGACCAGACGGTAGAAGTGGGCGCGCGACAGCACGGCGTGCACGCCGAGAAACAGCAGATAGGCGATGCTCATCATCGCCAGGAACGTGGGGATGAAGATCCCGCTGATGTCCAGATCACCGATCACAGGGGTGCTCCATCGATGTTATGCGGCAGTTGCTCGGTCAGCTCACCGCCCACAGTGACGATCTCCACGCCCGGCAACAGCGCCAGACGCAGGCCGCTGAGCGCGTGCAGCAGATGAACGCGAGCCGGGTTGTCGCCCATTTCCTGATCGGTCAGCGCGCGGCGTGCGCGGTCCATGGCCATCAACAGGCCTCTGGGCGCGGGCAGTCGCTCGCCGGCTTTGCTGCAGTGTTTGAAATAGCCGCTGACCTCATCGATCACCTGGCGCAACAACACCTGAGCGGCAGGCGTTGCGCGCCGGGTGTAAGCGAGCAGGTCAAGCATGTTCAGCGCCACCCGCAGCTCACGCAGGGCAATCCCGGTGTCCTGCGCGGTAATCGTCAGGCGCGGCAGTTGCTGCATCAGGCGGTCGAGCATTTGCACGCCCATGCGCCGATGCTCGGCCAGAGACGAGTGTTCGCTGAGGCTGGCGATGTCGCGCCAGCTGAAACGGGTCAGGCGCTTCACTGCCAGATCGACGCCAAACGGGCGGAACACCAGCGTCCAGATAAAGGCGAACAACAGCCCGGCAGGCCCGGCCAGATTGGAATTGAGGAAGTTCATGAAATCCGCATCGTAGGCACTCTGGATGCTGATGAACGACGAGGTGTTGACGATGGTCAGCAGCGTGCCCAGAAAGAAGCGCGGTTGTACGGTCAGGGTGCCGACGCAGATAAACGGCACGGCGAAGGCGAGTACCAGCATCGGGAAGTCGTGCAGGTTGGGCAGCACCACGAACAGGTACAGGCTGGCAAACACCACCGACAGCAGGGTCCAGAAGAAGAACCGGTAGATTTGCGGGGCCGGGTCGTCCATGGCGGCAAAGAAGCTGCACGACACCGCGGCCAGCGCGACCGCACCGGCGCCGTCTTTCCAGCCCAGCAGAATCCACAACACCGATGCGGCGATGATCGCCAGTACCGTCGAAGTCACTGAATAGAGCATCAGGCCGCGGTCCAGAAACGGCGTGAGCCGACCCAGACGCCAGTGGCGATATACCGCGCGCCATGGCGACTGGTCGTCGGTCTTGATCGCGTACTGCAGGGTGCGGCAATCCTGCCACAGGTCGATCCATTCGCTCAGGCGGAACAGGGTATTGGAGAGCAACAACTGGTCTCGGTCATCGAGTTGCGCAGAGCCCGGTTGCAGGCCCTCCAGCTCGCGGTGCAATTGTTGCCACGGCTCATGTTGCGGACCATCAGCAGTGCTTTCGAGCCAGTCGCAAGCCTTTTGCAGCATGGGTTTCAGGCTGGCCAGCAGCTCGGGCGTGCGCCGCTCCAGTGCCCACAGCGCGTCGTCCAGCGCATCAATGACCGGCAGCAGGTGAATCATTCGGCCGCGCAGTTCATTGGCGTTGCGCACAGTCTGTTTGCGTGCGCCCTCGTGGCTCAACTGGCCGATCATCATTTCCAGCGAGTTGAAGCTGCCGACCATCGAGTTGCGCAGCGTGCCGATTTCTTCGGCCTGACAGGTGCGGCTGATGAAGCGCTGGCTGTAGGTCGCGGCGTCAACAAACCACTTTTCTGTGGTGGCCTGAAACACCGGAGCCAGACGCCTGGGCCAGAACATCGCGCCGACAACAGAGGCGCAGATGATGCCAAGGAAAATTTCTTCGGTACGCGACACGGCAATGTCGAACACGGCCTGTGGATTGTCGACCACCGGCAGCGAAATCAACGGCATGGTGTAGCCCGCCAGCATCAACGCGTAACTGTTGGCGGTGCGCAGGTGCAGAGACAGAAACAGCAGCGTGCCGGTCCACAGTCCGACCACGATGGCCAGCAGCAAGGGCGTCTGCACGAACATCGGCACCAGCAGCACCGACGCGGCTGCACCGGCCAGGGTTCCGGCGGCGCGATACAGCGCCTTGGAACTGGTCGGGCCTACGAACGGGCTGGAAACGATGTACACGGTGGCCATTGCCCAGTAGGGGCGGGGCATTTCCATCAGGAGTGCGATGTACAGCGCCAGCATGGAGGCGCCGAAGGTACGCACACCGTAGAACCAGTCGCGCGCCGGCGGCACGCTGGAGAAAAATCCGCTCAAGCCGATCCTCCCGATTCAGTGTGCGCCGCCTCGGCAAACGCCTGGAACACACGCAAGGTGGCTTCCAGGTCAGCGGGCGCAAGACCTTTAAGGACATCGGCGCGTAAGCGGGTCAGTTCCAGTTCGATGGAACCAGCCAGCGTGCGGCCCTTGTCGGTCAGGCTCAGGGCCTTGGCGCGGCGGTCGTTGGGGTCTTCGCTGCGGCACACGATGTCGGCCTTGCACAGCTGATCAAGCAGGCGCACCAGCGTCGGGCTTTCCATGCCGGCGGCTTGGGCCACCTTTACCTGATGGACACCGTCACCCAAGCGCGCAATCGCCAGTAAAGGCCCTGCGCACGCTTCGGAAATCCCGTAGGTGACCAGCGTGTTCTGACAGATGCGGCGCCATTGGCGAGACGCCGCTACCAGACCACTACTGACCGCCCGATGCAATGAATCGACAGACATGGAAATACCGGAAATTTAGTTAGGAGAAACATTGTTAGTGAGAATATTAATAGCTTGCTAACTAATATCTCGTAACAAGATCTTAAGGTCAACCCGTAACTGCCAGACGGTGGTTTTGAATAGGGGCAAGAGGTCTACCAGCCCCGAAACCGACGATGAACGGTCGCGTCTGTCAGCCAAATATGAGGAAAGTTCATTTTTTCAGCAAATAATGGCTACCGCTCGTCGGTAAAAAGCGCTTCGTTCAGGCTGTTTTGTGATGTGCCTTCCAAAAAAATGACGCAGCACCCGAATTGACCTGTGCAGATAAATCGGCACCTGCAGCCCATAGCTGGCACTTGGCCGTAGTTCGTAAATTGACATCAAAATAGTGGCATTGGCTTTTTTAGGCATTTTATTGGCGTCAGCGAGTTGTCATTACTGTTTAATAAATAAACGATTCAGCCGATAGTCTGTTTGAACGCAACGGGCCAGCATGCCCGTTCCAGAGCCCTATTTGCCGGTACAACTGCGTACCTTGCGAGTTACCCCATGATCGACCTTGCCACCTGGAATTTGTCCGTGCCCGTCGGGGATCCTGCCACCATCATCGAAACGCCTAAGTTGCTCAAGGGTTATAGGGACGGTTATTTTCAGTCCGGGGATACGCTGTTTTTCTGGGCACCGGTGACCGGTTCCACGACAGAGAACGCCAAGTACCCGCGCTCCGAATTACGCGAGACGACGTCCGACGGCAGAGTCTTCAACTGGGCCTATTCGAGCGCCGACAACTTTCTGCGTGCAACGCTGGAAGTCGATCAGGTGCCTTCCACCGGCAAGATCGTGATCGGGCAGATTCACTGCTACCAGAGCACCGAGCCGTTGCTGAAGGTGGAGTATCAGTACAAGGAAAAGCTGAAAACCGGCAATATCGTCGCCAAGTTCCGTCGCACGCCGGATTCTGAAATCGAAGTGATCACCATCGCGCAGGGTGTGCCACTTGATCAGCAGTTCAGCTACACCATCAACCTGTCGCCTTCCGGCGATCTGACCGTCAGTGCTTTCGACGCGGTCTGGTACGCCAAGCTTGATTCAGCCTGGAGCAGCAAACTGTTCTACTTCAAGGCAGGGGTCTATACCCAGGACAATACCGGCTACACCACCGAGGGCGGTTCGGCGACGTTCTACAAGCTGGCAATCGCTCACGACAAGAAGTCCTGATCGTTACCCGGCGGTTGATCAGACCGCCGGAAATACCAGGCTGAAGCAAATCCTGCCGTCGGCTGGTTGAGCCACTTCGACGCGCCCGCCATGCAGGTGCATGATTGCCGTGACGATGGCCAGCCCCAGGCCGTTGGAGTCTGAGCGTTCATGGCGCGAGGCGTCGCCACGATAAAAGCGGTCGAACAACCGGGCCAGGGTGGCGTGTGGCAGCACCGGGCCCTGGTTTTCCACCTCGATTCGCCACTGCTGATCAACCGCCGCTACACGAATCAGAATCTCGCTGTCTTCATCCGCATAACGAATGGCGTTGGCCACCAGGTTGCTCAGGGCGCGACGCAGCAATATCGGATCGGCCAGCAGCGTACCTTGCCCACTGGGGCTCAACTTCAGATTGCGCTCGTCGGCCAGGCCCTCGAAATAACCGGCCACGCGTTGCAATTCATCGTGCAGGTCGAGCGGCTGGCGTTCCAGCGCCGCTTGCGCCTCGTCCGCCCTGGCCAGAAACAGAATGCTTTCGACCAGCCGCGAGATGCGCTCCAGCTCTTCCAGATTGGAAGCCAGCAATGCCTGGTATTCATCGACACTGCGATCCTGACGCAGCGCCACCTGGCAATGGCCCATCAGCGACCCGACCGGCGTGCGAATCTCGTGGGCCAGGTCGGCGGAGAACTGCATCAGGCGTCGATAACCATCGTCAATCCGGTCGAGCATGGCGTTGAAGGCGTTGCTCAACTGCTGCAACTCGACGGGCGTATCGTGACTGTCCATTCGTTTGTGCAGGCTGGCCGGGGTGATCGCTGCAGCGTGCGCGGCCATTTTGCGCAACGGGCGCAGACCGCGTCGCA
Organism: Pseudomonas avellanae BPIC 631; assembly: GCF_000444135.1. Lineage (GTDB taxonomy): Bacteria > Pseudomonadota > Gammaproteobacteria > Pseudomonadales > Pseudomonadaceae > Aquipseudomonas > Aquipseudomonas avellanae. Next base: position 27,703 of record NZ_ATDK01000283.1, read on the forward strand.
GCAGTACGTAACCCAGCACGGCGGTGATCAGAAACGCCAGTGCCACGGCGATATAAATGCTCTGGCGGAAGCTGGCTAGCATGGCCATTTCCTTGACCATCAGGTGCGCGGCCTGCAAGCGCACTTCAACGCCATTGGACATCACCTGCGCCGCCGCAGCGCGCAACGGCACGCCTTGCAGGCTCATGCCGCTGCGCAGGTCATCGACCCGCAGCGGCTGGTCCTGGGCAACCGTCGGCAGGTCCGGCAGCGGTGCGTGTTGCGGGTTGACCGAAACCACTGGCGGCTTGCCTGGCTCGCCGATAATAAAGATGTCTTCCTCGCTGTCGAGCATGTTCTCGAACAGTTGCGGGCTGCCTTTGAGGTTGTCCATCGTCAGGTCGTAGCGCAGCAGCTTGCGAAAGTGGTCGAGCCGCGCCAGCACCGCGTGGTCGCTGCGTTGCATCACAGTCTGTTCGATGGACTGGTAGAGATAAAGGCCCGCTCCGCTGACTGTGAGCATTGCCACCAGCGCAAAGGCCAGGGTCGAACGCAGGGTCAGGGAAGGCTGGCGTCGCATGGCCGCACCTCGCACACATAACCGATGCCGCGCACGGTGTGAATCAGCTTGACCGGGTAGGGCAGGTCTATCTTGCTGCGCAGGCGCTTGATGGCGACGTCCACCACATTGGTGTCGCTGTCGAAATTCATGTCCCAGACTTCCGAGGCGATTTGTGCCCGTGACAGCACATCGCCTTCGCGGCGCAACAACAGGTGCAGCAGGGCGAACTCCTTGTTGGTCAGCACGATAACCTGTTGCTGGCGCGTTACGCGGCGGCGCAGCGGGTCGAGTTCCAGGTCGGCCAGATGGAAGTGATCGGCCTCGCGCACCACGCCACGGCGCAGGATAGTGCGGATGCGCAGCAGCAGTTCAGTGAAGGAAAACGGCTTGACCAGGTAATCGTCGGCCCCCAGCTCCAGGCCGCGAATCCGGTCCTGTAACTGGTCGCGGGCGGTCAGGAACAACACCGGCACGTCCTGCCGGGCGCGGAGCACTTCGATGATCTGCCAGCCGTCGATACCGGGCAGCATCACGTCCAGCACGATCAGGTCGTAACGGTTTTCCAGCGCCAGGTGCAGGCCGTCGGCGCCGTGCTGGGTCCAGTCGACCTTATAGCCGGATTCGCCAAGACCCTTCTTCAGGTACTCGCCGGTCTTGGTATCGTCTTCAATCAGCAGGATATGCATCGTTTTGTCCGCTACGCTTTTGCAGGCACCCTCGGTGCACCGATGCCGAAGTCTAACCAGTTGCCGACAAGGTGTCCGGCGAATGACAAAAATGTCATTGCCCGGTCATTCTGCGGTGCCGGTAGCGGTGCAAAGATAGTTTCCAGACCTCACCTGCCAAGGAAGTACCGATGAAGACTGCACTTTCCACCACGTTCGGCCTGCTGTTGCTCAGCGCTGCTGTCATGACTCAGGCTGCTGACATGAAGGTTGTCAAGCCGATGCGCGGCACGGTTGACAGCGTTCAGGCCGACACGTTGAACTTCACCACCCGTGCGGGTGAACATCAGAGTATTCAACTGACTGACAAGACCGGCATTCGCCTGGTTTCCAAAGCAGACCTGGAGTCGATCAAGGCCGACAGCTTTGTCGGTTCGGCGGCAATTCCGCAGGCTGACGGCACGCTGAAAGCGCTGGAAGTCACGGTCTTTGAAGCAAGCCTGAAAGGCAGCGGCGAAGGTCACTACGGCTGGGAAAATGCCGACGGCAGCACCGGCACCATGACCAATGGCACCGTGGGCACTCTGTCTAAAGCCAATGGCCGCACCCTGACCGTCAAATATGAAGGTGGCGAGAAGAAGCTGGTGGTGCCGGAAGACGTGCCTATCGCCTACGTTGAGCCTGGCAAGAAAGAACAACTGACCAAAGGTGCCAAGGTTGTGCTGTTCCCGGCCGATGACGGCAAGTCGGCACGCGGTGTCGCAGTCGGCAAGGACGGTTTTACCCCGCCGATGTAATCGCAGCCGAGGCTGTCAGTGGCAGGCTGCCGCTGACACCCTCGGTTACACCTGATCTAGAGGGATCTGCGCATGAAAACCCGACCGATTCACCCGTGGCCGGTGCGCCTGACACATTGGGTCAATGCCGTTGGCATGGTCTGCATGTTCATGAGCGGCTGGGCTATCTATAACGCATCGCCACTGATGCCATTCACGTTCCCCAAATTCCTGACACTCGGCGGCTGGCTGGGCGGCTCCATTGCCTGGCACTTCGCGGTGATGTGGCTGTTGGTCATCAACGGCCTGATTTATGTGCTGTACGGCGTGTTCAGTCGCCATTTCCGGCGCGATCTGTTGCCGGTTCGGCCGTCCGAGGTAAAGCGCGACATGAGTGACGCGATGCATTTTCGCCTGGCCCACGTCAAAGGTCAGTACAACGCGGTGCAACGCTTGATGTACTGGCTGGTGTTGATTATGGGCGTGCTGGTCGTGGTGTCCGGGCTGGCCATCTGGAAACCGGTGCAATTTCAGGGGCTGGTTGCCTTGCTGGGGGGGTTTGATTTTGCCCGCTGGGTGCATTTTGGCGCGATGACGGCAATCGGCGCGTTTGTCGTGGTGCACCTGGTGTTGGTCGTGCTGGTGCCCAGTACCTTGTTACCGATGATTACCGGCGGCCGCCAGCCGAACGAAGATGGAACTGCGCAACCATGAACGAACCTCGTAAACGCATCACCCAGCGCATTCGTCTGGAGCCTGCGCAGCAGAGCCAGTTGATCGATATTCAGCGTCGCTCGTTCCTGCGCGCAGGGCTGACCGTAGGCGCCATGTCGATGCTCACCGGCTGTAATCTGCAGGACGGTGATCAGGTCGATAAAGTGCTGTGGGCCATGTCACGCTGGAACGACCGGGTTCAGGCCTGGCTGTTCAACGGCCAGAAACTGGCCCCGACTTACACCAAGGCGCAGTTGACCAACCCGTTCCCGTTCAATGCGTTTTACCCTGAATACAACGTGCCTGAGTTGGAGCTTGCCGACTATCGGCTGGCGGTGTCCGGGCTGGTGCGCGACAAGCAGCCATGGACGATAGATGCGCTGCGCAAATTGCCGCAACGCACGGACATCACGCGGCTGATCTGCATTGAAGGCTGGAGCGCGATAGGGCAGTGGGGCGGCGTGCCGCTGAAAACGTTTCTGGAGTACATCGGGGCGGATACCACAGCGCGCTTCGTCGGCTTCAAGTGCGCCGACCGCTATTACTCAAGCCTGGACATGCCCACCGCGCTGCACCCGCAGACCCTGCTGGCACTGGACTTCGGCGAAGTCGCCCTGCCACCGGACTACGGCTACCCGCTGCGCGTGCGGGTGCCGACCAAGCTGGGCTTCAAGAACCCCAAGCACATCGTCGAGATCTTCGTCAGCAACGAAAACCCCGGCGGGTACTGGGAGGATCAGGGGTACAACTGGTTCAGCGGGATCTAGGGGCGCACCGGGCGACACTTCGCTTGTGTGGGAGCGGACTTGTCCGCGAACTGCCGGGAACCGGCAGTAAAACGCCTCGGTGCAGCAGATACAACCGAGGCGGCCTGTTTCAGGGCCGCTTCGCAGCCCTTCGCGGACAAGTCCGCTCCTAGTGTGCCCGGCATGGGCCGAAACCAGCCACTTGAAAGCAGTGGCCAGA
>NZ_ATDK01000284.1 GCF_000444135.1 Pseudomonas avellanae BPIC 631
GCGTCGCATGCCGTTCTGGACGCTCCGCGTCCGATCTTGAATCTGCAGCGCGGCGCAGATTTCTGACGCAGAGCGTCACGCAAGGCATTCCTGGGCTGGAGCGTGAGGAACGATAGGCTCTTCACTGCGAAACTGTCAGATTATTTATTAGCTTCCTATCGATACGCTGAGGTATAAACCAAAAACGTGAATTAGTCGCTTCGATGGGATCCCTTTCTTGAGCTCTGAGTTCTCCGCTTCTTCTGCCCCGGTCAAATTGTCCAGCCAGCCCGGTTTTGTCAGTTTTATCCTGTCGCGTCTGATGGCTGTGTTTGCCATGCAGATTCAGGCGGTGGTGGTTGCCTGGCAGGTCTATGACATGACCCGCGAGCCGATGGCGCTGGCGTATGTCGGCCTTGCTCAGTTCATCCCCATGTTGCTGCTGTTGATGCCTGCCGGGGACCTGATCGACCGTTACAACCGTAAGGTCATCCTGATGATCAGTTGGGGCGTGCAGGCGGTGTGCGGCGTCATTCTGTTCGTGTTCTCGGCGCTGAAGCTGCAAGACCTGCGGCTGATCTACGGCGCGCTGATGCTCTACGGCTGTGCCCGCGCATTCACCGGCCCTGCCCTGCAAAGCCTGCTGCCGCAGATTGTCCCGCGCGACCAACTCGCTTCGGCCATCGCCACCAACAGCGTGATCATGCGCTGCTCGACCGTCGGCGGACCGCTGATCGGCGGCTATCTGTACTGGCTGGGCGGCGCGGAGCTGACGTACGCGGTCTGTGTGGCCGCCTTCATCGCCGGCATTCTGCTGCTGGCCCGAGTTGCCACGCCCTTTGCCGGCAAGCCTGTGGAGCTGGGCTCCAGCGCCTGGGGCCGGTTCACGGCGGGCATCGCCTTTATCCGCTCGCGGCCGATTATCCTGGGCACCATTTCACTGGACCTGTTCGCCGTGCTGCTCGGTGGCGTGGTCGCGCTGCTGCCAATCTACGCCCATGAAGTGCTGAACCTGGGCCCGCAAGGGCTGGGTATGCTGCGCGCTTCGATGAGCCTGGGCGAACTGGGCGTCGGGATTTACCTGAGCATGCGCCCGCTGGACCGCAATGTCGGCATGACCATGTTTTTCGCCGTCGGCCTGTTCGGTGTGGCGAATCTGGTGTTTGCCCTGTCCACACTGTTCTGGCTGTCGTGCCTGGCATTGCTGGTCGCGGGCGCTGCGGACATGGTCAGCGTCTATATCCGCTCGGCGCTGGTGCAGTTTTCGACGCCGGACAACATGCGCGGTCGGGTGAATGCGGTGAATATGCTGTTTATTGGTTCCTCCAACGAGCTGGGCGAATTCCGGGCGGGCACCAGCGCTTCGCTGGTCGGCGCAATCCCTGCGGCAATCATGGGCGGCGTGTGCACGCTGGGCGTGGTCGGCGCATGGATGGCGGGCTTCAAGTCGCTGCGTCAGGTCGATCGTTTCGCTGATGCGTCGCCGCCTGACGTGTTGCAGGCCAGCCGGTGAAAAGCTAGGTACGGACTTCCCGAACCAATCGCCGCTCTCGCCCCTCTATACCCTCGCATTCTGCACACGCTGGCCGGACCGCCGGACTGGCGCAGACGTGCATCAGCAGCGACACTCATTGCACGAAAAGAAGAGGGATCCGACATGCTCTGGAAAAAAGGCCGACGCAGCGACAACGTAGTCGATGCTCGCGATGGCGGCAGCAGTGGGGGCGGCGGCGGTATGCGCATCGGCGGCAAGGGCCTGGGGCTGGGCGGCATTGTGATCATTGTTGCCATCGGCCTGCTGACCGGCCAGGACCCGATGCAGATTCTTGGCCAGTTGACCGGCCAGGGCACCGAACAAAGTGCGCCACCCAGTGCGCAGACGCGACAGGCGCCACCGGCCAACGATCAGCAGGCTGAATTTGTGCGCAGCATTCTGGGCGATACCGAAGACACCTGGCGCGCCGTGTTCGCCCAGAACGGCCGTGAATACAAGGACCCGACCCTGGTGCTGTTCAGCGGCCAGGTGAACTCCGCCTGTGGTCGCGCCACTTCGGCAACGGGTCCGTTTTATTGCCCGGCAGACCAGCAGGTTTATCTGGACCTGGATTTCTTCCGCGAGATGTCTCAGCGCTTCTCGGCTGCCGGCGACTTTGCCCAGGCTTACGTGATCGCCCACGAGGTCGGCCACCATGTGCAGACCCTGCTGGGCATTTCAGCCAAGGTCGACAAGGCCCGTCAGGCCGGTCAAAAGATGGAAGGCAGCAACGGTTTGCTGGTGCGCCAGGAACTGCAGGCTGACTGTTTTGCAGGCGTTTGGGCCTATAACGCACAAAATCGTTTGAACTGGCTGGAGCCGGGTGATATTGAAGAGGCGCTGAATGCGGCGAATGCCATTGGCGATGACCGCTTACAGCAGCAAGGCAGTGGCCGAGTCGTTCCGGACTCCTTTACGCACGGAACCTCCGCCCAGCGCGTGCGCTGGTTCAAGACCGGTTTTGCGCAAGGCCAAATCAATCAATGCGACACGTTCGCCGCCAAGAGTCTCTGAGCACATGATTAAACCGCTTCTGGTCCTGCTGTTGAGTACTGCCTTCGTGAGCCTCGGGGCGCATGCCGAGGACAAGGCGGTTACGTCTATCAGCCCGGATCGACTGGCGATCAATGGCGCAGAGGCGACATTGGGGCTGAGCCAGGAGTGGGTGCACCCCAAGCCGAAGATCGAGCGCGTGGTGATTGTGCTGCACGGTCGTCTGCGCAATGCGCAAACTTATTTGCGCAGCATCGAACGAGCCGCCAACCAGTCAAAAGAGCGCGGCAAGACCCTGCTGATTGCGCCGCAGTTTCTGGATGAGAAGGACATCGTCGCGCATCACTTGCCAGAGTCGATCCTGCGCTGGCGCCAAAACAGCTGGATGGAAGGCGCAACCTCCACCGGTCCCAAGCCCGTCAGCTCGTTTCTGGTACTGGACCATATCCTCAAGCGTCTGAGCGACAGCAAGCTGTTTCCGAATCTGAAGGAAGTGGTTATTGCCGGGCATTCCGGTGGTGCTCAGGTGGTGCAGCGCTACGCAATGATCGGTGGCAAGGAAGATGCCTTACTGCAGCGTGAAGGTGTGAAGCTGCGTTATGTAATCGCCAACCCGTCGTCCTACGCCTATTTCGACGCAGAGCGGCCTGAACCGGTAACGGCGCAGAGCTGCCCTGATTTCGACGAATGGAAATACGGACTGAACAAGATGCCGTTCTATTCGGGCAAGGAAAAGCCGGTTGATATCGAAAAGAATTACGTGAAGCGCGACATCACTTACCTGATGGGCGAGCTGGACACCGACCGCAACCACCCTGCCCTGGACAAGACCTGCGCCGCCGAAGCACAAGGCGCGTATCGCCTGATTCGCGGCCAGAACTACTTCAATTACCTCAAGAAACGCCACCCTGAAGGGCTGAATCAGCGCTTGGTGATCGTGCCGAAAGTCGGCCACAACGGCGACGGTATCTTCACCTCGCCTGAGGGGCAGGCGGTGTTGTTCAAGCCGTTTTGAGGGGGTGACTCTCGAGCCAATCCTGAGCGCGGACGTTGGGCTCACCATCACGCATACGTCCGAAAACACTCAGGCACGCTTGCTTTTGTAGGAGCGGACCGGGCGACGCTTCGCTTGTGTGGGGGGGACTTGTCCGCGAAGGCTAAGGTGGGAGCGATAAGTTTTTTGCGGATGTACCCTCTTCGCGGACAAGTCCGCTCCTACGCCCCCTGGGCAGAAGCGCGTTATGAGTGCAGACCGGGCGAAGCATCGCCCCTCCGCTTACAGAAGCCCAAATTTCTGGGCCCTTCAGAGCGCATTCCTTAGCCCAACATCCCGTGCAGCGCCTTGCAATCAACCGCATGCCAGTCGGTCAGTTCAGGCCATGGATTATCCGGCAGATTGACCAGGATCGTTTTCGCCCCGGCCGCACGGCCGCAGTTCAGGTCGTGCAGGTAATCGCCGATCATGACCATGCGTTGCGGCTCGACACGCCAGGCGCTGGCCAGCTTCAGCAAGCCCGCAGGATCGGGCTTGGGCGTTGCTTCGTCGCGGCCCAGTACATCCTCGACAGCAAAGCAGTCCGCCAGGCCGATAGCCTGCAAGGTGATGTGTGCCAGCTCCCGAGCATTACGGGTCAGTATGCCTAACCGATAGCCACGTGCAGCCAGCTCGCGAACCAGTTCAACTGCCCCGTTGGCAGGCAGCGAGCCCAGCGCCAGCGCTCGCTCGTGCTCCAGCAGCCAGGCATGTTTGGCCGCCGACTCTTCGGCAGGCAATGCCGCAAGGTGGCCCAGAATGTCGTCGTCCTGCGGGATGCCCAGTTCACGCTTGATCGCGGGAAAGTCGTGGACCGGGACGGTCAGGGTGCCGTCCATGTCGAACACCCAGTGCCGAATGCCGTCGAGTGTCATGCCCAGTCCTTACGGTGGCGGATCAGCCCTTCCTGGCTGACCGATGCGACCAGTTGCCCGGCGCGGTTGAAGATACTGCCGCGCGAGAAACCACGGGAATTACCTGCCCAGGGACTGTCCATCGCGTAGAGCAGCCAGTCATCGGTGCGCAGATCGTTGTGGAACCACAGCGAGTGATCGAGGCTGGCGACCTGCATGTCGCGCTGCCAGACCGTCTTGCCGTGGGGCAGCAGCGAGGTGGTCAGCAGGTTGAAGTCAGAGGCATAAGCGAGCATATAACGGTGCAGCGACTGCACGTCTTTCAAGCTGCCATCGGCGCGAAACCACACATGTTTCACTGGCTCGCCAGGTTTGGGATCGTAAGGGTCGTCGGCGGTCACCGGACGAAACTCGATCGGTTTGGGGCGCAGAAACTTGTCATGCATCGCTTCAGGAATCAGGTGGGCGCGGCGAGTCACCAGTTCCAGCTCGGACGGCAGGTTTTCCGGGCCGACAATCTGCGGCATCACCGTCTGGTGCTCGAAGCCCTCTTCGTCGTACTGGAACGAGGCGCTGCAGGTGAAGATCGGCTTGCCCTTCTGAATGGCGGTCACGCGACGTGTGCTGAAACTGCCGCCATCGCGCACCCGGTCAACCTGATAGACCACCGGCAGACCGGCATCGCCGGGGCGCAGGAAGTAGCCGTGTAGCGAGTGAACGTGCCGGTCCTCTTCAACCGTCTGGCTGGCGGCAGACAAAGACTGCCCCAACACCTGACCACCAAATAGCTGGCGAAACCCCAGATCCTGGCTGTGGCCGCGAAAAAGGTTTTCTTCGATAGCTTCCAGCGTCAGCAACGCAACCAGATCATCCAGCACTTGGCTCATTCTCACTCCTCGCACACATCGACGCTGCATCCGCAAGGAAACAACAGTCGACGCAGTTCTTGGCAGGCCCCGGAGCCCGCACCATTAAATAAATGGAATGATACAGTTTTAAGAGGGCGAACCTGCGCGCAAATCAATCAGGGTTTCAGCGTATTGAGCCATTGTTCACGGCTGATGCGGTACAGCACGTGCGGTTTGAGCGGGTGGCCGTCAGGCAGGTTGGGGTGATCGAAATCGTCGGACTCGTCGTACTGCATACCGATCGCCTGCATGACCTTTTGCGACGGCTCGTTGCTGACCGCAGTGAACGACACAATCTCGTCCAGCTTCAAACGCTCGAAACCACAACCCAGCGCTGTCCATGCAGCCTCGCTGGCAAAGCCAAGGCCCCAGTGCTCACGCGCCAGGCGCCAGCCGATTTCGACGGCCGGGGTAAAGGGAGCCTTGAAACCCACCACGTGCAGCCCGGTGAAACCGATGAATTCCCCCGTGTCCTTGCGCTCCAGCGCCCAGAAGCCAAAACCCAGCTCGGCGAAGTGCCCACGCAGCCGTCCGATCATGGCCGCACTTTCAAGGCGGCTCAGCGGCTCCGGGAAATAGCGCATGACCTGCGGGTCTCTGCACATGGCGGCGAAGGCTGGCAAGTCGTCGTCACGCCACTGGCGCATCAGCAACCGAGCGCTATCAAGCTTGAGTATCGGTTCCATCGATTCCCCCGTGTAACGAGACATGAGTGGGCACCAGTATAGCCACCCGACACGCCAGGCAACTGGGCGGGAGGACGCATTACTGGCACTATCGGGCTTCAAACCCATAATCCGACGCAATAGAACGGACGCAAAATGTCCCTGCCGCTTATCTACCATGACGACTACAGCCCTGCATTCCCGCAGGACCATCGCTTTCCGATGGACAAGTTTCGTTTATTACGTGACTACTTGGTCGACAGCGGGCTAACCCGCGACGTTCAATTAATGCGTCCCGAGTTATGCCCGGCGGACATTCTGGCGCTGGCTCATGACCCTTCCTACATCAGTCGCTACCTGAGCGGCGACCTGTCGCGTGAAGACCAGCGGCGTCTCGGCCTGCCCTGGAGCGAGGCACTGGCGCGTCGCACCATTCGCGCCGTGGGCGGCTCGCTGCTGACCGCCGAGCAGGCCCTGACCCACGGTCTCGCCTGTCACTTGGCGGGCGGCACTCATCATGCGCACTATGACTACCCGGCAGGCTTCTGCATTTTCAATGACCTGGCGGTGATCAGCCAGTACCTGCTGCAAAGCGGTCGCGTGGGCAAGGTGTTGATTTTCGACTGCGATGTGCATCAGGGCGACGGTACGGCGCGGATTCTGGCCGACACCGAGGACGCTATCACCGTCTCGCTGCATTGCGAGAAGAACTTCCCGGCGCGCAAGGCCCAGAGCGACTGGGACATTCCGTTGCCGATGGGCATGGGCGACGCGGATTACCTGAACGTCGTCGACGACCTGCTCAACTACCTGCTGCCCTTCTACAAACCGGACCTGGTGCTGTATGACGCAGGCGTGGACGTGCACAAGGACGACGCGCTGGGTTATCTGCAACTGACCGATCAGGGCCTGGCCAATCGCGATGAAGCCGTGCTGCGCCATTGTCTGGGCCGCGACATTCCGGTCATGGGCGTGATCGGTGGCGGCTACAGCAAGGACCGCCACGCGCTGGCGAGGCGTCACGGCATTTTGCATCACAGCGCGCAGAAGGTCTGGAACGACATGGGGCTGTGACCGAACGCTGTACTTCAGCTGAGTCGCATCACACCTGAAAACAGCCCTCGGGTAGAATGCCCCACCTTTCTGCTGCCGATACTTCGCTGATCATGACCGACCTCGCCTCCCCTGCCTCCCGATCCGTTGCCATCATCGGAGGCGGCCCTGCGGGTTTGATGGCGGCCGAGATCTTGAGCCAGGCCGGTTTCGAGGTCGACCTTTACGACGGCATGCCTTCGGTGGGGCGCAAGTTTCTGCTGGCCGGGGTTGGCGGGATGAACATTACCCATTCCGAAGCGTATCCTGCGTTTCTGGAGCGTTACGCTGAACGTTCCGCGATGATCGCGCCCATGTTGCGTGCGTTTGATGCCGATGCGTTGTGCCAGTGGATTCACGAGCTGGGGATAGAAACATTCATCGGCAGCTCCGGCCGGGTTTTCCCCACCGACATGAAAGCCGCGCCCCTGCTGCGCGCCTGGCTCAAGCGCCTGCGTGATGCCGGTGTGGTTATTCACACCCGACATCGCTGGCTGGGCTGGAATGCCGATGGCAGCCTGCGCGTCGCCCATGCTGATGGCGAGCTGGCACTCAAACCGGCAGCCACCTTGCTGGCGCTGGGCGGTGCCAGTTGGGCGCGACTGGGTTCAGATGGCGCCTGGCTGCCGTGGTTGCAAGCACAGCAGGTAAGCGTCGCGCCCTTGCAAGCTGCCAACTGTGGTTTTGAGGTGGGCGCGTGGAGCGACCTGCTGCGCAGCAAATTTGCCGGTGCGCCCCTGAAGAACATAGCCATGGGCCTGGCCGGCCAAGCGCTGCGCCTGGGCGAATGCGTGCTGACCGAGACTGGCGTTGAAGGCAGCCTGGTCTACGCGCTGTCAGCACAGATTCGCGAACAGATAAACCGACAGGGTTCAGCAGTTGTGCAAATCGATCTGCTGCCCGGTAAAACACTGCCGGACGTGCAAAAAGCCTTGAACAAACCCCGCGGCTCGCGCTCGATGGCCAAACACCTGCACAGCCAATTGGGGCTGGACGGTGCGAAGGCCGCACTGTTGCGCGAGCTGACGCCTCGTGAGGCATTTGCAGATCCGCTGTTGTTGAGCGAGGCCATCAAGGCCCTGCCGCTGACCCTGATCAAGCCGCGCCCCATCGACGAAGCCATCAGCACAGCGGGTGGCGTGACCTTTGAAGCCATGGACGAGCGCCTGATGCTCAAGCAACTGCCCGGTGTATTTTGCGCAGGCGAAATGCTCGACTGGGAAGCACCCACCGGCGGCTACCTGCTGACCGCCTGCTTCGCCAGCGGCCGCACTGCGGGGTTGGGGATGGTGGAGTGGCTGAGCTCACTCGCCCGCGCTGAGGCGTGAGGCGCCAAAACCACTATCGGCCATGCCCGTGCCTTGATGATCGTTCACATGCTCCGCGCTCATCGTTATATACAAAACCCCTTTGGATTCTGGCCGTGGGAGTGGACTTGTCCACGAAAGGGCCGATACATTCTCCGAAAATGCGTCGTCTGAAACACCGCCTTCGCGAACAAGCGAAGCGTCGCCCGGTTCCCCACGGCCTCCGGCCAGAATCAAAGCGGACTTATGTATGGCAATGAGTGCTCCCACCCACGTCCGCCTTTAGTGCGCGACGCACCTCAAGGCTTCTTCTTGCGTGGCCCGGTGTTGAAAACCGGCACTTTACGCACTGGCTTGACCGCCGGCGTTGGCTCGGACTCGCCGCTGTCTACCCATTTACCCAGATTGCGTTTGCTGCTCGATACCTTGGGCTTTTTCGGTTTCTTGGGCTTTTTGAGGATCTGGCCGCTGGCATCCGTGCTCGGCACCCGGTGCTCCGGCTCGAAGTCCGCTTCTTCCTTGCGCTCCAGGGTCTGGCGAGTCAGCACTTCAATGGCCGACAGCAATTCCACCTCATCGGCACACACCAGCGAAATGGCCTCACCCGTCTGGCCCGCGCGGCCGGTGCGGCCAATACGGTGGATGTAATCCTCGGCCACGATCGGCAGGTCCAGGTTGACCACGGTCGGCAGGTCATCGATATCCAGACCGCGCGCCGCCACGTCGGTGGCGACCAGAATCTTCACTTCGTTGCTCTTGAAACGGTCCAGCGCACGCTGACGAGTGGCCTGTGGTTTGTCGCCATGAATGCCGTCGGCGTTCAGGCCCAGCCCCTGCAAACGGTCCACCAGTTGATCGACGCCCACGCGGGTCTTGGCGAACACCAGCACCTGGCCCCACCGATGCTTCTTCATCAGGTGGATGAACAGATCAGCCTTGCGCTTCTTGTCCACGGTCACAACCCATTGCTTGACCGAAGACGCCGCAACATTGCGCGGGCTGACTTCGATGGTCAGCGGGTCATTGAGCATCTGCGCGGCCAGCAGACGAATCTCGTCGGAGAACGTCGCGGAAAACAGCAGCGTCTGACGCTGTTTGGGCAATACGGCATAAATGCCGCGCAGCTCCTCGGCAAAGCCCAGGTCAAGCATGCGGTCGGCTTCATCAAGAATCAGGGTCTGCAACTGAGAGAACTTGATCGCCTTCTGACGATACAGATCAAGCAGGCGACCCGGCGTCGCAACCAGCACGTCCACGCCCTTGCGCAGCTTCATCATCTGCGGGTTGATGCTCACGCCGCCGTAGGCCGCATACGTGCTCAACGGCAGGTGTTCGGCGTACTGACGAATGCTTTCATGAACCTGATCGGCCAGCTCGCGGGTCGGTGCCAGCACCAGCGCACGAATCGAGTTGGGCGCGACTTTCGGGCCTTCCATGGTCAGGCGTTGCAGCAGCGGCAGGGCAAAACCGGCGGTCTTGCCGGTGCCGGTCTGGGCCGCTGCCATCAGATCGCGGCCCGCCAGTACCGGAGGAATTGCCTGCGTCTGTACAGGCGTCGGTGTCTGGTAACCGAGCGCTTCAAGGGCGCGCAGCAAGGGTTCGATCAGGCCAAGAGAGGCGAATGTCATGGGGATACCGTAGGAAAAATTCACGCAAGACGCGCAGTTTAACCTGTCCGGCCCGCGTCGGTTAGCTTGTGCGTGTCGATCCGGCTTATCTGACCAGACAAAACATGCCCGGGATCAAAAGCCGCGCTGACGCTTGAGCGTTTCGCCGATTTTTGCGGCCGGGACTTTCTGCAGCGAGCACAGCATCTGGTGGGAGATCCCGGCGATACCGTGGGTGTTGCGCAGTTCGTTGGTCAGGTACGCCGTCAGGTTGGCGGCCATTTCCGCATCGGCCATCGCCCGGTGAGCCTTGCCGGTGTTGGGCAGGCGTGCGTAGCTGGTCAATGTGCCGAGCTTGTGATTCGGGGCGCCGGGCATCAGGCGTCGGGCCAGCAGCATCGAACAGGCAAAGCTTTGTTCGCGCTTGCGCTGGATGCGCGACAGTTCGTAATCCCAGAACTTCTGGTCAAACGAGGCATTGTGCGCCACCAGCGGCGTCGAGCCGACAAAGTCTGCCACATCACCCATCACCCGCTCGGCGCTGGGGGCGGTGCGAATCATGTTGTTGCTGATACCGGTCAGCCCTTCGATGAACGCCGGAATGCGCACGCCAGCGTTCATCAGGCTCTGAAAGCGCTCGACGATACGCCCCTGCTCCATGATGACCACGGCGATCTCGGTCGCCCGGCAACCGGGGTTCGGAGAGATTCCGGTGGTTTCAAAGTCGATGACTGCAACACGTTCCAACACTGGCCTGACCCTGTAAATTCATTTCAACAACAATGCGCCTTCGATGGGCACATAACGGCTTGCAGCACGGATCAGCGAATTCGCGGTCAGCCCCGGCACCCCGTAGGCCACCGCTTCGACACCATGCTTGCTGATCACTCGATCGAGCAGCATATCGAAATCGCCATCACCTGACGCCAGCACCACCTCATCCACCTGCGGCGCGAAGTCCATGATATCGATGGTGATGCCCACATCCCAGTCCCCTTTGGCCGAACCATCGCGGCGCTGGATGTACGGCTTGAGCCTGACGGTGAAACCCAGATTGCGCAGGATCTGCTGGAACTGCTGCTGCTTGCTGTCGCCCCGGTCGATGGCGTACGCAAACGCGTGGACAATCTCGCCACGCTTGCTGATATCCGCCCACAGCGCGGCGTAGTTGAAATGACAGCCATACGCCTGGCGCACGGTGTAATACAGGTTCTGCACGTCGGCAAACACCGCGATCTTCTTCACCGCAATTCCTCATGGCGGGCAACAAGCCCACTGGTTACAGCGATCCGGAATGTGAATCGGCGACCAGTATGCCAGCTTGAGGAAGGAAGTGAGCTTCCACTATCGTGCGACGCTGCGCGTCGCATGCATTTCTGGACGCTCCGCGTCCGATCTTGAGTAGGCGGCGCGGCGCAGACTCGTGACGCGGAGCGTCACCCAGGGCATTCTCACGCTGGAGCGTGCGGAACGATCACCGCGTTCTCAAACAAACGAATCATCACCCGAAAACATGTCGCCACCCTCATCAAAGCTGTCATCGGCCGTGTACTGCTGATCCGGCTGCCCCCAATTGCCCTGGTCATTAAACGAACCGCTATCCTGCACCGGCGGCGCGTCATGAATGACCTCGACGATCTCCTGCGGCTGGCTGTGATGGCTGAACATGCTGCTGATGCCCTCCGCCAGCAGCACGCCACCCGCCACACCGGCAGCGGTTTTCAGTGCGCCGCCGAGAAAACCACTGCCCGCAGCAGGTGCAGGTGCAGCGTAACCACCCTGCGGCGCGGCGGGCGCAGGTGCTGGATTGAAGCCAGCCCCATCACGCCAGCCACCACCGGAAGGCTGACTCGGTTGAGGCTGGGCCGCGCGCGGTGCACTGCTGCCAAAGATGCTAGACAGAAACCCGCCGCTGGCCGGTGCAGATGAGGATTGGCCCTTGGCCTGTTGAAGCTCGGCCTGCAACTGTTGAATCTGCTCGTCACGCTGTTTCACTTGCTGATTCAGCTGATTGACCGCCGCTTCCTGCACCAGAATCGCCTGCGTCATGTAATAAGGAGCGGCGGGCTGACGGGTCAGGTGCTCTTTGATACGCGCTTCGGCCGCCGCATCGCGTGGGGCGGATGCTGTCTCGGCGTCTTTCAGTTTCGAGAAAAGACCATCGATCAGGGTTTGCTCTTCGCTGTTCATGACCACCTCACTGAGTTGCCACTGGAATTCTTTCCCGCCGCACTGGCAGGACCATGCTCAGAAAATGGGGCCTCATAAACGCGCTTCAATGACATGAAGAAAAAGATAAGAAATCCCCTGCCTACCGCCACTGCGCTTGGTTCAGCAAGGGGCATGGGCTAAAGTGGCGACCTGCTTTTAGCCTGCGATCTATCTACATGAACCCGTTGAACGTCATCCAGGATTCGCTTTATTTTTTCCGTAGCCATCTGGTCAGCATTCTGGTGCTGTGCCTGCCGTTGGTGATCCTCGAAGTCCTTGCCAAGCAAGCCCGGAGCAGCGCCATGCCCGCCCAGGCCTCATCGGCCTACACGCTGGTGATCGGGCTGTTTTTCTACCCGATCTACACGGCGGCCCTGATTCTGTTTCTCGACTCGCGCAGCCGCGGTGAAGAAGCCACCACCCGCGACCTGCTGGCCATGGCATTGCGCCTGTGGCCCACCTTCGCGGTGCTCTCGGCCATGAGCACGTTGCTGATCATGTTCGGCCTCTCGCTGTTCGTCGTCCCCGGCATCTGGGTGATGGTCAAGCTGGCATTCAGCGAATACCTGCTGGTGCTGCGCAAACTCACGCCGTTCATGGCCATGCGCGAAAGCATGCAAATGACCACCGGGCATTTCACGCGCATTCTGGTCTGCGTGCTGAGCGTCTACATTCCGCTGTGGCTGCTCGAAGGCGCGAGCCTTTATGCCTTCCCCGAGCCACAGAGCCTGCCGATTTCAGTCGCCATCGACAGCCTCAGCAGCTTCCTGCAGCTGTTTACCACCATCGTGATGTTTCGCCTGTTCATGCTGGTCAGCGAGCCTGCGCACAGGGCCTGATCCAAAGGCTGGCGTCAGGCCCGTCTATTCGCGGTATGCTCGAACCCGAATCCCTCACCGAGCGCCAGGCGCTCCAAGTCGAGCCGATGCCCCGTGTTCTGTTACGCCTGACCCTGTCCTGCCTGCTGCTGATCGCCGTGGCGCTGCTGCTGGTCTACCAACTGACCTGGCGCCCGCCCGCCCACGAGTTACTGACTGCCAGTTGCAGTACTGCGGTCCAGGCACCAAAGCTGGTGCCCGGCCAGGCCCTGAAAGTCATGACCTGGAACATCCAGTACCTGGCTGGCAAACGCTATGTGTTCTGGTACGACATGGCCGACGGCAGCGGCCCGGACGAACGCCCGACACCTGAAGACCTCGCCTACAACCTGGATGAAGTGGCACGGGTGATCCGAGACGAACAGCCAGACATCGTGCTGCTGCAAGGTGTCGACGATGGGGCCAAGAACTCCGACTACCAGGACCAGCAGAAACTGCTCCAAGAGCGCCTCGCCGACCTGTACCCGTGCAGCACCCAGGCCTTCTACTGGAAAGCGGAATTCGTGCCCAGCCCGCATATCTGGGGCAGCGTCGGCAGAAAACTGACCACCCTCAGCCGCTTCCACATCGACAGCGCCGAACGCCTGCAATTGCCAGTGCCCGACGCCAATATCATCAGCCGCCAGTTCCAGCCGAAAAACGCACTACTGGTCAGCTACCTGCCCTTGCGCGACGGTGGCAAGCTCGCCGTCATCAACACCCACCTGGCCACCACAAAACCCGGCGACGGCACCGCACACAAGCAAATAGCCGCCACCGAAACCCTGTTGGACAAACTGGAAGGCGGCGGCACACCCTGGCTGATCGGCGGCGATTTCAACCTGCTGCCGCTGGGCCAATACCAGCGCCTTCCCGAACAACAGCGCATCAGCTACGCCGCCGACAGCGAACTGCACACGCTGTGGGAAAAATACCCGATGATCCCCAACAACACCGAATCCAGCGGCACCGACCGCAGCCAATGGCTGACCCACTTCCCTAACGACAGCCGCATCAACGGGCCGGACAGGACCGTGGACTATCTGTTTTACAGCCCAAGCTTGAAGCGCGTCAGTGCGAGGGTAAGGAGGGATGACACGTTGTTGATCTCTGATCACTTGCCGGTGATTGGGCGGTTTTTGTTGCCGGTTTTGCCATGAGGGGGCAAGCCGGTATTCAGGTTTCGATAGTACCCAACATAGAGTCGAGTGCCTGCTCAAGCTTCGATAGCTCCACCTCAATACCCTCTCCGTAAACCGCCGTACCGCGACCGCAATCGATAGTCACCGCTATTCCAGCGCCGGTGAGCCGTCCGGGGTATTTGCGCAGGATCAGCTCGACACAAGAGCAATCCAGCCAGCGTGCCTGATCAGCTGACCAGCCATTGTCTTCGAAAGCAAACACGCGGATGTCGCGCCTGATGTCGATTATCTCGGGCGGATAAATCCAATGCGTGGCAAGTGCCTCGTAAGGTGTCGCCTGCACACGGTAGCGAGCGCTGGGCGACAGCGCGATCACTTCGATGCGTTCTCCGCGCATGGTGTCGCCGTCATGCTCAGCGTCCGCGAATACAGGCTCATAACCTTTTCCGGTGAACGTAAAGAATTTCGTTTTTCCATCAGCCTTCAACTGGGCCAGGGCGGCGCTCACCAACGGAAGGGACTGATCGTCAGATTCAAGCGCGCGGTCATAGCCGTCGAACTCGATGCCCATGAAGTTAGCCTCATCAGCATCATCCGTGTAGCAGCGAGCGACGAGGGACAAGGTGCCTTCCGTGAAGTAGTACATATCGTACTCATAGTAATAGTCGTAGAAGCCGTCCTTATCCTGCTCGCTGGCGTCGATGTGGTGGTACCGCTCCATGCGGATTGCACCCGGGCCCTGGGATGTCCACTCGGGTTTGAGCTCGCGGTTGCGGCTGTCATCCCGGCTAAAGAGGTTCTTCATCCAGCGCTTGATAAGCGATTTGAACATAAACATGGCAGTGTTCAATTTTTCCCTTGGTTACCCGGTTGCCGGGCGGCTTTCCGTGATCAGTGAATATTACCGTACCGTGCCTTTCCCCCTCACATCGCGGCGTGTCGAAGGCCGGAAATGTGCAGGATCCTGTGTCATCGCCAAAAGGCGGAGCGTGGCTGGCTCCTGAATGTCATCCGTCAGCGACCGATAGGATCAAAACAGTTTGAACCGTTTCTGGGCGCGCTCGCCTAATGATTAGCCTGTGGATACTTCCGCAGGCGACGTGCCAATACCGGCATACACCAAAGGGTGATCAACGTGGCTAAAGACGACAAGAAAAGCAAAGGCGAAGCATCGAAAGCCAGCAAGGACCTGAAAGACAAGAAGGCCTCACCGGCGAAGAAATCAGAAGCGGCCTCGACGCTTTCCAAGTCTTCTGAAAAGAAAGACAAGAAAAAAGACGCCGAGCCAAAGAAAGCTGCCAAAAAAGCTGAAAGCAAGCCAGAAAAGGCCAAGAAATCAGACAAGTCAGAAAAAGCGGAAAAGCCAGCTAAAAAGAAAAAGTGACACCTGCTGCCTGCCAGGGCTTTGCGCCCTGGCGTTCTCTGGCTTTATCGCTCTGGATTTCCAGCATCTGGAAGGATGTTTGAGCAAATGCAGTACGAGCTCAGTGTGTCTATGATATCGATATATCATTGACGCGGGGCCTTAGTGCAATTAAGACTCCTCATCGCCGTTTTGTTAGGCAATAGCGAAGCCGTTGTAGAGCGTCGAGGGCTGAATTTCGAAGAATTTATTTCTTGCATCTAAGGTTGGCGTGGCTGTGCGCAAGAACAGAATAACTTTTTTGCCATCTGCTAGTGTACTGTTTTCGAAAAAATCAGCCACCAACTAACGGAAAATTCAAATCTTATCAATAGCTTAGCTTGC
>NZ_ATDK01000285.1 GCF_000444135.1 Pseudomonas avellanae BPIC 631
GGCATTGCAGGCTCGTATTGGTGTTGTGTGAGAACTCCAACAATACGGGCCTGTTCTCATAGGGATCAATAGGTTACGTCGAAACGGGAACAGACCCTAAACGCAGTCCAAAAAGGCCTTATAAATTATTGCTGCTTATTTCTCGGTTCAAGTTGCCACGCGCACGGCCGAAACCCCGATAAGAGGATATAAAACCATGCTGCAACCTATGCTTCCGTTAAGTGTGGTGCCCGTGACATCACAGCTGGACCCGGCCAAACGCATGCCGGACATCCCGCCTGTGGCACCGGTGCAACAGAGCTCCTACGAGACCTCTATCGATCTGCACAACGAAGATACTGAACGCAGCGCATTGCTATTGCGTGAAGAGCAGCAACGTCAGCAACAGCAGCATCAGGGTCGTCCTTATGAAGAGGCCGAGGAATATCAGGGGCTGGTCGTTCCGGGTGACTCGCTCAATGCCGACAATACCGTGCCGGTCGTGCCTTTGATCGACGACGAGCCGCGCCAGGGTATCTGGGTCGACATTCAGATCTGATCGCTTCAATTGCCGGATAGGCGCTGGTCATGGCTGGTGCGAGCAAGCATTATTGGCACTGTTTTCCAGTGTCCGAGAGCGGCAAGCCATGAGCGACGATGAAAAATTGATCGACCTGGGCGCAGAGCGCGCCAGGCGCGTCCACGATTTGAACGACAAACGCCTCAACGAAGTGCGCAACGCCTTCGAACAGGCCATGCCGTTGAGCGGCAAAAAACCGAAGAAAAAGCCTAAAAAACGCTGACATCTTTCCTGCGTCATTGACCCGGATCAGTTATCCCTGTGCCTGCGCGGCTGGCGAGCGGATAACTGATCTGGATCAACATGCTTTTATCCAACTGCGCTTAACCTGATGCCATCGAACACGACGCGGCATGACCTCGGGCAGGTCATCGCCAACGCCGGGATCGGCGGCATAAAAAGGAATGACTGGCGCAGGCCGGTCATTCTGTCAGTGAGCACGCAAGGCACTTCGGGCGACGCAGGTCGCCCTTTTTTTCGCCTGCGTTTCGGGCCTGGGGTTATTTCACGACCTGTGCGCCCGCATTGGCCAGGTCATAGGCCCTGGCTGCTTCGGCTGTTTTCACGTCCCGGTTGTAGCTCGGTGTCCAGGCGGTAACCGGCGATTTCTGAGTGAAACTGACGTTACTGCCGATGTCTTTGAAGTGAGCATCGCCGTAGTCATCCAGCACGCCGGAGTTACTGGCCTTGTTGGAAACATCAACGCCTTTTGCGAAATAGTTGGCCTGCGACAGGATGGTAGCGTTCCCGGTCGCAGTGAAGCCTAGGTGGAATTTGTCGATCGAGTTGTTAAATACGTCAAATTGCCCCTGACGAAACAGACCGGGCCCGCGGACATCGAGGTTGCTGAACACGTTGTTGGCGATGGTCATCCGTGGGTAGCCCTTGTACTCGGCTTTGGCGGCTGCCGAGTCGTCCGGCTGACCGAGAATCACGCCATATTCGTTGTTCTGGAATTTCGAATTGGTCAGGCTGACGTTATCTGCCGTTCCGCCCACGTAGAGCAGTTTGTCCAGCCCCTTGGGGTTCTGATCCTTGGTGCCGGTGTAGGTGTTTTGGTCGATCCAGTAGTTCTTGCCGCTGCTGATGAACATCTGCATGTCGCCGTTTTCACGGTAACGGGCGTCATGGTTGAAGTTCAGATTCTGGAAAATGTCGTTGCTGGCGGTCTTGCCGCTGGCCAGATAGATGTTGTGCAGGGTGTTGCCTTTATCGGTGCCCAGCAGGGTTTTGTTGGCCCCGAAATTTATCGACACTTTACTGTCGGCAGACAGGTTGGCCCCCAGTTTGACGGTGCGGGCCTTGTCGTCCTCCATGTACTTCTTGAGGTCGGCAACCGTGTTCACGGTGACCACTTCACCGTTGTTGCCCCCGGTGGTATTGGCTTCCTTGGCGAAACCGATCATGCCGGACATGTCAGCGCCCTGGCCACGGGCGGCGGGCGTCGCGGGTTTTGCGGCAGTCACCGTGCTGTCAGGCTTGGCGGCGGCAGGTGTCGAGGTCTTCGGCAGCACCGGGTCGTTGGTCACTGCCGGCTTTATCGCTTCGGGTTTGGCCGGTGCCTTGTCCGGGCTGGTCTTTTCCGGGGTAATGCTGTTTCGCTCGACAGTCTGCGGCGGTGTAACGGTCGTCGGTTCTGAGGTTCTCTGCAGAGATACCGGTTTTTCCGCCGGATGATCGCTCTGCACCACAAACGGTTTTTCTACGTTGCCCTGAGGCGTTGAAGGCACCGAGGGTGAAGACTGGGAGGGTGTCGACGGCGTAGATGAAGACGACGAGGAAGGCGAAGCGTGCGATTGAGTGGACGTCGGCGTCTGTTCACGCTGGGTCTGTGCAGGCGCAGAGCCCTGGTGTTGATTGCCTTCCAGCAGAGAGAGCAGGTTGTTGAGGATGTTGCGGATCGCTTCCACGAGTTTGTTCAGTAACTGATCGCCGTTACCCCCCAGCCTGTTTGAGGACGTGCTGGTGTCAGTCGGCTGAATTCTGGAGCTCGATGTGTTCAGCGATGAGTGCGGACCATTGGCCTGCTGTATCAGTCCGAAGTCGATCAGGTTGCTATTGTGCCCCGGCCTGATGCCCTGGCCCTGCGACTGGAGCTGATCAGTCTGTACAGAGGCATCCTGCGCAGGAATCCCGGAGACGGGGTAGGTGTTTCTGTTGATCGTATTCATGGCTGAGTTCCCCGCCTGTGGGAATGAACAATGGGTGATCCCGGATAGAGGTACGGCTAGTCCCCTGAGTGGAAGGCGCAGGGAAAGAGTTCCGGGATGCATCACATATTTGTGTTCAGGCCATAAGCAGAGCGTGGGCGCGTCGTTGTCTGGGCGCGCGCCCGCTTTCGGTGTCAGCCGAAGGTGATCTCTGGCAGCACGGTCAGGTCGACGGTCTGCTTTTTACGCGGCGCCAAAATCTCGGCTTCGCCGTCTACCACCAGTTCATCGTTCTGGTTGAACACGCGGGTGGCGATGCGGACGCGGAATTTCGGCAGCTTTTCCAGAATTTCCAGGCGCACCGTCAGCGTATCACCCAGCTTCACAGGCTTCTGAAACGTCATCTGCTGACCGATATAAATGGTGCCCGGCCCAGGCAGCTCGCAGGCAACGGCAGCACTGATCAGCGCGCCACTGAACATGCCGTGGGCAATACGCTCCTTGAACATGGTCTTGGCGGCGTATTCTGCGTCCAGGTGAACCGGGTTGTGGTCGCCGGACATCGCCGCGAACAGTTGAATGTCCCGTTCTTCGACAGTCTTGCTGTAGCTGGCGGTCTGACCGACTTCAAGGGCTTCGTAAGGCGTGTTGGTGACTTGAGTCATGTGGCTGTCCTGACAATGAAAATCAAAATGAATTGAAGCGGGCCGGTTCATTCAGTCCGACGTAGCCTTGATTTGTAACACTTGATGACCTGCCGCCGCCAATGCGCGGACAAGATCATACAGACGCTTGCTGGCGCTCCCCGGATCACATTCCCGGCAAATATAAGCAAAAGGCGCGTAAATGCTGCTGTTACGGCCTCGAACGCTGCCCGTGGCCGGCCCGCCTGTGCCTGACAGTGTATCGCCAGTGGCAGATTGCAGTCTGAACAGGCACAAGATTCATGCCGCTGATGACGTCAGGTGGATTATTTGCCTGACGCGTTTTAACTGATAACGTCGGGCCACCCTGACCTTTGACAGCGGGCCAGGCACATGCAGGGAAGAGGATAAAAATAATGCAAGCTGATTTCTGGGATGACAAGCGTCCGGCGGGTGTCGATTCCAACGTGGATCTACAGGCCTATCAATCGGTCATCGACGTGTTTGAACGCTGCTGCAACAAGTTCGCGGATCGACCTGCGTTCAGCAACATGGGCGTGACCCTGACTTATGCCGAGCTTGATCGTCACTCAGCCGCGTTCGCCGCTTATCTGCAACAGCACACGCAACTGATGCCGGGTGAGCGTATCGCCGTGCAGATGCCCAACCTGCTGCAATACCCGATTGCTGTATTCGGTGCGATGCGTGCCGGTCTGATCGTGATCAACACCAACCCGTTGTACACCGCGCGCGAGATGCGCCATCAGTTCAAGGACTCGGGTGCCAAGGCACTGGTCTACCTCAATATGTTTGGCAAACTGGTGCAGGAAGTGCTCCCGGACACCGCCATCGAACATTTGATTGAAGTGAAGATGGGTGACATGCAGTCCGCGGCCAAGGGGTGGCTGGTCAACACCATTGTTGACAAGGTCAAGAAGCTGGTCCCGCCATTCCGGTTGCCCCAGGCTGTCGGCTTCAAGCGAGCACTGCAACTGGGGCGTGACAGCCAGCTGCAGAAGGTGGCGCAAAAGCTCGATGACGTCGCCGTGCTGCAATACACCGGTGGCACCACGGGGCTGGCCAAGGGGGCGATGCTGACGCATGGCAATCTGGTCGCCAACATGCAGCAAGTCTATGCCTGCATGCGCCAGGAGCGTCCCGAGGGTGGTCCAGTGTTTGAGGAGGGCTCGGAGGTGATGATCGCGCCGCTGCCGCTTTATCACATCTATGCATTCACGGCGAACTGCATGTGCATGATGATCAGCGGTAACCACAACATCCTGATTACCAATCCGCGTGACATCGCCGGCTTCATCAAAGAACTCGGCAAGTGGAAGTTCACCGCGATGATCGGTCTCAACACGCTGTTCGTGGCGCTGATGAACCATCCCGATTTCAAAAAACTGGATTTCTCGGCGCTGAAAAGCACCAACTCCGGCGGCACTGCGCTGGTCAAGGCCACGGCCGAGCGTTGGGCGCAGATCACCGGCTGCACGATTGTCGAGGGCTACGGCCTGACTGAAACGTCGCCTGTCGCCAGCGCCAACCCTTATGGTGCGCTGGCGCGTCTGGGCACGGTCGGTATTCCGTTGCCCGGTACGGCCATGAAGGTCATCGATGACGAGGGCGTAGAGCTTGCGTTCGGCGAGCGCGGCGAATTGTGCATCAAGGGCCCGCAGGTCATGAAAGGCTACTGGAACCGGCCTGATGCCACCGTCGAATCGCTGGACGCCGAGGGTTGGTTCAAAACCGGAGACGTCGCGGTGATTGACGCCGAAGGGTTCGTCAGTATCGTGGATCGCAAGAAGGACCTGATCATCGTGTCCGGTTTCAACGTGTATCCCAACGAAATCGAAGACGTGATCATGGCCCATCCCAAGGTGGCCAACTGCGCATGCATCGGCGTGCCGGACGAGCGCTCCGGCGAGGCGGTGAAGCTGTTTGTAGTGCTGCGGGATCCAAGCGTGAGCGTTGAAGAACTCAAGGCGTTCTGCAAAGAGAATTTCACCGCTTACAAGGTGCCCAAGCTTATTGTTCTGCGCGATTCGTTGCCCATGACACCGGTGGGCAAGATTTTGCGCAGGGAGCTTCGCGACCCGGCCTGAGGCTAATCAATCATATCTATTTGTGTACCTGACCCCATTTGCAGGCTGCTGCACATGGGGTCTTTGTTTTCCGGTCGCGACGACTTTTATCTCTGACCGCTCTGGCTCGGTACTTTCGAGGCTGGCAATCGATATCTTCTCCGGGTTTTAAACGTGACTGAATTTAGTCTTTCGGTCTATTTGGTGACTTGCCGGCCTGCTTCTGCCTCTAGTCGGCCTCTGGCAAAGCTGCTACGCTCTGCGCGCTTTTTGATCAGTCATAAAGCGAAAAAGCGTCTACTGCATAATTCCAAACACAAGAAAATCATCGCTTCAAGCGATGTGAAGAATTCGCTATCGCTATGGAGCTGGCTGAATGATTGAAAACTTCTGGAAGGACAAATACCCGCCCGGTATCGCTGCTGATATCAATCCCGACGAGTATCCCAATGTCCAGGCTGTCCTGAAGCAGTCCTGCCAGCGCTTCGCCGATAAACCGGCGTTCAGCAATCTGGGCAAGACCCTCACCTACGGTGAGTTGTATGAACTGTCCGGCGCGTTCGCGGCCTGGATCCAGCAACATACCGACTTGCAGCCGGGCGACCGTATCGCCGTGCAGCTGCCCAACGTGCTGCAATACCCGATTGCCGTCTTCGGTGCGATTCGCGCCGGATTGATCGTGGTCAACACCAACCCGCTGTACACCGCGCGGGAAATGGAACACCAGTTCAACGATTCCGGTGCCAAGGCGTTGGTGTGCCTGGCAAACATGGCGCATCTGGCCGAGAAGGTCGTGCCCAAAACGCAGATCAGGCAGGTCATTGTCACCGAAGTGGCCGACATGCTCTCGCCGTTCAAACGCTTGTTGATCAACAGCGTCATCAAGTACGTGAAAAAAATGGTTCCGGCGTACCACCTGCCGCAGTCCGTCAGGTTAAACGACGTGCTCGCCAAGGGCCGTGGCCAGCCGGTGACCGACGTCTCGCCCGGCGCCGCCGATGTCGCCGTGCTGCAATACACCGGCGGCACCACCGGTGTCGCGAAGGGGGCGATGCTCACTCACCGCAACCTGATCGCCAACATGCTGCAATGCAAGGCGTTGATGGCGTCCGAACTTGGCGAAGGCTGTGAAATCATCATCACGCCGTTGCCGCTGTATCACATCTACGCCTTCACCTTTCACTGCATGGCGATGATGCTGATCGGCAATCACAACATCCTGATCAGCAACCCGCGTGATCTGCCGTCGATGGTCAAGGAACTGTCGAAATGGAAGTTCAGCGGTTTTGTCGGCCTCAACACGCTGTTTGTGGCCCTGTGCAACAGCGAGGGCTTCCGCAATCTCGATTTTTCGGCACTCAAAGTGACCTTGTCCGGTGGCATGGCTTTGCAGCAAGCCGCCGCCGAACGCTGGAAGCAGGTCACAGGCTGTCCGGTCTGCGAAGGCTACGGCATGACAGAGACCAGCCCGGTGGCGACGGTCAATCCTTCTCAGTACATTCAGATGGGCTCCATCGGCATTCCCGTGCCGTCAACGCTGTGCAAGGTCATCGATGATGCCGGCAACGAACTGGCATTCGGTGAAACCGGCGAGCTGTGCATCAAAGGCCCGCAAGTGATGAAAGGCTACTGGCAGCGCCAGGAGGCCACCGACGAAATGCTCGACAGTGACGGCTGGCTCAAGACGGGTGACATCGCGATCATCCAGCCTGATGGCTACATCCGGATTGTCGATCGCAAGAAGGACATGATCCTGATTTCCGGTTTCAACGTGTACCCCAACGAACTGGAAGACGTGCTGGTCACGCTGCCTGGCGTGCTGCAATGTGCAGCGATCGGTATACCGGATGAAAAATCGGGCGAATCCATCAAGGTTTTTGTTGTGGCCAAGCCTGGTGTAACCCTCACCAAGGATCAGATCATGGTGCACATGCGCGCCAACCTGACAGCCTACAAAGTGCCGCGCAGCGTGGAATTTCGCGACGTGCTGCCAACTACCAACGTCGGCAAGATCCTGCGTCGCGAACTGCGTGATGAGGAATTGAAGAAGCTGGGTTTGAAGAAGTAGGCGTTCTGCGTTGCTCTGCGCATGCATGATCGAACGCAGCGCGTCGGCACGATAGTGAGCTCAGGACGTATGTGTAACGAGGAGTGCTCCACGGAATGCATTTTGTGACGTGAGCATGCAGCCAGGTCAGGGAGACAGCCTGTCCTTGGCTGAATCGTAGATATCCCCTCGTTCGCGCTTGCCTACAGCGACGACGGTCACTACCACCCGATCATCTTCCACCCGGTAAACCAGTCTGTATCCAGCACTGCGCAACTTGATTTTGTAGTGATCGGGCATGCCATGCAGCGCATCGCCCGCATTTCGAGGTAATTCGAGCCGCTCCAAAAGCTTTTTCTTGAGTTGAGCACTAACGGTATGCCCCAGTTTTTTCTACTCTTTCAGGGCTGAAGGCAGAAACTCGAGCTTAAAGGTCAAGTATATCTACCGATACCGGCTTTTCATGTTGCCTGGCTTTGATCAGGTCGGCCAGATCGAGGTCATCAAGGTGCTCCATCATTGCTTCAAACACCTCGGCAGGCACCATGTAGCCCATGACTTTATTGTGATTGAGTACTGCGACGGGCAAGCCTTGTGCGCCGCTCAGGACGGCTGACGGGTTTTTCTTCAGTTCAGAGACGCTGACCGCGATGTCCGCAAAGATATTTTGCATGATTTCATACTCCTTTCAGGACTCTATATTGGTCTTTTTCAGGTTGCGGGCGCAATATCCCATGATCCGTCACTGGTGCCAGTGATGGCCTGAGGGATCAGACCATCGTCACAACCCACCGCAATCTGCGACAATCCGCACCTGCCATTTGAAAAAAGACCCTGCGCACCTGATGACCGACGAATCGCCCTCTATCGACCAACTCCTGAAAAACCTCGACCAAGCGATGATCAGCGAACGCCATCGTTTGCGCCGTCAGATGCATGAGCTGCGCAAGAAGCCTGACGAGGCAAAGCTGGCGCAGTGGGTGGCACGGGTTCAGGCGTCCTGCGCCCAGGTGACGGCGCGACGCGAGAGCGTGCCGGCGATGCGTTATGACGACAATTTGCCTATCGCCGCCAAGCGCGACGAGATCAAAGAAGCGCTGCTCAAGCATCAGGTGCTGATCATTGCCGGTGAGACCGGTTCGGGTAAAACCACGCAGTTGCCGAAGATCTGTCTGGAAATCGGTCGCGGTCAGCACGGTCTGATCGGCCATACCCAGCCGCGCCGGATCGCCGCACGCAGCGTGGCCAGCCGGGTGGCCGAAGAAATCGGCACGCCGCTGGGGGCGCTGGTCGGTTATCAGGTACGTTTCGAGGATCAGAGCGACAGCAACACCCTGATCAAGCTGATGACTGACGGTATCTTGCTGGCCGAAACCCAGAATGACCGCTTTCTTGAGCGCTACGACACGATCATCGTCGACGAAGCCCACGAGCGCAGCCTGAACATCGACTTTCTGCTCGGTTACCTGAAAACCCTGCTGCCGCGCCGCCCGGACCTGAAAGTCATCATCACCTCCGCGACTATCGACCTGCAGCGCTTTTCCGAGCACTTCAACGATGCGCCGGTGATCGAAGTATCGGGTCGTACCTTCCCCGTGGACCTCTGGTATCGCCCGCTGACCAGCGAGCAGGACGAAGAGGGCAACAGCGTCGAAGAAGACCTGACTGTCGATCAGGCTATTCTGGCCACGCTGGACGAACTGGCAGCCTTTGAACGCAGCGAGCGCAAAAGCCCCGGCGATGTGCTGGTGTTTCTGCCCGGCGAACGCGAGATCCGCGATGCGGCCGAGGTGCTGCGCAAGGCTCAACTGCGGCACACCGAGATTCTGCCGCTGTACGCACGCCTTTCTCCGGCCGAACAGCAGCGTATCTTCCAGTCGCACCCCGGTCGTCGCGTGGTGCTGGCCACTAACGTTGCCGAAACCTCGCTGACGGTGCCGGGCATTCGTTACGTGATCGATACCGGTACGGCGCGCATCAGCCGCTACAGCTATCGCGCCAAGGTCCAGCGCCTGCCGATCGAGGCCGTTTCCCAGGCCAGCGCCAATCAGCGCAAGGGCCGTTGCGGGCGCGTCGAGCCTGGCTTGTGCGTGCGCTTGTACAGCGAGGAGGATTTCAACGGTCGGCCCGAGTTCACCGATCCCGAGATTTTGCGCACCAACCTGGCGGCGGTCATCCTGCAGATGCTGCACCTGCGTCTGGGCGAGATTACCGATTTCCCGTTCATCGAGCCGCCGGATGGCAAGGCGATCAGTGACGGCTTCAACCTGTTGCAAGAGTTGTCGGCAGTCAATCGCGAAAATCAGCTGACCCCACTGGGTCGCCAACTGGCGCGCCTGCCGGTAGACCCGCGTATGGGCCGCATGCTGCTTGAAGCCGCGAAGCAGGGCAGCCTGCAGGAAGTGCTGATTGTCGCCAGTGCCATGTCCGTGCAGGATGTGCGTGAGCGCCCGCCCGAGCGCCAGCAGGCGGCTGATCAGGCGCATGCACAATGGAAGGACGCCGATTCGGACTTCGCCGGGCTGGTCAATCTGTGGCGCGGTTTTGAAGAGCAGCGCCAAACCCTGACCGCCAGCCCGCTGCGCAACTGGTGCCGGCGCAATTTTCTGAATTACCTGCGCCTGCGCGAGTGGCGTGACTCCCATCGGCAGTTGAGCCTGATCTGTCGCGACCTGCAACTGACGGTCAACAAGGAGCCTGCCGATTACCCGAAATTTCACAAGGCCATTCTTTCCGGCCTGCTGAGCCAGATCGGGCAAAAGGCCGACGAAGGCGATTACCTTGGCGCGCGGCAGCGACGCTTCTGGATTCACCCCTCCTCAGGGCTGGGCAAGAAGCGCCCGCAGTGGCTTATGGCTGCCGAACTGGTGGAAACCACCAAGTTGTATGCGCGCATGGTGGCCAAGATCGATTCGGACTGGATCGAGCCGCTGGCCGGGCACCTGATCAAGAAGAATCATTTCGAGCCGCATTGGGAGAAAAAGCGCGGGCAGGTCGTCGCGTTCGAACAGATCACCCTGTTTGGCCTGATCGTGGTCGGTCGCCGCCCGGTGCATTACGGGCCTGTCGACCCGCAGGTATCGCGCGAGCTGTTCATCCGCGAAGGCCTGGTACGTGGCGAAATCCTCTCTCGGGCCAAGTGCCTGAGTGCCAATACCCGCTTGCTGGAACAGCTCGACGAGCTGGAAGCCAAGGCTCGCCGTCGCGATATTCTGGCCGACGAAGACACCCTGTACAGCTTCTACGAAGCGCGAATTCCGGCGGAGATTCACCAGACCGCCACGTTCGACAGCTGGTACAAGACCGAAAGCCAGAACAACCCGCAATTGCTGATCATGCGCGAAGAAGACGTGCTGGCCCGTGAGGCCAGCGAAGTCACCGCCGCGCAGTACCCGGACACGCTGAGTCTGGGCGATTTGAGCCTGTCGCTGAGCTACCACTTCGAGCCCAACCACCCGCGTGACGGCGTGACCCTGCGCGTTCCGGCACCCTTGCTGCTGTCGTTGCCTGCCGAGCGTCTGGAGTGGCTGGTGCCGGGGTTGCTGGAAACCAAGTGCATCGCGCTGGTACGCAACCTGCCCAAGGCGGTGCGCAAGAACTTTGTGCCGGTCCCGGATTTCATCAAGGCCGCGCTGCAACGCCTGACCTTTGGTGAAGGCTCGTTGCCTCAGGCGCTGGGCCGTGAGCTGTTGCGCATGACCGGCGTGCGGGTCAGCGACGAGGCCTGGGCTGAAGCTGCGCAGCAGCTTGAAGGCCATTTGAAGATGAACCTGGAAATCGTCGATGGCAGCGGCAAGTTTCTCGGTGAGGGGCGTGATCTGGCCGAACTGACCGCACGCTTCGCCGAGGCGAGTCAGGCTGCTCTCGCTGTGCCGCAAACCGCGAAAAGCCAGCAACCGGTGCAGGCCAAGGCCTTTGCTGCGGTTGCGCAGAAGACTCAACAGAACATCGCCGGGCTGTCGATGACGGTGTATCCGGCGCTGGTCGAAGAGGGCGGTGCGGTCAAGGAAGGCAGGTTCTCTACGCAGGCCGAAGCCGAGTACCAGCACCGACGCGCCTTGCAGCGCTTGCTGTTGCAACAGTTGGCGGAACCGGCGAAGTTCCTGCGCAACAAACTGCCGGGCCAGACCGAGCTGGCCTTGCTGCACCGCGAACTGGGACGCATTGATGCGCTGATCGAAGACATCCTGCTGGCCAGTCTCGACAGTTGCGTGCTGGAAGGCGAGGCCGAGCTGCCGCGCGACGGTGCCGGCCTGCTGTCGCTGGCGGAGCGCAAGCGCGCCGACTGGACCGAACACGCCGAGCGACTCGCGAAGCTGGCGCTGGAAATCCTCAAGCTGTGGCACGGTCTGCAAAAGCGCTTCAAGGGCAAGATCGACCTGTCTCAGGCGGTTGCGCTCAACGATATCAAGGCGCAACTAAGCAAACTGGTGTATCCGGGCTTTGTGCGGGAAACCCCGGCGGCGTGGCTCAAGGAGCTGCCGCGCTACCTGAAAGCCATCGAAATGCGCCTGGAAAAACTGCCAGGCCAGGTGCAGAAAGACCGGGTGTGGAGCATCGAACTGGCAGGTCTCTGGGCGCAATACCAGGCACGCGCCGACAAACATGCTCAGGAAGGCAAGCGCGACCCGGAGCTGGCGTTGTATCGCTGGTGGATGGAAGAGTATCGCGTCTCGCTGTTCGCCCAGCAGTTGGGCACTAAAATGCCGGTGTCGGACAAACGGTTGAGCAAGCAGTGGAGCCAGGTGGACGGCTGATCCCGAGTTCGCATGTGTTTAGAGAAATGCGTCTATCGGGCCTATATTCATTATTCCCCCCAGCAGGGAATACATAGTTCAGCTACCTAAGAGATCTGGTGCTGACAGTTTCGAAGCTGTCTTTGGAACCCTCCTGTGATTTTCGAACACTCATTGGCGGGGCGTCGGCTCTTGCCGGTGGGTCAAATAAACAACAATGTCGAGGCAGCGATGAAGCCCGTTCAATCAGTTAGTGCAACACAACACTACAATCCTCTAACCAATATTGGGCAAGAAGCGTCATGCTCTCATGAAATAAGTGGCATCACGCAAACAGAGGGAATGCAGGCCACCGCTGCAACGACGCAGACCGCAGAGCAACTTACCACGGCGCGCGTTAGAGACATCACGGCGGCGGCCAAGGCCATACCGGACGGGACGACTGTGATGTCGCGCAAGCCGGAAGACCTCAGCCAATTGCAGACTGCCTATCTGGCCGCCAAAAATGCGCCCACGCACCCTGACCTCTACCTTAAGCTCTGCGAAACTTTTCGGGTACACGACGAGCGCCACGCCAGCGAAGGCCATGAGAACATCTGCGCGAAGACCATGACTGCTCGGATAGACGACGATGCGATCCGTGTAATGGCATATGCCTCTAGGGGCATGCATGGCGGTGACGTGAACAATTTCCTAAAGTTCAGCTTCAACTCTGGCCTGCCAAACCCTATCAGCAGCGCGTTACCCAGTATGCTTACGTTTGGTGCGTCAAGCTTCATCGGCGCCGTCCACGGACCGTGGTCTGGTTTCGGCAGCGCGCTTGCGTTCGCGGCCGCCAAGCCGTTCATGGCCGGCGGCATTCAGCCTGCCATTGTTTCGTTGTGCGACAACATCCGCGGACGTAATGCGCCAACCGTGCTGGCCAAAGGCGAAGTCAATGACGAGATATGGTTGGATGCCGCAGCCCAGACTCTGGAGGGCCTGAACGAGGGCACGCGTCGTGCTCTGACTTCTTTCGATGATGCTGTGCAGGCCGCGATTACGTCGGTGGGGATAAGGGATCCAAAGCTTCTCGAAACGGACGAAGGAATTGAATTGTTTTTCGATCATTTGAGCGATACCCACTTCAATGGTCTGCGCGAGGCCCTGGAGGGCGTCAATAATGCGCTGCAGAACACCGCTCCGCAGACTCGGGAATCACTTAGAGCCTTGGAAGAGGCAAGCCGCCCGAACATGCTTGAGCAACGCGAGACTACGCTGAAAGCCGAGTTTTCAAACCTTCGCCAGAAGGAAGGAAATGATTGGCAGCGCATCCCGCGCAGTCTCCGCGCGTCGGGCGGTACGTTGACCTCCGGACTGTCAGGTCTGAAGAAAGACGAGATACCGACACGCATGAATCCTGCTCTTGACCGGAAAAGCCATTTTGAGGGGCTCAACGCGCTCGCAAGTCCGGCTGTCGGTACCTCCTATGCGGCAGCAATCTCGCTATTACAGTCGCCTATGGCTGGCTTGGACGAGCGGAACAAGCAGAAATTCAATGTCAAGGCAGCTATCGTGTTCTACGACGCCTTCACGGCCGAAGGTAAGCAGCGCTATTTGGCCGGTGAGGAAATGGACCCGGACCGCGACGTCGACCAAGCGAAGCTGCGCGGGGTCTTCACTTCGGTGTCGGAGTACATGGTCAAGTCGACCCAAGAGAACCTGAAACAGCGACAAAAAGTGCTTGGCGTCGAAATCAGCGACGCGGGGCATGCGCTCAATGCCTTGCCTGAAAACACTTCGAGCATCACTCCTCCCGAGATCCGCGCAAAAGTCGAACGCTATAAGGCGCTGTCGGCCGACATGTCTGCGGTGACTCAAGCCATCCGCGAAGGGAATCCGAACTTCTTGACCGATTTGCCGGACGGAGAAGTAAAGAAGGCTTTCGACGACTGCGTAAATAGCGGCGGCATGCACGTATTGGAAAACATGACCAAGGTGAAGTACGCAAAGCAGGGCGAACTCAAGGCCCAGTGGACGCAGAAGGTCTCCACGGACGTATCCATGTTCGGCCTGGCCGGTCAGTTCACACCCTCGATCGTCAATAAACTCGCTGCAGCGATCTGCGGCGGCGCAGGCCATATCCCCAATGCGGTTGTCGGATTTCTCGGTGCCTACAGCCTTGCGGCCTCATTCATCGGTGCTCAGACGCAGTTTGCGGCAATCAACGCAAAGAATAACTTCCGCGAAGGTAACCCTAATCCAACGAGCCTGGAGACATTCATGCGCGGTAACCTTGCGCCGGTTATGCAGGCGAGTGCCAATCGCCATAGTCAGCATGCGTTGCAGGGTGCGGAGCAAGCGATCAGCACTGCTCGACAGGCTTTAAACAGCAGTCTCGGCCAGAATTTGCGCCGTCGCCCTAGTGCCCGCACGCAGCAGGAATAAGGGGGGAGTGCAGCACAGAGCGGCGTTTTTCAGAGTGGCTGGAAAGCTCTATTGCTATCGCGCTAGTGTACTGTTTTCGAAAAAATCAGCCACCAACTAACGGAAAATTCAAATCTTATCAATAGCTTAGCTTGCAGGTTATGGGTAACTTATTTCGAAAA
>NZ_ATDK01000286.1 GCF_000444135.1 Pseudomonas avellanae BPIC 631
TGTTTTCGAAAAAATCAGCCACCAACTAACGGAAAATTCAAATCTTATCAATAGCTTAGCTTGCAGGTTATGGGTAACTTATTTCGAAAACAGTACACTAGTGTGATGCTATCTACTTGATGGTCAGAGTATTTGTTTAGGTTCAAAGGCTCGGTTGCCCGGGATCAAGAGTTTACGGTCACTGGCGATTGGTGGGGCAGTCTCGATTTCGAGTGCCCATTTGGGGATTGCGAGCTCTTCTGAAATTCGCTCTCGAATACGATTGATATATAAAGTTCGTGTATGAAGTAAATGCCTCCACAGACCGTCCCCTTGTGGTTCGGGTATATCATCCATTAGTTCAACACCATCAAGTGTAACGGAGTTCAGTTCGCTTATTTCCTCACTATCTTCTCCTTCGGCGCGCTCGACGGGGGTCGATGTTATAACTACATGCTTACGCGCAACTTCGCCAGGCAAAAATTTCAACCTGCCGACATGCGGTTCTAGCTTTGATAGAATGAAGACGACGACATCAGAATACTCTTGCTTCGTCACCAATGATAATGGTTTCTCCGCATAACCAAACTTGAGCGTCTCACGGATTTGCCCGTGCGCATCAAAATATATCTCGAACAGCATCCCCGCCAGCATGTGCTTTGCGGTTTCCTCAGGAAAATGAGCAAGCCTGGACTCAAGGTTTCCCATGAA
Organism: Pseudomonas avellanae BPIC 631; assembly: GCF_000444135.1. Taxonomy (GTDB): domain Bacteria; phylum Pseudomonadota; class Gammaproteobacteria; order Pseudomonadales; family Pseudomonadaceae; genus Aquipseudomonas; species Aquipseudomonas avellanae. Next base: position 691 of record NZ_ATDK01000286.1, read on the forward strand.
CTCCATGGCCTTCTGAGAGTTGCCACATGCTGCTTGATAAATGTTTCTCCCTAATACAAACCATGATGAAGGCGGAAACTCCTCATCGCGAATGGAAGAGATTTTCAGCATGGCTGGATTTTGGGTGTACCAGTTATGAGATTTTAATTCATCTATTATCTCATTTATAGTTGATGGTGCATCAACCTGATACAAAGCGTCTGCGAGGGCTTCTTGACTGTATTGAAGTCGTAGCTCTACTTCTTCCATTGCTGGTGCCTCATCGGCAACGATTTCATTCCCTGCATCAGCCTCAGGAGTATGAGGTTCTTCCTCAGGAGCTACAGTTGCCTCATTCTCAACCTCAGTGATGACGGTAGTATCTACTAGCAACTCCTGCGTATTCACCTGGATTGCAGCCGCCAGTTGAGAGAACTCAGTACCGTTGCTTCGTGATAGACCCTCAATTAGTGTGGCTAAGGTGCAGATGGTGATATCAGGATGTCCTGTTTTTCGCTTAAATTCGGAGACCAGGCGAGGATCGATTATTTTAATTTCCGGAGCTGAGTTCCCTACTGACTTTCTTACATCTCTGACGATCTGAGATCTCATCTTAGGCGCATAGACCCAGTCAGATTTCTCATCATTGGTCACAAAGAGTACCTTGGGGAACTGAGCCGAAGCAGCATTAGATTTTTCGAGTATCTCGTACCAAATGATAAGGTCACCGTAAGGGTTTTCGTCTTTGTTACCATCCTTAAAGCCTGGGGGCATTCGGTGTTCGAAACGGGCAGCCCCCTCATGAGCCGCTCTGGTGCAAAGTGAGGAGAGGTCAGAATCAAGGATGCAACTGGATAAGTGGTCTTGTATCTGCTGGTGGATAGTTCCAGCGTCGAATTGATGTTTAAATACACCTAGATGTTTTTCTAACTCTTCGATAGCTGCTCGAAATCCATTTATATAAGCTAGGCGATCCCCCTGGAATGACGTTCTATGTAGAATATTGTCATCTACAAACAGTGCGGCTGTTTGGTGGAGATTTTCTAAGGCTTTTTTAATTTGGGTAGGTTCTTTGCTCTTAGGAGTATACGACTCGAGGTTTTTTCCGGTAACTCGCGAAAGATATTCACTTGCCGCCCAGGCAGGTATCGCGAGACGCTCATTCAAAACAGCAGCATCTGACCAGGCAAAAAACTCTTGGCGGGCTGCTTCGTGTAGTTTGTAAAGATAAGCTAATATGTTGGTGTCGAGAATAATTAATGTCTGCGCAGAAAGAGCGAGATCCGCAATCTCACGAATATGCTCATCCATTGTCTTGTCAATTTGGTGATAACCGAACACAGGTCATGCTCCTTGAAAACTTTATAGAAAATTTTTCTATATGGGCCAATTAGCTGAATCAGAACTCCTCATCTTCACCGCGAATCCAGTGGTGATCAGGAACGATCATTGTTCCGATAAGGCCATCCGTTTGCTTTCTCAGAATTTCCTCGTGCTGAGAAATTGCCAGTGCGAGCATCTGGATTGCAGATCTCGCGACCCGAAGGGCACGCAAGGCCTCATCGATAAAATCTGAGCGGTTGAGATGCTCGATTTCAGGAGCTTGCCTCACTTGCGAGGGATCCCCAAGGTCATGAAGCACTACGAATCGGTGCGTACCCGAATTCCGCAGATCCTTCTGTGAGCGGAGAACTCCATCTATACCGTCATAGTCTTCTGCCAGCTCGGCCAGGCCGTACATTGCGTATACGCCTGCACGAATCAGTGCCTCTACTTTTTTTGTGAGGGGAGTGCCTGTTTTCTTGTCTGCGGAATCTCTCCACAGCCTCCCGAAACTGACTTTGTTGGGAGCTAATCCCAGCTCGAAATAGTAGTTTGCCGTTACGGCTATCTTGTCGAGCAGGTCAAGGGCTGTTCGATGCGCCAGTATGAGTGCCGAGATATCAGGGCCGTACATTGCATCGTCGAGAGTGTCTGCAAACTGCCCTGTCTTCGGCCAAACGCTTTCATCACTTGCACGCCATGCCAAATCTCGTGCTAAGACAAAATCGCTCTTTAGCATATTGAACATGGCAAATAATGGCGGCGGTCTGCTGCCCACTTCTGGTTCACGCTCGAGAATACCTGGAAGGGTAAGCCAATCGAGCTTACCCAAGGATGGATCGACGAGTTCTACAGCAGGGGCAAGCGTAAGACGTTCCTCTTCAACCCACCTGATGAATGGATTGGTGTGATGAGACCGCGATGGCGGATCGCTTAATTCACTGGCGAGCGCTTCAACCTTGGCTGCGACGCTTACACCGGCGTACTGAACAATACGCTCCTTATTTCGAAGTGCTTGCTGGGCTAGCATTACTGCTTCCATGCGGGTCAACTCTGAGCAGCCTCCTCGTTGAAAAAGCCACATCAGACCCAATGCTGCGCAGAACGCGGCGACGCCGTTCGTGGGATCAACCTTCAGCGCTGAAAGACGTGCGTCATGGGCCTCAGAAAGCCGGTAGGTTTTTGCGAGCAAATTAGCGATGTTCGTCCAAGCCTGTGTGCGTAATTCCACATCCGCATCTACGTCTTGCACCACCTTCCAATAGCATCGTCGGGCTTCGGCTCTGTATGCGCGGGTTTGCTCCTGATGATCTAACCATTCGGAGTCATTGCCCCCACAATTTGCTGCTTCCACTAGCCCATTTGCTAAGTTGTAGGTGATATCTGCCGTCGGATATAGGTCGTGAAGCTCGCGGTATAGCTCGAGGCCCTCATCAATTGCATCCTGACGCCCAAGAGATGCGCCGGCATTAACCAGAGTGGCTGCACGCAGAGACATCAGATTAAAGCGACTCGGCCCGTCTAGAGCGATTTCACGAGCTTCTTGTACTGCAAGTGTAGGGTCAGCATCCACCAAGGCATTGAGGTGCGAGGAGAGCTTTGAGAATACGTTCAACATGTGTGGTGCCTCCTTTCAAAGTGAACGATTCAACGACGCTGGCATGTCTCACTCATCCGCAAATGCTTCCAGGGCCGCGATCAGCTTGGCAAGCTCAGCCAGGTTGGCTGCCGTCACGATGTCATATTCTCCTCGACTACTCAGCCGATATACCTCTCGAGCCTTTTTGACCCGTTCCAGTAGAGGAACAACAATGCCTGACGCTCTTTCAAGAAATTCGTTAATGTCTGCCCGTGTTTGAGGGATCTTGTAGCCTTTGGCCGCGCTTGTGATGATGACGTCCGCATCTCGAAGCTTGGCAATGCCACTGGATCGGATTCTCTGGCCGTTGACCTCTCCCAATCCGCTGTCTTTTAGATGGGCCATGATCTCCGTAGTCAGCACGTAATCCTTGGTGACGAATTCGCTTTGAAATCTTAAGAACCGCAGGATACCCAATTGCAGGCGCTCATCCTCATCAGGGTGTTCACCAGCCCGCTCGCTAAAACGATCAGCCTGGCGAAGAGCTTCTTGGTGTACCTGGTAGTCTGCATACCCAGATTCATCCGTCGGCGGTGGCAGAAGAGACTGGTACTTGGATGGCCACTCAAGCATTCCAAGAGTCAGGCTGCGTAGGATCTTTTTATAGGCAAGAACTGCTTCTTCCGATGCTTTCTCTTCGTAGATCTGAGCGACTGATCCAGCAAAAAAATCTGCAACCTGAACCAAAACGTTGTCCTTACTGGCCATCGTCTGGAACGCATCCTTATCGCCAAATAGGTCGTCCACGAATCGTTCCGCAACATAGCTTTTGAGGCTCTCCTGAAATTCCTGGCCACCATGCTCGTCAACGATCATCTGGAGGTCAGGGTATGCGCGGAACAAGCGTTCATAGAGCAACCCGTTCACGTATTTTATGAACGAGGTCTTGATACGAAGGCCGCCGTCTTTGTGAATTCGGGATTTATCAACGACGGTGAAATAGAGCTTGAATGGCAGCTCAGCTAGCTCGTTGAGGATTCGGGCACGGCGATCTGAATCCTTCGGCTTCAGATTGCTGGATTTGATTTCGCCTGCTTGAAAATGACGCATGCGGAGTGCTTCAGCTTGGGCATAAGCAGCTTCCAGGTCTTTCTCTGCCACCAGAATGGAGCACACGATGAAGAAGCCCGAGCTTCCTCCCTTTGACGTATCAAGGTCGGAATTCCCGGACTCATCCACGAAAGCATAGGTTCTGTCCATGAGCTTGCTCCATCAACAACGTGCTGAGCGCAGTGGGTCGCCCAATGGCAAGGTGGCGAACTCAGTTCGTCGCAGTGGTAGTGCCTGGAGCGGGGCCTTCGCTGAACGTGTAGTTGATGACCACGTCATTACGGATCAAAACGTCGAGCGTTTTCTGAGTGCCCGTGGTCGTCACCTTCATGGTGACCGCGTAGCTCTGGGCATGGGCTGAGCCATTGGTATAGGTGTATATCCACTTCTCGTCAGTCTCGCTGACTGCGCTCTTGGCGTAGGGTTCACCAAACAGCGACTTCAACTCAGAAGTCGTGGTTTTACCTTTGGTGATGCTCGCTACACTGGCCGACGGAAAGTCTCGGCCTGCGGTGTAGTGCGAAGTAGCACAACCGCCAAGTGCGGCACACATCCCCATGACTCCGATGAGCTTCTTCATATCTATCCTTGATCGTAGAAAGATCCGAATCTAGCTGGCATTGAGGCCAAAAGCCATCAGCAATATTGTTCAGCGGGTTTTATATTCTCACAGCAAGCAGAACTCCTCTCAGTTGCCCGCTGCGGGGTGAGCATTGGCTTGTATCCGTGTCAGGGCTTCTTGGCTATGACCAGCAGCCTTGCCACGATCAAGGCCGCACCGGCGATCATGCGCAACGTTATGACCTCCCTAAGCGTCAGACCGGCGAGGGTAGCCCCTATGGCTATCGCAATCAGTGATTTCAGCATCGCTTGGATCCCTACCAAAAAAAGCGATAGAGCTGAAAGCCAGCGAAAGCTTGGAATGCTGAGTAAAAAGCGAATGGGGAATCATGTCCTGCCCTCGATTGGGACAGGGAGTGCACCTACGTACCCTGTCCAGGGTTAACGTAGGCATCATCAGCGCAAGGCAGTTAGAGGAGGAATGCCATCTCCTGCTCTGATCCTATAGCAAACTGACCAAAGGCTTCAACAACCTCATTCAAACGCCACAACAACAGCGTTAGCTGCACAAGTTCACAGTTCAGAAAAAAGCCAAGTGCTTTAGTTAGCCCAAGCCTGCCTGGGATGTTCGCCGTCGAGAATCGGCGAATTGCCGGTTATGACTGCATGAGCCATGTCGGCTAATGCTGATCCGGCATGGGCGGGATCACGCGGTTAAGTCCAGAGACCGGTAGTGATCAAATGGGGCGCAATATGATCCGTTGGCCGGTTGGTTTTACCCTCGCGAGGGACGGGCGGATGGATCAAGGTGCCAATAACGTTGCACTGTGGAATGTGACAGGTTTAATTCACGCGCAGCTTCGGCTTGCGTTTTCCCTAGGGCTTTTAGGGCCTGTACAGCTTGTAGATTCTGAACACGCAGAGGCTGGCCGGGCGCCCGCTTGGCCAGTTTTTTACCTACCATCTGCTTGTGCAGTAACTCAATGCCGCCTGCCAAAGCGAAGCGCTGGAGCTCTATCTGGGCTGAAGCCAGCGTATCTTCGAAGTTCTCACCGCGTTGTAAGGCCACGCAGAGGGTCAGCAGTGCAACAGAATCAAAATCCAGGGCCTGAGCAAGCTCTGTGAGCTTTCCGATGCTCACTCCAGACTTGCCCCTCTCCAGCAAACTAAGCGTTGTGCGGAAAGCCGCATCACCAAGGTTGTCGTAGCTTAGCCCACGTTGCTGCCGAATGGCCCTGAGCGTCGCAGCTATCTCTGTTTTCAGGGGCATAAGCGTCCAAAAAACAAAGATAGAGCCACAGGGTTGCCGGCCCAATAAACAGCGTATATTGTGCGTAATAGTCGGTTGTGGGTATTATGCCGCGCCAGAACCGCTGTCTTGGGTACGACCTGATCGCCCTGTTGATGCATGGCTCGGATCTCACCGTGACTGGGTGAGTTATCAATTTACGCCTAAACCGACAGAGGAGGCGCCTGTGAAGGTTTACGTCCTGTCCGACCTGCACGCCGAGTTTGAGCCGTTTGTGCCGCCATCCTTGGAGGTCGACCTGGTAGTGCTCGCCGGGGACATCAATAAGAAAACGCGGGGGATCGAGTGGGCTAACGACACCTTCAGCTGTGATGTCGTGTATGTCTTGGGGAACCACGAGTACTACACGGGCCATTTTGACCGGACGCTCGACAAGGCACGTAAGGCCGCAGCTAGCCATGTGCATGTGTTAGAGAACGATACGTTTATCTGGAAGCACACGCGCTTCCTGGGTTGCACTGCGTGGACAGATTTCTCCAGCACCGGTGATGTAAGCGCCGCAATGTCGGTGGCGCGAGAGACGATGACGGACTTCCGAGCGATCAGAGCGGACACCAATTTTCGACGTTTGCGGCCTGATGATGTTGCTGCGCGCAATCGCCAGGCGAAAGCATGGCTGACGGCAGAGCTGCAAACACCATTTAATGGTCGGTCGATCGTAGTCACCCATCACGCGCCCGTTTGGGAGGTTGCTGGCGATGAACATGAAGGGCATCTGACCGCTGCGTACTGCAACAGCTGGCACTCGTTGCTTATGCAAGCGGATGGCTGGATTTTCGGGCACACCCATCGGGCTGTAGATACCGTTCTTGGAGGTTGCCGGGCAGTCAGTAACCCAAGAGGTTATCCGGGTGAACAGACCGGCTTCAACGCCAATAAGGTCATAGAATTTTGATGAGTGTGGAGACGCTGGTGGGCTTTGGGAGCGCTGCAGAAATCCCTGGTGAGGTTGAGAATGCCAAGGGCATCGATTGGGGAGTACCCATCGATGCCTATCTTATGAACGCGGCGCAGGTCGGAAGCCGCTTTGCAGCATCAGTCTATTGCGACCTATCGGGTGTCTCCGCTGACGGAATGACCATTGTGACGCCACCCGTTCGCGGTATGGGCAATGCCGGAGGGTTTGAGATGCTGCAAAGCGTGTGCGGCAATGACCATTACGTCGTTGTGACGCGATTCGATAGAGACGAAAAATGAGTGGCCGTGGGTCAGTGCCTAGGGCTGTCCTTGAAGCCGCGACAATCAGCTTTGAGCGAGGTATCACTGCTTACCTCTTTGATCCGGAGCTTGTTGGTTTCTGCCTGGAAGGAACGATCTACCGTGATTCAAAAGATAGATTCCAGTCCGGTAGATTCATACGCACGTCTGCAGTGATGGAGTTCGAGATGTGTACAGACTACGTGATTGCTGTGACATGGAGCGGCAGCCGCTATGTTCTTGTTGCCGAGAATGGGCCTTGGGTACTGACGATGCCGGACAGGAGATTGGATGAAACTGCCCCGGATAGCTGACATGCTTTGCTTAGACGGTGAGCCGGTAAGCGGTGCATCAATGGCCAGTGAAGTAGCTATCGAAAAGAAACTCACATTGACGGCCAAGCCCCATTGCGTTGTGTCTGCGTGGATACTCATCGATGTCGTAAGCCTCGATCCTGCCATCACTCAAGGCACTCATCTCATGCCTACCGTCATGTACGCACACCATGTGCTATCGCACAGCAGTGGTCAGTTGTCTGAAGGCGATTCGGTCATGACCGGCTGTGCGACTTACATGGATCCGGCAGGCATTTTTGAAACTGCCGATACGGTCTACATCCTCATGTCACCAGGCTTCCGCAAGTCTGCGGATATCGAAACCGTACTTGCTGCTCAAGCCCTTGCCAACAGGATGGCAAGGGTTTCATTTTCGGCTAGCGGCTTTTTGAAAGAGTAGGCCCAGATTCGCCATCCTCGCCAGGAAAGCTGATGAAAATCGCGGCAGTTATCTTCGATGCGTTTGGCACCCTTACCCGGATCTCCCAGCCAGCACATCCGTATGTTCAGCTGCTGCGCGAAGGCAAGCGGCAAGGCCGCAGGTTTAGGCCAGACGATATGCAGACCCTGATGACCCATAAACTGTCCATTTCACAGGCAGCGGAATGTTTTGGTATCCAGGTCTCGCCTGACCGGCTCGGTCTCCTTGAGCAAGCCCTCGAAGCAGAGCTTGCGAGCATTGAGCCGTTCCCTGATGCTTTGGAAGCCGTAGCGATGCTACGGGCTGCGGGCATGCGAACAGCCATATGCTCTAATCTAGCCATGCCGTACGGGCCAGCGATTCAACAGATCTTTCCGAACCTCGATGGCTACGGTTTTAGCTACCAAGTCGGTGCCATGAAGCCTTCCCCGATCATCTATCGACATACTTGTGACTTACTGGGGGTCAGGCCCGGTGATGACTTCGGCAGTCATGGACGAGTCGTAATGATTGGCGACTCGGCGAGATGCGACAGAGACGGGCCTCGCCAATGTGGTATCGGTGGCTTTCTCTTGCGCAGAGGGCGAGCAGAAGGATTTTCGAGCCTCACCGACTTCGCACGAGCCGTACTCGCTTATGAGTAGGCAGAAGCATAGGCCCTGTACTGTTTGGCCTATGACCGACTGAGCATAACGCTTAGAAGTCCCCACTCAGCTCGTCTAGGGTTTCGCGGATCCGACGGCTGATCTGCGAAGCAAAAACATCGATAGTGTTCATGGCCTCGAGCACCTGGCCGGGCCTCAAGATGATGATTTCATCATCAATCGTCTTTCCATTTCGATGCACGATGTCATGTCGCAAGTTGCAGATCGGAACGATAGGCGAAACGTCCAAATCCTTCATGCGATCGCCAATCAAGACGCACAGCACGTTTTTGATCGTGGCCGGATTGTGAAACGTCAGCTCGGAAAGAAATCTCAGAATGACGCCTTCCACCCCTTTGGGGGGCTCGGCAATCTCCAGCAAGGTAAATTTCTTACCCCGGTGAAGGGTCTCGATGTGCTGGGCGATATTGAGCAGGAACGCCTTGTCTCTTATAACGAGAGCACGCACCGAGGTACTGATCATGGTTTCCGAGAGCGTGACGGCATGTGCGTACACCAGCTTGCAGGTCATCTGGGCGTAAGGGCCATGCTCGCTATGCGTGAGCAGCATGATGGCAGCCCTTAGCTCCGCGCCAAACTCGATGTACTGCTCGTGGAAAGATTGCCGTTCGAGCCACCTGTACTCAGCTTCTTGGTCGTACGCATCCGTCATGTCCGAGTATTCTTGAGCAAGCGCCTGGTAAGCCTCTCACTCATCTTCCAGATCTTCGCGATCTAGGCGACTCCCTGCCCAGTCGAGAAACCTCTCCCGTTGAACCTCGAAGAAATACTCTTTCACACTACTCATGACGTCAGTCCTTGAACGTGAGTCTTCGAGATTAGGAGCATATCAGTCTCGCTAGAAACGCCGGATCTAAATCGAACTTCGACGCCAAGCGGACATGGGTTGTAAACCTGCTTTTCGAGTTGTAAACCTACGAGGTTTACAAGTCAATTTCCAGATTTACAGTGGGCAGTCACTAATCTATAGGACGCTGGCTCGAGCTCGTTTCAGCTATTACAGTGCCGGGTATCAATCTGGCGGTGAAGCGTCGACAGGTGGATGCCAGTAGGGGATCTGTGACGCCCCTGGTTTATCCAAGACGATCGCAACACTCTGCTCGGCCCGTGTGACCGCCACATAGAAATCGGCTGCGGATAGGGGCACAAGATACGCCCCTTTGCTGATGAACTTGCCGATTGGGTCAGTTGGATAGATCAGTACGCGGTTGAAAGTCTGTCCTTTGGATACCCCGAAGTTCATGTAGTCGAAATCGAACTCCTTGCCCGAGCTGATGCTATTGCGCAGGCACTGGGGTTGGAATGTCTCAACGTACTGACGGACATGAGTCTTCTTCACTAGGAAAATACCATCGTGGGGTGTGATCGTGTGGTTCTGAGAGGTCGTTTCCGGAAACTCCCAGCTCGCCTCGAAGATGGTGTCGGAAAAGGTAGCGATTGTCTGGCAGCACCTCCAGGTGACAGAGCTGAAGTTGATTTCAAGCCGGCCAGCTTTCTGCTGTTTTTTGAACCATGCAATTGATTTCGAGTAGGCAAAAGCCTGGCGGTTTCAGAGGCTGAGTGCAACACCCGGCTATTGAGTTAGGGATGGACTCTCATGATGCTTGGACATCATTTCCGTCATCATTTCGATAGGGC
>NZ_ATDK01000287.1 GCF_000444135.1 Pseudomonas avellanae BPIC 631
TGGCCAAACTGGATCGTGATGCGTTCTTCAATGCTGAGTTCATGATATGACATAGGTTCACCGTACCGGATTGGTCAGGTGTTGCGCTCAGTTTTTGCCGCCGCCCTGGGATTACTGGCCATCACGGCCTCGGTTTTCTGTACCCTTGCAGCATGGAAAAAAAACAACAAGCCAGCGTTGATACTGGGATACGTGGTGCTGATTCAGCTTGTAACCTCTCTGTGTGCATTATCAAAAATTGCGGGACCGATACTCCATCACAGCATTACATTCATCCCGATGATCAGTATATTTATCGCGCTGCAAGCCCTGCTACTGATAAACCAGAACTGCTCGAACACCAGCATAAAAACCACGCTGACTATCATGGGCAGCCTGGCAAGTGTGTTTTTTTATAGCAACCCATTACCAGCAGATAAATAACGTGGTTGCCGTCGCCAAAACACCTGACGAGAACATCGCCCGCTTATATTCAGACCTGGAAGAAGCAACGCAACGCTGTACCAGCACGCCCACTATCAATATGAATCAACCCCTCTGGGAGCCTACGGTGGGCGCTGTGTCCGCCGCTTACCGAAATGGGCAAGCCTTTAGTATAACGCCTTCATTCTGGTCGATTATATTTGGAGGGCGCGTCCCGACAGAGCCTACGCACTGCGTTACAAGTTTCACTCAGAAAAACGATCGAATCAGTGTAGACGTAAAGGATTATGAGAACATCGGCAAAATCGAAGGGTCAGCCGTTATCAATCTTGATACGTTAGTGTTTGAGCAGTACGGCACAGCGCTGTTCGACAAGGGGAGTTTGCGCGTGTCTTCCGAGTCGTTTACTGACGCCGGTTTTCTATCACAGGAACTGACGCTGCCCGCTGGGTCGTACCGGATAAACGCGACGTTGAATTGGTCAGCAACTTCTGAAAAGCATGGCAGCAATGCAGGGCATCTTTCGTTTCACGGCAAGAGCATGATTTATGCGATAAACGATTCTACGGCTACAAACACACCTGTCACGGCGTACTTCACATCGGATGGGCAACCATTCAGGCTGTCGTTTGGTCTGGGTGGTTGGTCTACCGGGAAAGGTTCTGTTCAGTTGAAAAGCCTGAAAATAGAGCAATTGAAGCAGCAATGAGTGAATAAAGAAACCACGCTGCCCGAACAATCATTGTCGGGCAGTGTGGAACCGCTTTTTTATTCACCAGCATACAGCTTTATTTGAAGGTGACAGCCTTTACGAAAAGACTCAAAGAGCGTGCATCTTCACTCATACCTAATTGCTGAGGAGATACCGAATCCGGCGTAGAAAAGGTGATAACCAATTTATCACTTTCCAAAGGGGGTAGTTTAACCTCTGTCGTAGTGCCTGACGCATCGGTCAACACCGAACTGTATTGCTCCACGCCGTTAATGAGAACCTTCACTGTTTGCTTTGTATGCTTGCTGCTCACAAACGGACGCCAGTCTATGACCATTACAGTTGGGGATTGAGCATCGACAATACAATTAAACTCGGCGCTTTTTCCTACGATCCAGGTTCCTGTACTTTCTGCCGAACCAAAACCCTTCAACCGGCGCGAGTCAACCAATCCGGTTGTTGAGAAGTCGACACGCCCGCGGCAATAGCTTGACTCGTTGGCCCGCTCCGACAAACACTGCGCACTAGACACTGACACACCGGCGCCCGAGAACGTCCGGCATTCTTTCGTGTCATATTTTTTGACGCCCGCGTTTGTAATGACTCGACTGTACTTGGCATAATCCTGCAATGAGTTAGCAATGAGAACGTCTGATATGGCCAGTTCTCTTTGCGTTTTGAAAATAGAGATTGAGAAGAGGTAGTCAAAAACGGGCGACTTACCTTCAAGCCCGATAACCACATCATTTCCGCCATTCTCGGCAGCCGGCAACTGCAGCGCCAGCGCATCCATTTTTTTCTCCAACTGCACCAGATCCGAGAGATCGTAAGCTTCAGGAGAAAGTAGCGACGCCTTGAAAACAGCATAAAAGCTCATAGCGACAAATAGAGCATACACCAGTGAGTAATTATTCGAGGTGTCCGAATCCCCGGACGCCTTGCGGCAAAATGCAAAACCTATCAGGATCGCCAGTGAAATAAAGAGATGAGTAACTATACCATACACATATTTTTTAACAGCATAGTCCGAGCCCATTCCGTACTTCACGAGCACCATTTGCAACAAGCACAAGCACGATACAGCCCCGCCATAGACAGCGAGGTACTTTACAGCCGGGTAGCCCAGCATCGGTTTATTCTTGACGTGAAGCGTTAACAGCACGACTGAAAGAATAATACCCAACACGCACAGCGTTGCGATGCCTGTCGGGTAAGTAATATTTAAAAAGCTTAATGCACCGTGATTTTCTGAAATTTTTCTCATTGAAGAGAAAGCAGGATTTAAAACAACGCCCCCCAAGGCCACAACGGGAATGAGAAGACTGGCTATTGCAGCGGGGATGCTGAGTTTCTTGTCAAGAAAGTCTGAATATGCATTAAACAGAACCAATCCGCCCAAGAGACCCAGCAGTTCCAGAGTCGGCAGCAAATGAACGCCTGTATTGATGGCAATAACACCGATCAAAAAGACATACGCTGTGCTTCTGCCCTTGCGCACCTCAAGAAAAACAGCGACAGCCATGCTTAGAATAGCGACCGCCTGACCTACCAGTTGGGAGTAGAAGTAGTTGCCCACTATCTCCCCGCCGTGTACGTCAAAGTGGAACGTGTAACGGTTGACCACAAGCAGTAAAACAAGCGTTAACGTGGACGCCGTCGCAACACGCCTGGGAAGCGTGTTGAGCATATAGATGAAAGCACCCCAAATGGCAGCGAGCGACAGCAGGGAAACGATGTGCAACCCTAAAAATGTCGAGTGCATTGGCCAGCCAACTATCGCGGCAACGATATGGCTGAGCCTGGGGTAATAATTCATCTCTCCCAACGTGGGATCGTTTGAGTTTATCAGATTGAAATTTTCGGCTATACGATAGGCCAGCGCATAATGATGCGCCAGATCGACAGACTGACTACGCAGCACATCAATATTTGACACCATCAACCACGCTGTCACCAGAAGCAGCGTATAGCAGAGAAATCGCGACGGTAATAGTTGCATTTGATTCACTCAGACGATCCCTTTCAGATTACAGCTTTTGGGCGATCAAACGACCTTCGCGAATGGCGTAGTTCGTTCCCCGGTCCTCTGGATAAATCTGAGCCATCGTCGAAATCAACGCATTATCGAATGGCGTGGATGCATCAGGTACGTACTGAGAGTAATTACGCTCGGTCACCGGTTGAGCGTACTCGGAACGCCAGACCTTGAAGTCGACGACCCACTCTTTTTCAAAGTGAGGGAACATACGCTTCAAATGCGAGAGGGCGAAATCAAGGTACTCATCGTCACTGTAGGCCCATACTGGATCTTCAGTGGCCAGGTAGCGAGACAGATAGGCAATGTGAGTGCCCTTGTAATTTTCCGGCGTGTCAAAGTTGGTGTGTTCGATAACACCCACAAACGGGAAGCCCGGATCATTGACATTGAGCCAGTAGGTGTCCGACAGGCTGTGCTTGAGGCGCAGCACCAGGCACATGTTGCCCAGGTACTTGACCCTGCGCAATTTCGTCAGCCATGCATCGTCTGCGGACTTCTGAAACATGTCCGCAATCAACGGAAACGAAGGCGTGAACAAAAACTTGTTGCCCGCCACGTCACCTTCTTCGGTGGTGACTGCAGTGACTTGTTTACCCTCGGTCACCAAACCGGTGACTTTGGAGTTGAATACCACCTCGCTGCCATTGGCACGAATGGCCGATACGAGCGCCTCTGCAAGTCGTCCGAAACCGCCCTTGAAGTAAGCAAGCTCTTCGCCGCCTTTATCGTTGCGCGTGCTGCCGCGCAATACCAGCTTCTTCCACATCCAGACGGCATTGACTGCCTCTGCATAAACGGAGAACTTGGAGTTGATCAGCGGCTCCCAGACCACCTTGTAAACCGACTTGCCGCACATGCCTTCCAGCCACTCGCGGATACTCAGGTGCTCGATCGTCTTCCAGTCTTTGATACGGCGGACCTGAAAAACAAGAAGCCCGAGACGTATACGGTCTATCAGGGAAAGCGCCTTGAAGCGAAGCAGATCCAGGGGAGTGGACAGTTTCCACATTCTGCCGTTGAAATACATGCCGGTTCGCGTCGGGAGCAGAATAACGTCGCCTTCCAACCCCAACTCCTTGACCAGTTCCGGTACAAAGACGTCGTTATTGAACCAGTGGTGATAAAACTTTTCTACGCGAACGCCATCGTTGAATTCAAAAATCCCGGCCAATCCGCCTGGCGTGGAGTCAGCTTCAATGACCTTTACCTTCTTACCCTGCTTTGACAGCACGTAAGCAGCTGTGAGGCCTGTGAAACCACCTCCCACAATCACCACATCATAGTTATTCATTTACATTTACCAAGGTAGAATTTTTCATGATTATGCTCGTGCTGCCTTGAATAGCGCAGGGCGCGACCATATCGCCAATGCTCCAACAATCGTCGTTGGTAGCCAGAGGGCCAGATGTACAATTATCGCATAGCTGCCTGCTTGAGCTGCAGAACCACCAATAAGCGTCACGGCGGTGAAAGCCGCGAGATGAAACGGGCCTACATAGCCGGGTGATGAAGGTGCCAAGGTAGACAGCGTTGCGATCGCCATGACCAGCAAGGCCATCAGAGGGCTCGCGTCCAGGCCCAGCCCCATCAGGGCAAAATAAAACAAGCCTGATTCACCGAGCCATACAAGTACCGATAAACCAAGCATCGCTCCAAGGATGCGCGGCCGCGACATCACATCGAAGCTCTCGAAAAGCCCTGCGACTGCGTGAAATACCTGCTGCAGCCTGGTGGGCTTGATCGAGTCTGACTGTTCGCCTGCCAATGAATGAAACAAGCGCGCGAAGCTGCCGGAAAAGAAAAATCCGACAGTGAGAGCCATGCCGCCCAACAAGGCAAGAATGACAGCAGTCTGTCGCAGTGCCGGGGGCACCTCTATCGTTTGTATGGCAAGCACACCGAGCGCCAGACAGGCCAGCAGAGTGACCAGATCTATAAGCCTCTCCACAACCAGACTTGTGGTCGCGGCGGTCTTGGTAACGCCCATGGCATAAGGAAATACCAGCGCGCGCACGACATCGCCCAACCGCAACGGCAGCACGTTATTGAGCGCGATAGCGCCCAGAAAAGGCGCCGCACAGTTCTTGAACTCTACGCGGGTACCTGTCGCAGAAAGCATTACAGACCATCGAAAGATACGCACGGCGTAGCCGAAGCCCAGCGATAGAATTCCCAGTGCCAGATAGCGCCATTGGAAGTGCTCAAGGGCTTCCATGACCTCCGAAAACTTCACCAGACGAAAAATTGCGATAAGGCAAATGAGCGTGATGCCCCCGCCAATCACATGTTTTATCCAGCGTCTTTCTTTGGTCTGCGGCTTCTGTGTCATGTTTGTCTCAAATCCGCCAAGGGGCATTGTTGGTCGCCCACAAAGCTTCCAGTTCGCGTTTGTCACGCAAGGTATCGCAAGGCTGCCAGAAGCCGGAATGCTGAAAGGCGCACAGGTGACCATCTTTGGCAAGATTGGTCAGCGGCTCGCGCTCCCAGGAGATACTGTCGCCGTCGATGTACTTGATCACTTCTGGTTCGAGTACGAAGAACCCGCCGTTGATCCAGCCAATTTCATCGGCAGGCTTTTCAGAAAAACTGGAAACATTGTTAGCGGCATCTATGTTCAACACGCCGAAACGCCCAGGCGGCTGCACTGCAGCGACAGTCGCCAATTTCCCGTGTTGACGGTGAAACGCAATTTCTGCACTGATATCGATATCTGAAAGACCGTCGCCGTACGTGAGGCAAAAGGTTTCATTGTTCAGATACGGAGCCACCCGTTTGAGACGACCGCCGGTCATGGTTTCAGCACCGGTATCGACCAGCGTGATCCGCCAGTCTTCGGCCTGGCTGTTCAGAATTTTTTGATCCCCGGTTGCAAGATCAATGGTCATGTCCGACATGTGATTGTAGTAGTTGGAGAAAAACTCTTTGATCACGTAGCCTTTGTAACCTAGGCAGATAACAAAATCCTTGATACCGTGGTTAGCGTATGAACGCATGATGTGCCAAAGCAGAGGTTTTCCGCCGATCTCCACCATGGGCTTCGGTTTGGTGTCCGATTCTTCCGCGATGCGAGTTCCCAAGCCACCGGCCAAAATTACAGCTTTCATGTTTTCTCCTTATAACTTGAGATCGGAAGTTTCAAAGTTAAGACTTTGCTGAATGACAGCAACGGGGTCTGCGCGCAACACCAGGTAAATACGCAGCAGGTATTCACCAATGATGCCCAACAGAAAAGAATTCAGGCCGATGCCGAACAGAACCAGAATATGGATACTGGCCAGCCCAGGCGGCAGTTCAGGATGAAACAGGCGCAACAACACATAATAAAGAGCGCCCAACACACTGACAGCCAGAATTATCAATCCCAAGAAAGAAGCCATACGAAGCGGCACTGTCGAGTGGTTGAATACCGCCGTCAGGCCCAGCTGAAGCAGCCGGCTGATGTTGAATTTGCTGACGCCTGCAATGCGTGCATCCCGATCGTAAGGGATGCCCGTCTGATTGAAGCCAATACCCGCGATCATCCCTCTGAGATACGGGTTGGCGGTCTTGGTCTTGAGCAACACATTGACGACTTTCCTGTCAATCAGGCGAAAATCGCCGACGTCCCGCGGGATTGGGTGCTCGCTCACTTTATCGATTGCCCAATACCCCAGGCGACGAAAGTTGTTCAGCAACCAGCCTTCCGGCCTTTTGCGACGGACTCCATACACCACCTCATGGCCTTCCTGCCAGCGGGCAAAAAACTCTTCGAGCATTTCCGGTGGGTCTTGAAGGTCGGCGTCAATCTGCATCACCGCATCGCCCTTGGTGTGCATGTAATTGGCGAGAATGGAACGCTGAAAACCGTAGTTTCGAGAGAAACGAATGGCCTTGACCCTTGGATCTTTCGCAGCCAGATCTGCCAGCATCGCCCACGTGTTGTCATCGGAGTGATTGTCTGAAAAGACAAACTCCAGATCGCATCGATCTTTCATCCTGGTCGCCAGGGCGTCCAGCCGGCTGTAAAGGGCTTCGATATTTCCCGACTCATTGAGTACCGGGATCGAGATTGATACCAGGGGGCGCTTGCCTGACATTAAATTTTCCATAAAGAATTCTGCACTCAGGCGGTTATCTGTTTTTTCATGTAATCGACGACCGACTCTATGCTGTCGCGAAACACGATGCCGTTCAGCACTTCAGGGCGCTCAAAGACATGGCTAAAATTTTCTTGAGTCGGCTCGGGTAACGCGCCCAGGCGAAGTAGATGGGTTTTGTCAAATGCCTTGAAGATAGCCTTGGCCAAATCTCCAAGACTGACAGGCATCCCATGACTTAACTCAATAATGCCCTCGGCATGATTATCCACCATCGATTTGATGGCCACAGCGTCGTCCAACACATGATGGTACTCACGCAGTTGCCGACCTTGAGTCATCTCGAAAGGTGTGCCTGCGCGCAAAGCGCTCAGAATTTGGCCGAGAAACATGAAAGGGCTCGGCTCAGCTGAACCATAAAGCGTATGAATCCGGATATGAGCCGGGCTGAAATCGCTTCCTCCAGCGCTTTCCACAAACTGACTCAGCAACAGTTTGCTTTGCACGTAGGGATTGGAGGTCAGCGTTCGCTCCATTGCAGTTCCGAACGTGACAACCCGGATACCTGCCGACGCGACAGCGGTGATGATATTTTGTGGCAACCTGAAGTTTACGTTGTGTAACTGCTGTGCAGGCAGCCGCGGATCAAGTAAGCCGGAACAGATGTACACTACGGCACCTGCATGCGCGTATTCCGAAAAATACGCAGTAATTGCCGCTGCCGAATCAGGCTCGGCCCATCGTTCATAGACAGCTCGATCAACACAGGTCACTTCATTCGCAGGGTATTGCTCAGCGATTGCCTGACCCAGTCGACCGCGGCTGCCTATGATGAAGTTCATTCCTGAATGCCCGCTCGCCACCCATCGATTTGAGCGAGTGTAATTGCCCGGGCACTACCAGGATGGGCGTAGAAATCCCGGTACCAGGAAGCAGTTTTCTCCACGACTTCTTCCGTGTTCCACACCGGAATCCAGTTCAGCTGATTTCTTGCGATTGAACTGTCCAGCGCCAATGCGCCTGCTTCAGGCAATGGATTGTCCATGAACTCGAGATTCGGACGCTGCCAGTCGGTACTCATCAGCTCGAGAACATCTCTGACCGAATACTGCTTGAGTTCCTGAGGCCCGAGGTTCCAGGCTTTCGCAACGCGGCCAGGGTTTTCGGACAGTAGCTCGGCAAGAATGACGAGGTAACCGTGCACGAGTGCCAGAACATGCTGCCAGGGACGGGTGGCGTCCGGGTAACGAAGAGTCATGACCTGCCCTTCGTTCACAGCACGCACGAAGTCAGGGATAAGACGGTCTTCAGACCAATCCCCACCGCCGATTATATTGCCGCCTCGTGCGGTAGCAATGGCAGGCCCCAGCCCTTGGGAGAAGGGGTAGGAAGCGCCATAGCTTTGGATAATCATTTCCGCAGCCGCTTTTGAAGCGCTGTAAGGATCTTTGCCACCCAGTGGGTCGTTTTCGCGGTATGGCCATGCCCATTCGTTGTTTTTATAGACTTTGTCTGTTGTGACACAGAGCACGCCGCGAACACTTTTTACCAGACGAGCCGTTTCAAGAACGTGCGCCGTCCCTTGAGCGTTGACCATGAACGTCTGCACGGGCTCGCGGTACGACCTGCGAACGAGAGGCTGAGCGGCCAGGTGCAGAATCAAATCCGGCTGAAAGGCTTCGACAGCCTGCAGTAGCTTGTCAAAGTCGCAGATGTCACCTAAAACGCTGTCTATATCGTTTTCCAGCCCCAGCTCTTCAAAAAGAGAGGGTGTGGTCTCAGGCGCGAGCGAATAGCCTGCAACATGAGCACCGATAGACTTCAGCCAAAGACATGCCCATCCCCCGGTGAACCCGGTATGACCAGTGACCAAAACCTTT
Organism: Pseudomonas avellanae BPIC 631; assembly: GCF_000444135.1. Lineage (GTDB taxonomy): Bacteria > Pseudomonadota > Gammaproteobacteria > Pseudomonadales > Pseudomonadaceae > Aquipseudomonas > Aquipseudomonas avellanae. The sequence continues at coordinate 9,130 of NZ_ATDK01000287.1, forward strand.
TTTCCGGCAAGGCTGTCTTCAAACTTGAGTTTTGCTGTCATTTTCCTACGCCATCGGTGTTGTGCGAATAACTTGCCTCTGATAAACAGTGATCAGAGGCATCAGCAATAAAATAAGCGAGCAAGAATACATGGCTATCAGGGTTTTGTGGAAATAAAGGACACACAGGTGCCAGCGAGCCCATCGAAAATGCCGAACACTTGCCTCGACATAAAGTACACGGTGACTGCCTAAGCCACCGCGCCAATGGTCCTTCGCACTTTGGCCACAGGCCCTCAATTGAGCGACACACAATTCAAACCGAAAAACAAGCTCCGCGTTATTTTGTGATCTCGCCAAGAAGCTGCTGTGCGCTCTCTTCCCATGTCAGCCACGGCATCGACACTGACGTAGGGTGCTCGCCAAGGTCTAACAGCTTCAGCCAAGCCAGAACAGCGGCAGCCAGCTCGCCAGCGGCCATCCCCTGAAAATAAAACGCGTGCTCACCGGCAATTTCTCTGAACACTGGCAGATCGCGAATGATCATCGGCATATGATGCTGAGCTGCCTCAATCAATGGCAGCCCAAACCCTTCACCTTCAGACGCAGCTATCAGGCAGGTCGTAGCCGAATAGACCTTCTCGAGGTACTCGTCACTGATGCCTTCCAGCCAGAAAAGTCTATTGCCCTTTTCAGGATGTTTTTCGAGGCGTGCGACCAGTTCGTCGACAAGCCAGCCTCTTTTGCCGACGATCACCAGATTGATATCCTGGCCCTGCTCCCACAACTGCTCAAAAGCAGCCAGTGTCTGTGCATGCCCCTTGCGCGGCTCAATGGTACTGACCATCAGAAAGCTCGGCTTCTGTGCCAGACGTGCCAACAGGTCCCAGGCATCGTCAGGCAAGCCTGCTGATGGCATGCTGTTGTCGATATCGGCGCCCAGATGGAAGCTTTTGACATTCGGCTTATTGCCAGCACATTTGTCTGTATTGTCCGCGAGCCACTGCTTGAGTTCATCGGCAACCGCTTCGGATATGCAAATCAGGTCGCTCGCAACCATGCCGATTTTCTGCAACCAGTCGTTGAACAGCTCGGCGTTTGGTGCACCCCACCAGTCCGGGCGATGAAACAGCAGCAGGTCGTAGACGATATAGCTAACCTGCACACCCATCTGACGCATTTGGCTGTGCAATGGGTAAAGTTGACTGGCCAGGTGCATGTTCAAGTCCAGGGACAGATAAATGTCATCCTGAGCAAAGTCGATGATGGCGTCGGTCGTTTCGGGAAACTCAGCGTATATGCGCGATGCGAAGGCATTAGCGTAGTAATACTGACCGTCGGCGTAGTAAATCGGACGAACGTTGAGGCCGGTCGGCTGCTTGTTCAGAAACTCATGGAGCAGGCTACGCACAACGCGCTGGATGCCTGACCTGGCATCACTGTGAACAATGCTGGATACGTCCAACAACAGTTGCCGGTGATCGGCGCCTGCGAAATCGAAAGCAATGCTTTTCGCGATCTGGAACAGCTCGATATCAGTAGGGGCTGTATCGGAAAGCGAAATCAAGCGCTCCAGTAACTCGGCAGCGGGATCAGCCTGATCGCCCACGCCATCGACAACCGGTGAATGCCTGAGTTCAAGCGCTGCAATGGCTTTCTTGGCTGACTCGTCCCACGAAAACTTGGTGCACTGCTCACCTGCATTCGCAAGCAATCGGGCACGGAAGCCTTCGTCTTCCAGCCCTTCAATCATTTTCGCCGCAATGGACTTGACCGAGAGCGGATCAAACAGCGCATCAGCAAAGCCAATAACTTCTGGAACACTGCTGCAGTTGGAACCAATAACCGCGGCACCGCATGCCATCGCTTCCAGCACCGGAAGACCGAAACCTTCGTGCGTGGACGGGAAGACAAACAGTTTGGCCAGCGAATACAGGGCAATCAGATCAGGGTCATTAACATAACCGGTAAGCACCAGATCCGAAGATTTGATTCCATATTGCTCCGCAAATGCGAGCAGCTCCATTCTCTGCTGGGCATGCAACTTACTGGCGATAACCAGCTGGTGGCGATCCTTCAGGGCTTGTGGCAACGTGCTGTAGGCCTCAAGCAAACGCGCGAAGTTCTTCCGCGGATCAAAGCCACCCGGTGCGTAGAGAATGAATTCGGACTTGACGCCGAGACGCTCAAGCATCGCCGAGCTTTTGGTCAGATTGATTTCGTCGGGAGTGAATTGCTCGCCAATGGCCGCCGATATGTTGGCTATTCGCGCGCGATCAATGTCCAGGTGGGTAACCGCTTCCTGACGGGACGAGTCGGAAATGGCCAGCAAGGTATCGGCTTTTTTCAGCCAGTCTATCTTGCGGTAGTAGTAGTCCTTCAGCTCTGCCGTAGGCAGATAGACGTCCTCATTCATGAACGGGATCAGATCATAAAGAATGACGGCGGTCTGATACGTCGCAGGGACAGCGCCAACTGACGTTACCGCATAACCTTCAAACAGGCTGCTGACCAGTACGACATCTGGCTTGAGTGTGGCCATAAAGGATTCGCGCACCACTTCGGATGCTCGCGCCACCCAAGGAGTAGGATTGGCATCGCTGGGCACATCAAAGATGCGGATTCGGCGTTCCGGGATAAGCCCCGAGAACGCGGCCCTGATATCAGGAATGCTCTCCGACATGCAGTTGTTGAGCGCCAGCCAGATTTCATGCTCGCCAGCATTGCGTGCCATGGCCTGTGCCAAGGAGAGAGAATAGCGACCAATACCGCGGAAACGACTTTCGGACTGAGCGCCCTGTAGATCAATGACGATACGCATCAACGGTTTTCCTTGCGCTCAAAAGCTTGCTTCAAATCAGAATACACACGGGCTGCTCTAGGGCTTGCAGTAGGAAAACCATCATCAGTCGCCTCTGTTGTCTCCGTCAAAGGACGGATCTCATGAGGCTGAGGCTGTATGATCCCGTGACGCAGGGCAAATTGCCTGACGCTGTTCAGCAGATTGGGGTATGACTGAATCTTGCTGGTGACTCGCGTCCGCAAAGCTGGTCTGTTCAAAACAAAACGTAGCGAACGGGCCAGAACAGAGCGTGCAACTCGCCTGACCAAGCTTGATGGCAATTTTGAAGCCCTGCTCGACAGATCTGCGGACCTACGCAGTGGCTTGGTGACACGCCAGGATTTACTGTTCTCCAGCTTTGCGATATGAGCCTCGTAAGCAGTCGCCTTGAGCCACCAGTGATGCGCATTGTTCAGAGACTGATCCAGTTGAACTTGTAGATCATGAATCTGCTCTTGTTCGTTTTCTGTCGCGGTTGCCTTTAACCACCAGTGATGTGCATTGTCCAATGATTCATTCAGGCGAGTCTGAAGCTCGCTCGCCAGTTCTTGCGCGGATGCCGCATCGGTGGCTTTGGTAATGCTGGTATCGAGTTGCAATTGCAGAACCTGCGACTTGATATGTTCCAGATCGGTAAACGCCTGTCTCAAGCGCGATTCCGATTCATTCATGCGCAATTGTGCTGCGTCCTGGCCTAACTGGACGTTATGTAGTCGTGATTCAGCCAGTTCGGCGCGCAGGCTCGCTTCACGTATCTGAGTCTCGAGATAATCGTTTTCCTCCAGTGCGCGCACTGTCTTCTCGAGGTAATCGCCGTGTTGCCGGATCTGGTCAAGCTGCTCCAGCAGCTCAGCCTTGGCCGCCGCTGCCGTTTCTGCCTGCACGTGAACGGCCTGCTCGATACCTTGGCCGTGCTGCTGAATCTGATTCAGTTGTTCACGCAACTGAAAACTGGTCTCAGTACCCTCCTCCTCCAGTCTCCGCAAAGTCTGTTCAAGACACTGGTTGTGGAGTTGAGTCTGATTAAAGTGCTCGCGCAGCTCAGTGCATGCGGCATTGCTGCTTTGAATCCAACCCGCAATCTGGGCGTCATAGCGACGCGCAACCGACTCAAGCGAGAGGCCATACTCTCGACCGAAGACAGTATCGAATATCTCCATCTGCTCAGGAGCAGCCGATTTCTGTGCGACGATCGCATAATCCGGGCTGACACCGTGTAACACGCTGAACAGATCAACAGGTCCGCCCTCTGCAAGCTCGACTTGTTCTTGCAAACGAAGCAACTGGGAGCGGCCAAATTGAGAGTACTCAGCGAGAAAACTCAACAGCAAATGAGGTATCGGGCAGTTATGAGTAGGGTCCAGATAAAATGTTTGTGTACCCACCACAAGATTTTCCGAATTGGGCGTTTCCAGAATCAGCAACCCGGCAGGCTTGAGTACGCGACGTGCCTCGGCCACCAGCACCTTCAAATCGTCAAACGGAATATGTTCGGCAATGTGAAACCCGGAAACAACAGCTAAGCTTTCATCCGGCAGACTTTTCAGCTTTTCCAGTGCGTCAATATTTTCAACCGGGAGCCCAAGCGCTTTACAGGCTTCGAGCATGCCTGCATCAAGATCGATGCCTTGAGCCTGGAAACCATTTTGGATAAGGATTTCCAGCCATTCACCTCGGCCGCACCCCAGATCCAGAGCAGAACACTCCGGGTAAAGTTGCTTGATCAGCTTAAGAAAAGGTACGTAGGCCTGCTGCCTGTCATGGATCAGCTCACGCGAACCGCGGTAACGATCTTCAAAGGCTCGGTAGAAAGGAACAGTCATCGGCTGAACTCCACAACAGGTGGCAACCAGGCCAACCCAACAAACTCGTTTTGCGAAATATTAACTACGTTGAACACGAGCGTTAGATCCACCCATTCATAATTGCGGGACAAATGACTGTCAGTGGTATGGAGTGCTACGGCAACCGAATACGATCCCACACCCAGATTAGCAGCAAAGTTGAATGAGTAGTCCAGCGACTCCCCAGCCTGCAGATCAGCGACCTTGCAGCCCATATGATGAGTATTGGTGCCGTACACGGGCTGTCCCAGCCGGTCCTTTATCAGGTAGCCCACTACCAGTTCAGGAATGGCACTGTTGACCTGAGCATTGATGTGCAAGGACACGGGTTCGCCCACTGAAACATATTCAATGCGCTCACCGGCAGCATTATGGAGACTGACAGGGCCGATGGTAGCTTCTCCACTGCCAGATCGAGTCTGTACTGAGCCATCTTCGAGCTCACGAAGCTGGACCGTGGCGTTCTCTTTTTCAGCGATCAATGCGTTGTAGAAATCCATGACCTCTTCTGGCTTGCCGTCTTTTATGACGGTGCCTTTTTCAAGCAGGATAGCTCGGTTGCACAAGGCCTGAATCGAGCCACGGTCGTGAGAAACGATGAGCAGAGTCGTGCCTTGCTGCTGAAACTCGCGTATACGATCAAAGCTTTTGTGCTGGAAGTAGCTGTCACCCACAGACAGCGCCTCGTCCACGATGAGAATTTCAGGCCTTATCGCAGTGGCAACCGCAAAAGCGACGCGCATCTGCATACCACTGGAATACGTCCGCACCGGCTCGTCGAAATATTCGCCTATTTCAGCAAATGCTTCGATTTCATCAATGACTTCATTGATCTGCTCGCCACTGAAGCCCATTAATCCAGCAGCGTGAAAAACGTTCTGGCGGCCAGTCAGGTCTGGCGTAAAACCCATGCCCAGCTCAAGAATCGCGGCAATACGACCGTTAACTTGTACATTGCCTTCCGTGGGCTGCAGGGTGCCCGTGATCATCTTGAGAAGTGTTGACTTACCCGCTCCGTTCTGACCGACGATCCCTATAGCCTCACCTGGCTCTATGGAAAAGCTGATGTGTTTGAGGACCCAGTGCTCTTCACTTGGCTTGGTGGGTATACCGAACCAGCGACCTATACGCTGAAACTCGGAAGCATAGACACGATAGGCCTTGCCCAGGTTCTTGACACTCAACAGGCTCATAGTACATCCACCATTTCCGGTGCTGCGCGGCGAAACATGAACAGCCCCAACAGCATCAGGCCAACGGCAACCGCAGCGGTTACGGCCATGCTTTGCAGATCAGGTGCTCGCGCATAAACCAGCACATCGTGATAGGCACTGACAATCGGAAACATGGGGTTGATGCCCATGACACTCTTGAACTGCTCGGGAATGATATTGAGCGGGTACACGATAGGCGTGAACCAGAACCAGACCTGCAACAGGATTGGAATGACCTGGCCAACGTCCCGCACGAATACGTTCAATACGCCGAGAATCAGACCCAGGCCGACAGCCAGAGCCGTCACTACAAGGGTCAGCGGGATCAACCAAAGCATTTGCCAGTGCGGCCATTGCCCCAGCGCAGCAAAGACCAGCAGTATCGCCGCGAACAGCAGGACGTAATTGAGCAGGCAGGAGCCTGCGACAATCACCGGCAGTGTAATCCGCGGAAAACGCATCTTCTTCATCAGGTTGCCCTGATCGATGAACAGCGTCAGGCAGCGGCCGATGATCTCCGAAAAATAGCTCCAGGCCAGCATCCCGGCCATCAGGTAGACCGCGTACGCGTACTTGTTATCAATGCCAGGGAGTTTGGCAGCCAGCACATTGGAGAGCACCAATGCATAGATTGCCACCTGTGCCAGCGGGTTGATGATCATCCACAGGCCGCCGAGGCGGCTACGAGCGAAACGTGCGGAAAACTCATTGCGTATAGATGAAAAGACGAATCCTCGGTAACCCCAAAGGCTTCTGAACAGCTCCAACATTGATGACTCCTGAAAAGGGTGAAATCGTGCTCACCCTGAGTGTTCCTGTTTCGTGATATAGATGCGTAAGGTCCGGATCGCGCTGCGCGGGACAATGGCTTTACCAACCGACGAAACGTAAAAAGCAGAAAATGGTTTCTGGGAGCGCACTATATCGCCTTCGCCGGATATAGTCACCGTTTAGTCTTTGAATCGGCACCCTATAGACGAATTATTCATAAACCCCGCAGACCGTAAATCGCGAAATCCACATAAAAATCAGGAGATTGCAGAACACGCCCCGACTCGCGCCATTGCAAGCGGCGATGAATGGCTCAGGCGCGATGATGCCCTATCGCCACATCGATAATCGCGACATACGCTTGATGCACGCGCTCGCCGGCCCCTGAATCGTCATAATATCTGTCAGACAACGGAGCGCAACAGTCGTCTAAGCGCTTTCTAACCTGTATCATTACTCGCCTCGAATACAGCACAAGCCCCCCGTGAACAAGCTGGGGCACCCGATCTTTGATGGAGTTAAAAATCTAGCATGAAAGCAATCATTACCGGCATTACTGGTCAAGACGGCGCTTACCTGGCTGAGCTGCTGCTCGAAAAAGGCTATACCGTTTATGGCACCTATCGCCGTACCAGCTCCGTCAATTTCTGGCGTATAGAAGAGCTCGGGATTCAGAACAACCCTAATCTGCATCTCGTCGAGTATGACCTGACTGACTTGTCTGCCAGCATTCGCTTGCTGCAAACCACCGGCGCTACCGAGGTCTACAACCTCGCTGCACAGAGCTTCGTGGGCGTTTCGTTCGAACAGCCGTTGACCACTGCCGAAATCACCGGCATTGGCGCAGTCAACCTGCTGGAAGCCATCCGCATCGTCAACACGAAGATCCGCTTTTACCAGGCGTCGACTTCCGAGATGTTCGGCAAGGTTCAGGCTATTCCGCAAATCGAGAGCACGCCGTTCTACCCACGCAGCCCGTACGGCGTGGCCAAGCTCTACGCGCACTGGATGACCATCAACTACCGCGAGTCGTACGGCATCTTCGCCACCAGCGGCATCCTGTTCAACCACGAGTCGCCACTGCGTGGCCGTGAGTTCGTGACCCGCAAGATCACTGATTCGGTTGCCAAGATCAAACTGGGCCTGATCGAGTCGTTTGAACTGGGCAACATGGACGCCAAGCGCGACTGGGGTTTTGCCAAAGAGTACGTCGAAGGCATGTGGCGCATGCTGCAGGCTGAAGAGCCGGACACCTTTGTACTGGCGACCAACCGCACTGAAACCGTACGCGATTTCGTGAGCATGGCGTTCAAGGCAACTGGCGTGACCATCAAGTGGGAAGGCGAAGCCGAATCTGAAAAAGGTATTTGTGCAGCCACGGGCAAAGTACTGATTTCGGTCAACCCGAAGTTCTACCGCCCGACCGAAGTGGAACTGCTGATCGGCGACCCTGCAAAAGCCAAGGAAGTACTGGGCTGGGAACCGAAGACCAACCTGGAAGAGCTGTGCCGCATGATGGTTGAAGCGGATCTGCGTCGTAATGAAAAAGGCTTTTCGTTCTGATGAGTATTGCCGGCAAGCGCGCACTGATCACGGGTATCAACGGCTTCACCGGTCGCTTCATGGCGACCGAGCTGGCCGCTCAGGGCTGTGAAGTCCTTGGCGTCGGCAGTCAGCCTTCGGACAGTCCTGGCTACTATCAGGTAGACCTGGCAGACGTGGCAGGTCTTCGCAAGCTGCTGGCAGACACTCAGCCGGACATCGTCGTGCATCTGGCGGCCCTGGCGTTCGTCGGGCACGGCGCTGCGGAGGCGTTCTATCAGGTCAACCTGATCGGCACCCGCAACCTGCTTGAAGCCATCGACGCTTGCGGCAAGGCGCCTGACTGCGTGTTGCTGGCGAGCAGCGCCAACGTCTATGGCAACGCGTCATCCGGCATGCTGGATGAAACCACGCCGCCAGCGCCGGCCAACGACTACGCCGTGAGCAAACTGGCGATGGAATACATGGCAAGCCTCTGGCATGCCAGGTTGCCTATCGTTACAGCCAGGCCGTTCAACTACACCGGCGTCGGCCAGGCGGAAAACTTCCTGCTGCCCAAGATCGTTTCGCACTTCGCACGCAAGGCGAACGCCATCGAGCTGGGCAATCTGGACGTGTGGCGTGATTTCAGCGACGTACGTGCTGTTGTCAGCGCTTATCGTGGCCTGCTGGAAACCCGGCCGCTGGGGCAGACAATCAACGTCAGCTCCGGCGTGACGCACTCGCTGCGTGAAGTCATCGACATGTGCAAGCAGATCACCGGACAGGACATCGATGTGCAGGTCAACCCTGCGTTTGTCCGCGCCAACGAGGTAAAGACCCTGTGTGGAAACAATGCTCGCCTGCGAGCGCTGGTCCCGGACTGGACGACCCCCCCGCTTCACGAAACATTAAGCTGGATGTTGCCTGCGGGCTGATCACACGGCTGCTTCAAACAAGGCCTGTCTATTCTGTAGACAGGCCTTTCCTTTTTAACGATCCTTCAAGCCCGTGGTGACAGACTCAGCACGCATGGCTGAATCAGGCAGACGATGATCAAGGTTCTTCACTTCTTCAAAACCTACTACCCGGACACCACTGGCGGGATAGAGCAGGTCATTTTTCAGCTCGCTCAGGGCTGCCGTGCTTTGGATGTGGAAAGTCAGGTTCTGACGCTAAGTCCGACTCCCTCCCCCTCTCGCCTGCAAGTCGCCGACCATCAGGTCACGCGCGCGAAAGAGAACTTCAACGTGGCGTCCACTGGCTTTTCCGCTCAGGTTTTCAGCCAGTTCAGGGAGATGGCCGCAGAGGCTGACCTTGTCCACTTTCATTTCCCGTGGCCGCTGATGGACCTGGTGCATTTTGCCACCCGGCATCAGAAGCCAACCGTTCTCAGCTACCACTCGGACATTATCAAGCAGCGCACGCTTTTGAAGCTGTACAGCCCGCTGATGAACCAGTTTCTCAAACGCATGGACCGTATTCTGGTGGCCTCGCCCAACTACCTGCACACCAGCGAAACCCTCAAGCCTTTTGCCGACAAGACTGTGGTGGTTCCCTATGGGCTGGATCAGTCGGCTTACCCGGTGGTTTCCACGCAAAAACAGTCGGAGTGGCAACAGCGCCTGCCAGGCAAGTTTTTTCTGTTCGTAGGGGTTTTGCGCTATTACAAGGGCCTCAACACCCTGCTCAACGCGCTGGAGGGCGTTGATTACCCGGTGGTGATTCTGGGCGGCGGGCCTCAGGAAGCGGAACTCAAGGCGCAGGCCGAGAAGCTGCAGTTGCGCAACGTGCTGTTTGTGGGCCGGCTGGACGACGAAGACAAGGCGTGCCTTTTGCAGCGCTGCCATGCATTGGTCTTCCCGTCGCATTTGCGCTCGGAGGCATTTGGCATTTCTCTGCTTGAAGCTTCGATGTATGCCAAACCCATGATCTCCTGCGAAATCGGCACCGGCACCACCTACGTCAACATCCATGACGAAACGGGCCTGGCCGTGCCACCGAACGATCCGCTGGCCTTGCGTGAAGCAATGCGCCAGCTGTGGGAAGCGCCTGAGCAGGCCGCTGAGTATGGTCAGAATGCGCTGGCACGATTCCAGAAGCTGTTCACATCTGAGCGCATGTGCGCATCGACCGTGCAGGTGTACCGCGACCTGCTGAAGTGAACATCGCTCACTCCGGTCAATAAAAAGCCCCGTTATCGGGGCTTCTTGTCTGGATGCAAAATGAATCACCCCAACCTGAACCGCGCCGTATTGTCATTCAGCGCCCGGCTGCCCTGACTCAGCGTGTCCGCTGCCTGATTGACCGCCCGCGCGCCTTCCAGCAAGCGCCCGGCAGCCTGATCGACCTGCTGGATATTGCTGCTGACTTCATCGGCGGTCGAGGCCTGCTCTTCGACGGCGGTGGATATCTGCGCCAGCGTATCAGTAACGCCCTGCACCGCTGTGGCGATTTCGCCGAGACGGATACCCAGCCCGGTCACCGATTGCGCGTCGTTGACGGCTTGGCCGCAGGCAGCTTCCATCAGAGTGACCGCCTGGGTCACGGTGGAACGCAGGCTGTCTACGGTGCCGGCAATCTGTGCGGTGGAGGCCTGCGTGCGCTGCGAAAGACTGCGTACTTCGTCAGCAACCACCGCGAACCCACGGCCTTGCTCACCTGCCCGCGCGGCTTCGATGGCCGCATTGAGCGCCAGCAGGTTGGTTTGTTCGGCGATGCCTCGAATGGCGTCCACCACCGATTGAATCTGTTGCCCCTGCTCACTCACCCGACCGAGGGCCGCGGCCGTTTCGGTCAGGCGCTGGTTGAGCTGCTGAATGCTGTCGGTGGTGCGCAGGCTGTCCTGGCTGCTTTGCTCGGCGATTCGACGGGTATGCCGCGCGCTCTCCGATGCCTGCTCACAGCTTCTGGCCACGCCCTGAGACGTCGCCGCCAACTCGGTCGCCGCCGCTGCGATCTGACTGATCTGGTGCTGCTGGTCTTCGACCTCGGTCAGCGTCCCGCTCGATTGAGCATTGAGGGTCAACACGGCATCGCCGACCCGCACCGTCTCCTGATTGACGCCCAGCAGGCTGGTGCGCAACTGCACAACCGCAACGTTCAGCGCCCGGCTGATGGCGGCAAGCTCGTCGCGCTCCTGCACCGCCACTTCGACACACAGGTTGCCGTCACGCAGCGACTCGGCAAGGGTGGTAATACCACTGGCGCTGTTGCGAATGGACGATTGCAGGCACGCGAACAGATAGATCGCCATGGCCACCAGAATGCCGAAGATCACCGCCAGCGGGATGAACTCCATGTTGGAGGTTTCATGGTAGTAATCGAGGCGCCCGTTAAGCGCGTCAAGCGACTGCTTGCGCAGGTCCGACGTACTGCCGGTCAAGGTATCGATACTCTTTTCAAACTCTTCCGGCTTGAGCTTTATGCTCCCGCCGAAAACGCCGTCATCAATCACCTTCAGCTCGGTTTCCAGCACTTGTTTTGTGGCAGCGTATTTGTCCGCCCACGGCTGCAACTGCTCGGGAAGCTTGGAGAGCAGCAGGCTTGCCGCCTTGTTCATTTGCTCTTTGGAGTCGTCAATACGGCCACGCAGATCACGCATTTGCAGACGGCTCTGCAGGCTGAACTGCCCCGACGCCACCGACGTCTGTCCGACACTGGACAAGCGACCGATACGCTCGATCAGGTCTGGCACTTGCTGGGTGGAAAGCTGCATGAGCATGTAGGTTTCAAGCCAGGGGTCGAGAATCAGCCCGCTGTCCATGGCGATTTGTTCGCGCAGTGCCTGGACCAGATTCAACACCGTCGTGAACCGCTCGTAGCCATCCGGCCACCAGCCAACGGTGCGCAGCGATGCAGTGTCCAGGCCGGTAACTGCCGCCTGCAGCGTCTTGAAACGATTCATTGTGTCGGCAGGTGCGCTTTCACGGATCAACGCCGCATTGACGCCCTCAAGCGCTTTGTTAATGTGCGGGATGCCAGCATCGACATTGGCCATCGCTTCTTTGGCAGCAGGGGTTGGCTCGCGCAGGATATCGGAGGCTTTCCAGCGGGCCGCGTGATCGCGCTGAGCGGACAATTCAACGTTGAGGTCGTCGAGCGCCAGCAATTGACGAACGCCTGACTGCTCTCCCGAAATGACATCGAGCTTGTTGCGGTAGTCCTTGGTGATTACCCACACACTGCCTGCCAACGGCAACATGAACAGCAGGAACAAGACCTGAAACTTGCGAGCAAAACCAAAATGCCCCATCAGGCGCATGCCCGGTGACAAAAGACTGTTCATGTCCTGCAACTCCCCGTGAACACCGGCCGGATCTGAACAAACAGAGGCGAGGCTTTTTTTAGAAAAAACACTGACAGCAAAATGCCATGTTCTTGTTTCAATGGCGATACGTGTTGCCTCACATTGGTACGAAAAACGTTGCGGCAGGATCGCTTTCGTAGCAAGTAGTGCGGCAATTGACGCTCCAACCGCATTCAAGCAAGAACCGGACCGCCCTCATCCATCTGAAAAGGCTTTCTCACAACAGCAAATTTTTCACCCTGAGGGCCCCTCGAAAAAAGTAAACTTCACAGAAATCACCCGATAAGTCACCGCGATCTCGCCCTCACAGGAGGTCTTCTCATGACCACCCCGCCCGCGTCGCCGCGCATTGTTGCGCAACCCTCCAAGCCTCAATTGAGCACCGGCCAGAAAAAATTCAACACGCTGATGGAAAAGCTTGAAACCAGACGCAAGCTTCTCCAGCAATGGTTATCGGCTTCGACGACCTGTGAGCAGCTGTGGGCCAAAGAGCTGGTCCCGATGTTCAAAGAGCAAGCCGAGAACGATATAAGCAGGCTGCGCCTGCTTGACCAGGCCTTCGATCAGTTCCGCCTGAGCAAGAAAGACCGTAACACGCTGCTCGATATCATCTGCGCCATGACGATTTCGCTCATGGGCGCAGGGCACGATGAAGAGCTCAAGCAGTTGTATCTCAAATACACAGGTAACGATTTCGACGAAGAGCGGCGACTGGAGGACGAACTGTTCAAAACGTCACTGGAGGAAGAGTTGGGCGTGGAACTGGGAGACGATGTCGACCTGCAATCCATTGACGACGTGACCCGGCACATTGAAGAGCAACTGAGAGAACGGGCCGAACAGGAACAACACTCACAGAAGCCGAAAAAGCCCACTGCCAGCGAAATACGCCGCGAGCAGGAACAGGCAGAAGGCAGCCAGTCGTTGCGCGAGATCTACCGCAAACTGGCCAGCGCACTGCACCCGGACCGCGAGCAGGACGCCGACGAGCGCGAGCGAAAAACGGCGCTCATGCAGCGAGTGAACGAAGCCTACGAAAATGACAACCTGCTGGCGCTGCTGCAGATGCAAATGGAGATCGAGCAGATCGACCAGACCCACATCGACAGCATCTCCGACAAACGCCTGAAGCACTTCAACCGCATCCTGAGCGAACAACTCAGAGAACTGGAAGACGAGATCCACGATCGCAAGATGACGATCAGGGAACAATTCCTGATGGACCCCTATGAGGACATCAAACCCAAGACCGTCAACGGCAAATGTGCGAAGCAGATCAAGGTCATCCGTGGACACCTTGATCAAGCGCAGGACGAGTTGCAGGCACTCACTGACCCAAGGAGCCTGAAGGCCTGGCTCAGAGATCAGAGGGAGATGGCCGACATGCTGGAGATGGCGGAGGAGTTCGATGACCTGGAAATGCTGGACACCCTGTTCCGATAAACCCCCGGAAAACGCCGTCATTGCGGTGGCGTGTGCCTAAGCGATTGATCACAAGCAATTATTTTTCACAGCAACGCTTGACACATATCCGCTTAGCGCGAATAATGCGCGCCACTTGGCTACATAGCTCAGTTGGTTAGAGCATAGCATTCATAATGCTGGGGTCCGGGGTTCAAGTCCCTGTGTAGCCACCAAGTACCGGTTTAGAGGCTTCTCTGAAGCTTTTAAACCAAACAAGAAGCCCGCCTCGTGCGGGCTTTCTTGTTTCTGCTCATCTCATCCTGCATCACCTTATAGCTTCCTGCCGTGCATCCCTGTGTATCCTTGCAAAGTAATTGAACCGAAGGGATACAAGCCGTGAAACGGTCTGAAATCAAGCGCCGGTCGCTCTCCGACACTACTCTTGCGGGTCTTGAACCAGATCTGAAGGAGTACCGCGAACTCCACGCCAATGGCCTTTACTTCCGAGTGAAGCCGGACGGACAAAAGTCTTGGCAGCTGCGTTATAAAAAAGCAGACGGTAAGTGGTTCTGGCTCGGACTGGGCGGATACCCCGAGGTCAGCGGCGCAGCGGCCAGAGCAAAAGCTGCAGATCTTCGCGCCGATACGGCCGAAGGCCGAAACCCGATGGTGACAAAGCAGGCGCGCAAGGCAGCAGAAGCCCAGGCAGCAAACGACACGTTTGAGAAGCTGGCGCGTGAATGGCACGCCTCGCGCATCGGCGGCTGGGACGCAGGCACGGCCAAGCGGATCATGGGTGCACTTGAACGCCATGTGTTTCCCACCTTCGGCAAGCGCCGGTACACCGGCATCCTGTCCATGGAATGGATGGAACTGCTTCGGGGTTTGGAGCAACAGGGCATTCTTGAGCAGATGAGCCGAGTGCGTGCTTACTGCAAAGATGTCTACGATCTGGCTCGCGTGACCGGCCGCGCTGTGAATAACCCGTTGGAAGGAGTGCACAAATTTCTTTCCAGCGGCAAAGCCGAAAACTACGCCCATGTCTCAGCCGAAGAGCTGCCCGCCCTTCTTCGTGCGATCCAGTCATACCCGCATGCCAAAGACGTACAGTTGGGCCTGCGCCTGCTCACCCTGCTGGCGGTGCGGCCCAGCGAGCTGCGTGAAGCCCAGTGGTCCGAGTTCGATCTGGAAAAGAAGCTGTGGACCATCCCGGTTGAGCGTAAGGGCCGCAAAAAAGGTCGAGAGCACCTGGTGCCGCTTTGCCGTCAGGCCATTGAGTTGCTGGAAGAGCTACACCCCATCACCGGCGCGTATCCCCTGCTGTTCCCTGGGCGCAGCGACCGAACCAAGGTGATAAGCAGCTACCGATCATCGGCCGGGCCAGCTGTAGTGGCGGATATCTGTAGGAAGATCGGTCATGGGATTGACGAAACTGAACCAAGAAATCGCACGCGATCTTCAGGGCCTCGCCTGTGACTTAAAATGGTCATCTGTGGCGTTGATGTGGATCGTGGAAAGATTGAGCCTATCGGGCAACGAGGCTGACGCACAGGCCGCGCTGAAGATGCGCATTGTGTTCCATGCTGACGAGGATAAGCTGGCGGGGTATGCGGATGCGATGAAGGCTGGGCGGATTGTGCGGGCGAAGACTGGCTAGGCCGAACACTCGGCATGGCGATCAGGTCACTGATGAGGCTCGCTTAGTATCCGCTGGTCGGCTTTTTAGGTTACGGGCCCTCCAATTCCGCAGGCAGGTTGCAGACAGGCTGCTACCGCAGAAAAATAATCGTTATTTACGGCAAGGTGGCGACACCCTACTATGGTGTCACCTATAAGGATTATAGGCAGCATGAAGAGCAAAGAGCCGCTATGGACCAGGCAGCAACTGGAAGACCTTGTGCACGTACTGGCTAAGGATTCCTCCAAGGTGGTGTTTCGTGAGCATTGCCTTGAGCGCCTTGATGAGCGAGGTGTTACCGCAATGGAAGCGCTCAGATGCCTACGTCGAGGCTCGATAACTAAAGGGCCGACGTATAGCAAGAAACACAGAAACTTTGAGTTTAGGATGAGTGAGCTTCCGCCACGGGACATCGTGTGCATGGTGGTAGCCGTCAATCCAAGCCCTGAGCCTGGCGAAATTTTCGCTATTACGGTGTGGGAGGTATGAAAATGTACAAATACACAGGTAGTGGCCTGGATGGCATCTTCCTGAAAAATGGCTATACGATCGTTGAAACCTCGTATGGTCAGGGCGTAAAGATCGAGGACATCGACGGGCTTCATCGCGCGATAGCCGTCGACATCATTCGCCAAAAGACACCTATGAACGGGCGTCAATTTCGTTTTTTGAGGAAGGAGCAGGATCTTATTCAGGAAGAAGTTGCAGCAATTTTCAGAGTTGACGTTCAAACCATTGCTAATTGGGAAAAGCGTGGAGCTCAGGAAATACCAGGCCCTGCGGATGTTGCAATGAGGGCGTTTTATGCAGCCTACATTCATACAAACTTTGGCCCGATTGTGTTTGAACAGAACGCCGAGCCCCATGAGGGCGCGGCATTTGAGATGGATGGATCTGAATGGAAAGAGTCTGAGCAGCTAGCAGCCTGACCATCTTTTTAAGCCCGGCCAAGCGCTGGGCTTTTTCGTTCTACCCCTTCCTAGCCTGATCCAGCCCCTCAGCCCCCTCCCCGCCCAACCTGAGTTTTCAACCCACTCCGGTCACATATACATAGGCCATCACAGACCCAGGGGCCGACCATGCAACACACCACCGATCTGCATCACATCTGCTCAGCAAACACACCGGTGATGTTCGCCGGCCAGACACACCCGGCCAAGGAATGGGCGCTGATCCAGGGCATCAAGTGGCAGGCGCTGAGGATGCGGCGCTATCGCGGCATGAACTGGAGCAAGGCCCTGGGCGAGGTGCGGCGCGGTCGCAAGCCTACGGGCAGCACGAGTAAAGCAGCGTAGATTCCGGTTGTGGGACGGGTTTGAGTCACAAACTCTCTAATTGTGACTCACCCACCCAATCAGCCGGAGTGCCCACATGGCCACCAGCAGCAAAGACGATTACGACCCAATTCTGGCTGGCGATATCGTCCAGGCGACGAAGGCAAAACAGCGGTCGTTCGATGTGACGAATACACCGGCTCAGTACATGCCGAAGCCGGACCTGGCCGCGCCTGCCGCCGCGCCATCACCGGCTGGCCCGGTCGGGCGCGCTACTCAGCAGCTGTCCAGCCAGCCCACCCCACGACCAATGAGCTTGGCGGATGCCGCTCCGCGTCAGACGTCCTTCGATGCCACCAACACACCAGAGAGATACATGCCTGCATCACAGTCTGCTGGGCAGGGCTTGGCAGCGGCGTCTGCGGCTCCAGGCTCGCGCCAGCCGAACCTTCGTGATGCATTCCCTACCAGCATTGGTGATGGCAGAAGCCCTATCTACGGCGGCATCGGTGCCAATGGCGAGGCGTCATTCAGCAATACCGCATCGACACTCAACTCTGTCGATACCAACTTTACCGCCCCGAATTCCCCCCAGCGCAGGGCATGACATCGTTATCGCAGGCTTGGCAGTTGCGCCCAGCTCAGCCCGCAGAAGCTCCGCAACGCCTAGACCTTGCTAACGCATACCCGGACCGATCTCGACAGACTGCGGGCCAAGAGCCAACCCTTGCGAGCATGGGATCGGTGCGCAACATGGGTGACGGTATCGGCTCGTTCAGCCAGGCCGAGTCGGGAGACGCAGCTCTGGCAGCAACCAGATTTCAGCGCGCCAGTGACTTGCGTAACGGCTACGCAGACCAGGACCGCCTGAAGATCGCATTGGCTCGACAAGAACAGGACCGCAACTTCAACGTAATTGGCGACAGCGGTCGATCATCGCTAGGGCCGAGACTTGATAGACAGCGTGAGGCAAAGGATCAGAGGTTTGCGCAAGAGCGCACCCTGCATTCTCGCAGCTTGGCTGATGCGGTAGATATCGCTCAAAGCGCCGTGGATGATCGGCGCGAAGGTCGGATTACTGACGGCCAGCAACGCCAGGCGGCAAGGTTGGAAGACATCATGACAGCCGGGACCGCTCCGAACGCGACCTTGCTGCAACAGCAGGCCCTCCAGCGCGCACTTGATCCGGACGGTTCCAAGGCGCTGAGTCGCCAACAAACACGGGCCAATATCGACAAAACCACAGCAGAGGCAGACAAGGCGCGGCGTGAAGCATCGGCCACCGGAGTCAAGCTCACTGAATCGCAGTCCAAGGACCTGAACTACTTCGGCAGAGGCAACTCGTCTAATGATCGTCTCGAGGATCAAAGCAGCGCATTGACTGCATCGGCGTCTGGCGATCGAAGCGCCTTTCGTGGTTTGGCGGATGCAGCGATACGCGGCATTCCTTTCGTTGGTGATTCGTCACTGGCCAATTCGCTGGTTTCAAAAGAACGTCAGCAAACTGAGCAGTTCGGCCGGGAATTCGTTTCAGCCATTTTGAGGAAGGACAGCGGCGCGGCCATCACCAATCAGGAAATGGAAACCTACGGCAAAATGTTCCTGGCGCAACCTGGCGACAGCGAACAAGTTCTTGCTCAAAAACACGAATCTCGCGTCACTGCCCTACAGGGCATTCGAGACGGTCTGGGCACCGCCGAAATTCTGGCCGCGCCGCTTGGCAGGCCTGCCGAACGTCCAAACAGACCCCAGCAGCAACCCGCGCAAAACACTCAGACGGCACCAGCCAAAACGCCCATCTACCGGATCAGCACGGAAGAGCAGTTCGCACGACTTCCTTCAGGTGCCAACTTCATTGATCCGCAGGGTGAACATAAACGCGGTGAACAAGGAGCTGCTCCAGCGCGGCGTCATTGAGCCGGGGAACGACGGAAAGGCATCGAGTCTGGTGCGCTTGCCGGGGCTGGGCACGCAACGTTGCTACATCGTGAAAACGATTCCGGGATTGGCTGAAAGCGAGGCTCGGGCCGCCTGAGTGCGTGCCTACTGATCGAGGTAGCGCCGGCTGATTCCCGGCCTCGCCAGCCACTCAACCAACTCCCCATCGAATTGAACAGAGACCAGACTCATGAACGAGATCCAAGCACTGAAAGACCGCCGCGATCAACTGCTGAAAGAGGCTGACCAGTTGCATACCCAGCTACTACCACTTGAAGCCGCGCTGGAAAATGAGCAGTCCATTGAGCCTGCCCAGGAGCGCGAACTGCGCGACAAGTACAACGAGCTGAAAACGCGAAGAAGGATGGTTGAAGAAATAAACCCGCCTCACCTGAAAAAGGGCCCAGTAGGGCCCTTTTTGCTGCTGGCCCATAACCCACAAAATCACCAGATAGCTCTAAGCCGGATTGACGGACGACCTGCACAGTCGTGAGTTTTTATAGCAAAACTGGAAGGCCGCTTTCGGCCCAGAGTGTGTAAAAACGATTTTCGGCGGGATGGGCACGGGCATCTAAAAACCACCTTAAAATCGCGCCCCTACGCAAAATCTGTATCAGTTCACTTGCCGATAAATTTCAGATTTAACATAGAAGCGCGCACTTCAATTTTGGCAAAACGTTTTTACACACTCTGGGTCAGAAGCGGCCGTCGGGTGTCTACGGAACCAGGTGCGTTTCAACGCGCCCTGCCTGGCGCACATAAAAAGCGGCTTGTCGCTCGGTAAGCCGCTTTTTAGTCAATGGTGCGCATCTGGTCACCAAGAGTATTTAACGCTGGTTAGCAGCGTACGTCGCATCCCTGGGTAGCATTCATAAGAATCGTCACAGGTGGCCACATACTCGGTGTCCAACAGGTTTTGTGCATTGACCGAGACGGTCACGTGTTTGTTGATCGGGTAGCTGGCGCCCGCATCGAACAGCGTGTAGTTGTCGATGTGGTAGGTATTGCCGTTGTCGCCATATAGCACGCCGGTGTAACGGGCACCGCCGCCCAGGCTCAAGCCTTTGAGGGGGGTGTCGTTGAAGGTGTAGTTCAACCAGGTGGACGCCATGTGCCTGGGCACGTTGGCCGGGCGTTTGCCTTCGTCGCCGCGATTGCTCTTAGTGATTTCGGCGTGGGTGTAGGTGTAGGACGCGATCAGATCCCAGTGCTGATCCAGCCGTGCCTTGATCTCGGCTTCGATGCCGCGCGATTGTTGTTCGCCCGACGCAACGGTGAAACCGGTATTCACGCCGCCGACGATTTCCGTCGTCAGCACATTGGTCTTGGTCAGGTCGTAAGCGGCCAGCGTCATCAGGATGGCGTCGGTGGGCTGGTACTTCACACCCACTTCCCATTGATGCGCCATGCTTGGGTCGAACGCGCTGCCGTTGCGGTCCGTGCCGGTGTTGGGGGTGAACGACTCGGCGTAGCTGACGTAGGGGGCCAGGCCGAACTCGGTGAGATAGGTCAGGCCTAAGCGACCGGTGAAGGCATTGTCTTTCTGGTTGGAGGAGGCGCCGACATGGTTGTCCAGGGCGTTGCGAACATAGTCATAGCGCCCGCCGGCCGTGACGATCCAGTGGTCGTCGAACTTGATCTGATCTTGAATATAACCGCCGACCTGTTCGATGGTCTGGTCGTAATCAATCGAGCTCAGGCTGTTGGCGGCGTTGGGACGAGCGATTGCCAGGCCATACTGTGGCGCGTTCAGGTTCAGGCCTGGCGCTTGGGTGCGCCAGCGCGAGATATCGGCGTCCTGCCAGGTGTAATCGACGCCCATCAACAGGGTGTGGCTGAGCGGGCCAGTGGTGAAGTCGGCCTGCAATTGGTTGTCCAGGTTGAACGTGTCCATGTGCTGGTCGAAGCGGTCGGCGATCCGCGTCACGTTGCCGGTGTTGGTGTCGACGGCGGTGGGCAGCAGGTTCTGGAAGATCAGGTCGACCTGCCCGTAGCGGGCGTTCTGGCGGAACTCCCAGGTGTCGTCCAGCCGATGGCGGAACTCGTAGCCCAGGCTGAATTGTTCCTGGTCCAGATGGTTGAAGCTGTGATCGCCCATCAGTGTGTTGGTGGTGTGGCCGTTCGGCGTGCTGTATGCGAACAGCGAACCGCCGTTCGAATCGCGCATGAAGTCACTGAGGAGGGTCAGGCTGGTGTCTTCATCCGGCGCCCAGGTGAGGGACGGCGCGATATACAAGCGGTCGTCTTTCAGCGCGTGGCCGTCCGCATAGTCCACTTGGGTATCGACTTCTCGGGCCAGGCCGACCACTCGGTAGAGCAGGTGTTGATCGTCACTCAGCACACCGCCGATATCAAACTGGCCTTGCAGGCGATCATGGTTGCCGCCGGTCAACTGCACTTCGTTGACGTGATTGGCCTCGGGTTTCTTGCTGACCCGGTTGACGATGCCGCCCGCATCCCCTTGGCCGAACAGGCTGGACGCCGGGCCACGGACGACGTCTATACGGTCCAGGGAGTAGGGTTCGCTGCGGAAAAATGCGTAGCTGTTGTTTTGCTGACGCAGCCCATTGAGGTAGTCACTGCTGGCCTGGCCGTTGAAGCCGCGAAGGTACAACCAGTCAAAGCCCTTGGGGTCCAGGCCGTAGGCTTCAACCTTGACGCCGGGTACGTAGCGCAACGCGTCGGTGACGGTCTGCGCGCCCTGGGCCTGCATTTGCTGGCGGGTGATCACGGAGATCGACTGCGGGATTTCGATGATCGGTGTGTTGGTCTTGGTGCCTGCGCTGCTGCGGGTGGCCACGAAACCTTCCATCGGGCCAGCGGCCGACTCGACTGCTTTGCCGGTGATGCTGGTGGGGTCCAGTTGCAGGGTTGCGTCTACGACTGGGATCAGCGAGTAGCTGCCGTTACTCAGCAGCACCGCCTGCAATTTGCTGCCGGCCAGCAGTTGGCGCAGGCCTGAGTCCACCGTATAGGCACCGTGTAATCCACGCGAGCGCTGCCCTTGCGCCTGGGAGGGGTCGAACGAAATGTTGACCCCGGCCGTCGCTGAAAACTGCGCCAGTGCGCTGTCGACAGAGCCGGAGGGGATATCGAACTGGCGGGTTGCGGCCGTCTGCGCCCAGGCGGGCGCGGCCACGATGATTGATGTGAGCGGCGCGCTCAGGGCCATGCCGAGCAACGTGCGGCGCACGATGCGGGTGAGTGAAGCGGGTTGTTGAGTGGCTGGCTTGTGTACGGACATACCGTTTCCTTTCGCCCAGTGGCAGTAGAGTAAGAGCGGCGTCTGATGCGCCTCTATCTACCAAGTCGAATGAGAATTTGAATCAACAACCCCCCGTGGGTATTTATTATCCGGCACGTGTTCAGACCGACTCCACGCGCGTCCAGTAGCGACTGAAGTAGCGGATGCGCACAGGCAGGGTCGAGGACAGGTTTTCCAGGATCGTATCGATACTGCTCAAGTGAAACGCCCCCGAGATACGCAGCGCCGCGACCTGCGCCTGGCAGCCCAAATGCCCGTGACGGTAGCGCTGGAGTTCAAGGATCAAATCCTCCAGGCGCCAGTTGTTGACGACCAACATGCCGTGGGTCCAGGCATCGGCATCGGGGCTCGCCGGCTCCACGCTACCCACCTGGCCTTGGCTGAACCACACCTGCTGGCCCGCTTCCACCCGCACTGTCGACGTACGGGTTCCGCTGCGCACTTCGACGGCATGTTCAAGCACACAGACCCGGGTTTGAGCGTCTTCGCAACGCACGATAAAGCGTGTACCGAGCGCGCGGATACTTCCTTCGCGGGTGTGCACCACGAAGGGCCGGGCCTGGGCATCGCGCGCGGTTTCGATGAGGATTTCCCCGCTAAGCAATTGCAATTCGCGAAGGCTTGGGCTGAAGTGAATATTCATCGCGGTGGCGGTATTGAGGCGTACCTGACTACCATCTTCCAGGCGCAGGCTTTTGCTTTCGCCTATGACAGTGCGCTGGTCTGCCACCAGTGACGGCAGTGCAGTGTTGCGCCAGGCCAACGTGCCGGCACCACCGGCCGCAAGCAATAACGACAGTACCTTGAGCGCTTCACGGCGCTTGACCCGCACGCTGTTGAGCGTTGGTCGAGCAATACCGGGGCCGACCCAATCAAAGCGTTCCTGCAGTTGGATCAGCCGCTGCCAGGCCTGACGATGCCCGGGCGCACCCTCAAGCCAACGCCGATGCGCTTCCTGGGTGGCTTCATCGGCGTCATCACATCGCAAGTCGACGTACCAGCGCGCCGCGGCTTCAAGGGTTGCGTGATCCAGTGCCACGCCTTACTCCTCCGTGGCCAGCAGGCAATGCATCAACGCGCGCACCGCGTGTTTCTTGACAGTGTTGACCGACACGTGCAGTTGTCGTCCGATCTCCACATAGCTCAAGCCGTCCAACTGGGCCATCAGGAAAATCTCCCGAGTGCGAGCGCCCAGGCCATTCAAGATCCGGTCGACTTCCAGCAAGGTTTCAATGATCAGAAAGCGTGTTTCCGGCGAGATATCCAGCGCTTCGGGTCGGGAAGCCAGCGTTTCCAAGTACGCCTGTTCCACCGTCCGGCGCCGGAACATATCGATCATCAGGCTGCGCGCGATGGTGCTCAAATACGCACGCGGCTCACGCAGTTCAGGCGCCTTGCGTTGGGTCAGAACCCGCATGAAGGTATCTTGAGCCATGTCCGAAGCGTGATCGACACAGTCCAGGCGTTTGCGCAGCCAGCCACACAGCCAGCGATGATGATCGGCGTAGAGGGTATGTACGGTCTGTTGATGCACGTGGTCGACGGAGGACATAGCTCAAACCTGAAAAGGTCTTTATGATAATGAATCTCATTTTCGTGTTTATTGGATGATTTTGCAATACTGGAAATGGGGCAGGCTTCGTCGTTGCGACTGTGAGCCCGTTACGGTAGTGGCTTGGGCCAGTTGCCTAAACGTCCGCTTTTGGCCGACTCCTGCCCGCCATGGCCGGCAAAGAGCTGCAGGGAGCGGTCTGCCGGCAGCATCAATATAGGCGCGTTGTGCGTGGGCAACCATCGTCTGGCGTTTGTGGTAGGCGCGGCCTTGGCCGGCCCGCTGCTGCACATGCTGGGTCACGAGTCGGGCGGCTTTATCGCCAAATCGTTAACCCAGCGCTCGTTTTCACACCACGAATCGGTTAACCAAATGATTCAGGTTAACCGCCAGTTTTGACATTTCACCGCATGCACTGGCTGTCTGGCTGGCACCTGCCGCACTCTGCGTAGCCAGTTCGCGAATACTGACCAGATTGCGGTCAACCTCACGGGCAACATGCGACTGCTCTTCAGAGGCTGTGGCGATCATGAGGTTACGTTCATTGATCTGAACAATGGCCGTTGCTATTTGATCCAGCGAGGTACTGGCCTCCTGGGCGACGCCAAGCGATTCGGTCGCCAGGTCTCTGCTTGTGTTCATCGCCTTCACGGCCAGGTCAGAATCGTTCTGAATGGCAGCGATCATCTGCTCGATTTCCTGGGTAGACACCTGGGTGCGATGGGCCAAAGCCCTAACTTCGTCAGCAACCACCGCAAACCCACGACCTTGCTCGCCAGCTCGTGCGGCCTCGATAGCGGCGTTCAAGGCCAACAGATTGGTTTGTTCTGCAATCGCCCGAATTACCTCAACAACTTTAGTGATGCTTTGGGCACGATCTGACAACCCTTGAATCTGTTCGCTCGTGTTCTCAACGTTACCGTTCAGCTTTTGAATGGACTTCAATGTCTGAGCCACTCGCGCCAAACCTACCTCGGTATAGCCTTGGGTGCGCTTTGACTCTTCGGAAGCTGACTCCGCGTTACGAGCGACCTCATCAACAGCCGCGCTCATTTCTGTGACCGCTGTGGCCGCTTGATTGACCTCATCATTTTGAGCGACAAGACCCCGACTCGACTCCTCAGTGACCGCAGTCATCTCCTCTGATGCAGAGGCCAACTGGGTGGAGGAGTCGGATATCTCCATGATGGTAGTGCGCAGGTTTGTCTGCATCTGCGCGAGCGCTTTCAACAGTCGCCCGGCTTCATCAGTCCCGCTGACCAATACCTCCCTGGAGAGGTCACTGGCCGCGATACGCTCTGCCACAGACAGGGCATCGTTAATCGGAGAAGTAATGCTTTTCGTCAGCAGTAATGCCAAGCCAACCGTCAAGAGGACCACCCCCGTTATAAGGCCGACAACCAGCCAAAGGCCATTGTCATAGAGATCGGTCGCGGTTTGCCCAGCCTTCGCTGCGCCTTTATCATTGTAGGTGGTCAAGTCCTTGATCTGCTGCTCCATGGTATTCGTCAGCGGGCGAATGCTTGTACTCACTTGGCTGACTGCCGCCGCGATGTCACCCTGCCTCATCAACGGTTCAAGAATATCCAGTTGCCTGGAATAGGCATCGGCACTGTTTTTCACCGGTGTGTAAAGCGAGCGCTCTTCATCGCTCGCTATGAGGGGCTCATAATTGGCCACTGCATCGGTGAACGCCTTGCGGTAGCCAGCGAAGCTTTCAATGTTCTTTTGAATGGATTGGGGGTCAGCAAGGCCTCGCTGTGTTTCGAGCCTCAGCCGCAGGGTCGCATTGTTCATCAACGCCGTTTGTCGGATGCTGGCCATCCAATTGAGCTCGACGTCTTTTTCGGCATCCCTCAGCTTGCCCATTTGCAGGACTGCGAACGCGCCGAGCAGAAAAACCAAAGCGATTATTAAAGCGAAAAACAGGGCAGCTCGTGGAGCTACATTGAGGTTTCTAAGGCGCATACGAGATTCCTGTTTTCCGACGGTTGTTGATATGTTCAACAGGATATCGACCCAAAGCTGGAAACTTTAAGGATGTCGTAGCTATGCTCAACAAGGATGGCTCACGAAGGGCCAGCATTTCTTATGAAGGAGCAACACATGCGCAAACTCGTACTTTCCATGACTGCCGCACTCTTCCTGGCAGGTGCCGCAGCACCAGCAGCTTTCGCAGAGAGCGAGCTGGAAAAGGGCGTCAGACACGACAACCGTGAACTGGATAAAGGCGTTGATCATGACGCCAAAGAAGTGGACAAAGGCGTAAAGCACGACGCGGCTGAGGTCGACAAAGGTGCCACGCATGACGATAAGGAACGTCACAAGGCTGACAAGCACATCGATAAAGAGGTCAAAAAGGATCTCTGACAGAAGGCCTGCCACCGTGCAGGCCTTTTTATTCTGCGCAGATTTGAAAGTTGAAGCGATGACAGGACATCATGTTCAGGAACCGGACCACACTCATGTGATCCGGCCTCTGTTACTGGATATACGGTCAGATCTTGAAGCTGTCGACCAATTGTTTCAAACGTCCGGCTTGCTGTGAAAGCGCAGCGCAATCCTTGAGGGTTTCATTAAGGTTGGCGACGCCTTGCTGATTCAGTGTGTTGATCTGGTTGATATCGATGTTGAGTGTTTCAACAACAGCGGTCTGCTCTTCTGTGGCGGCTGCGACAGACTGGTTCATGCCGTCGATTTCGCCAATACGACGCGTTACATCGCGCAGTCGACTTCCCGCCTGATTAGCAACTTCGACACTTTCCTGACTCGACACCTGACTTTCGTTCATGTTGAGCACAGCGTGCTGTGAGCCGGTCTGCAAACCACCGATCATCTTGTGAATTTCGTCTGCGGATGTCTGAGTGCGATGAGCCAGGTTACGCACTTCATCGGCGACGACCGCAAAACCACGGCCCGCTTCACCCGCACGCGCAGCTTCGATGGCGGCGTTGAGGGCCAGCAGGTTAGTCTGTTGCGAAATGCCTTTGATGACATCGAGGATGTGGCCGATGTTGTCGGTGCTGGCATTGAGCTGCTCGATCTGCGTGCAGGAATCGCTGATCTTGGTGGACAACTCGCTCATGGCGTTGATGGTCTTTTCAACCACTACCTGACCGTCTTCAGCCTGAGTCCGGGCTTCACTGGCCTGAATCGAGGCGTCCGATGCGTTGCGGGCAATTTCCTGGGTCGCAGCGCCCAGCTCGTTGATGGCGGCGGCCACACTATTGGTGCGGGCGCTCTGCTCGTCAAAGCCGACGATTGACGAGTTGGAAGAGTTGACCACCCGTTGCGACAGGTCATGCACCTGCAGCGTGGCAGAGGAGACCTCGGCAATGGAAGCATGCACGCGCTCTACGAACTGGTTGAACGAGCCGCCCAGTTCGGCGAACTCGTCCTTGCCCTGAATACTCAGGCGTCGGGTCAAGTCACCCTCGCCCTGGGCGATGTCCTGCATTGCCCGACCCATGTCGGTCAGTGGGCGCATCAGTGCACGAATCAGCAGGCTCAACAGCAACGCAATCACTGTCACGGCAATCAACACGGCGACCATCGCCGAGCTGCGGAACTGACTCAACGGTGCGTAGGCCTTGTCCTTGTCGATCGACAAACCGATGTACCAGTCGGCCGAGGGCAGGCCCGTGATCGGGGTAAACGACAACAGCCTTTGCTGGCCATTGAGGGTGACCTCACGCAAGCGCGCATCCAGACTGAGGGTCTGACCGGGGTAGATGTCTTTGAGGTTTTTCATGACCTGGTCTTTGTCCGGGCTGACGATAATCTGCCCATCGCCACTGACCAGAAAGGCGTAGCCGATACCGCCGAACTCGACCGAGTTGATGATCTTGACCAGCGTGTCCAGGCTCAGGTCACCGCCCGCCACACCGCTCACCTGACCTGCAGTTTTGATCGGGCTGGCGATGGTTACCACCAGGCCGCCGACAGAAGCCAGATACGGCGCACTGAGAATGGTTTTGCCGGCGTCGACCGTGGATTTGTACCAAGGCCGCTGACGTGGGTCGTAACCCGCTGGCATATCGACATTGGGCCGCTGAGTGAACACGCCTTTACTGTCACCGACGTAGGTGAACTGAAAGGTCGACACCAGTGAAGACTGCGACACCAGCCCGTTCAGGTCGGAATTCACGCCCTGAAACGCGACGTTCTGGGCGAGGTTTTCCAGCACCAGAATGCGTCCGCTCAGCCAGTTCTGCACGCTGCTGGCGGTCAGTTGCCCTGCCTGCCCCACCGAGGACTCCAGGTTCTGGTTGATGGTGGTGCGCTGCAGGTAATCGTTGTACAGGGTGAACAGCGCGAACGCCAATACCACAACGCCGGACGCGGCCAGCAGGATTTTATGACGAAACTTTAAAGTAATTACGAGGCATCTCAACAGGGACAGAGGGGTTCGGCTGCCTGAGCAACTTGCTGTACAAGAATGTCATTCCCTGTAAGCAATGAGCCTACAAAAAGAAGGTTTTCACTGCCCGAATATAGACAGCATTTTGACGTTTTTTTAATGACAACAATACGTTGCCTGGAGGTGCCCGGCGGTCACTTATAACCGTGCCCTGCCTTGATTGAAAGCCCGTCGGTCTTTTTTAATATTCCAGCATTTTTTATTTTAGCTTCGCAAAAGCTGGCCGATAGTGTCTGTATAAAATGCCTTGGCGGTCGCACATACATTACTTCAGCCAAATACCTTGTTTTTTATATGGCCACTCTCGGAGAATTCGATGAATAGCTGGTTCGCAAACATCAGCGTCAACATGAAGCTGGCCCTCGGGTTTGGTCTGGTACTTGTTTTTACTGCCATTCTTGCCCTGACCGGCTGGACCAGCATGACCGGCCTGATCAATCGCAGCAACTGGATGAGCGACATCACGTCACTCAACTCACAGCTGACCAAACTGCGGGTTACCCGCCTGCAATATATGGTCGCTGACGGCGACGAGAAAGTCGCAGAGACCGTTCAGGTCTCGCTGGATGGCTTCAAGAATTACCAGCAAAAGCTGCTGAGCACATTCAAGAGCCCCGAGAACGTGAAAATGCTCGAGCAGTTGGCGGTGGTGATCGCTGACTATCAAAAATCCCTGAACAACATGCGCAGCGGGTACAAGGCCAGCACTGCGGCGCGTGATGAGTTGAGCACGCATGCCGGCAAAAGCATCGGTGTGTTTGAGCTGCTTCAGGCTGAAGTGAAAAAGATGGACCCAGCCGATGCCAATCGGTTCGAGCAGTACCAGCTCGTCACCGATGCGAAAGAAAACCTGAGGCTCGCGCGTTATGAAGTGCGTGGCTACACCACCAATGCCACGCCCGAAACCGAGCAGGCAGCCGTTGCAAAACTGGACTTGGCGATCAAGGACCTGGACACGCTGAAAACAACGTTCAGCGGCACCCAGGCCGATCAGCTCAGGCAACTGGAAACCTCGTTGGCCGCCTACCGAAAAGCCCTGCAGAGCTTCAAGGCCGCAACGGCTGACATCGCTCAGGCTCGCAAGGAAATGACCGTACAGGGCCAGGACATCGTCAAGATCAGTGAAGCGATGTACCAACTGCAACTGGATCGCCGCGACCAGGAAAGCGCGCAGGCCCGCACCACGCAGATCACTTGCACGCTGCTGGCTATCATTTTGGGCATGATCGCAGCCGTGATCATCACCCGGCAGATTACCCGTCCGTTGAAGGAAACCCTGGCAGTGGTCGATCGCATCGCATCCGGCGACCTGACCCAGACGCTGGCGGTCACTCGTCGTGACGAACTGGGCGTTCTGCAGCAAGGTATTCAGCGCATGGGCAGCACTTTGCGCGAGCTGATCGGCGGGATCCGCGACAGTGTCGTGCAGATCGCCAGTGCCGCCGAAGAGCTGTCGGCCGTTACCGAACAGACCAGCGCCGGCGTCAACAGCCAGAAAGTCGAAACCGATCAGGTGGCCACGGCCATGCACGAGATGTCGGCCACGGTTGCAGAAGTGGCTCGTAACGCCGAGCAGGCCTCGCAGGCAGCGTCCAACGCCGACCGCGAAGCACGCGATGGCGACAAGGTAGTGGGCGAAGCGATTGCCCAGATCGAGCGCCTGGCCAATGAAGTGGGTCGCTCTGCCGACGCCATGGGTCTGCTGGAGCAGGAAAGCGACAAGATCGGCAAGGTCATGGATGTGATCAAGGCGGTGGCCGAACAAACCAACCTGCTGGCCCTCAACGCCGCCATCGAGGCCGCGCGTGCCGGGGAAGCCGGGCGTGGTTTTGCCGTGGTTGCCGACGAAGTTCGTGGCCTGGCGCAGCGTACGCAGCAATCCACCGTCGAGATCGAGACGCTGGTTGCCGCCCTGCAAAGCGGCACGCGTCAGGTGTCCAGCATCATGCTGAGCAGCCGCGAACTGACCGTCAGCAGCGTGCAACTAAGCCGTCAGGCCGGTACGTCGCTGGGCAGTATCACCCAGACAGTTTCCAACATTCAGGCCATGAACCAGCAAATCGCCGCCGCCGCCGAGGAGCAGAGCGCCGTAGCCGAGGAAATCAGCCGCAGCATCGTCAACGTCCGCGATGTGTCCGAGCAGACCGCCTCGGCCAGCGAAGAAACCGCTGCGTCCAGCGTCGAGCTGGCCCGCCTTGGCGGGCAATTGCAGACGATGGTCAGCCATTTCCGGATCTGATCATCCGCAGCAACCCTCAAGCCCGGTTTTCCGGGCTTGTTTGTTTCTGGCGTTTGTAAGATTCAACGCATCTTGTCATTGACGATGAAGCGCTATTCACTATGATTAAATGTGATTCATATCTATGATCGACTCCAATAAAATCATTTTTAGAGTAATCAGTCATGACAACCAAGACCCGATCTGTAACAGCTCACGTACCCGAACAATTGGCTGAAAAAGTCGACCTGATGGCAGAGCGACTCGAACGCTCTAAAAACTGGATCGTCAGACAGGCCTTGTCTGCATGGATAGATCAGGAGGAAGAACGTAGTCGCCTCACTCGCGAAGCACTAGCCGATGTCGATGCTGGCCGCGTGATTGACCATCAGGCTGTTCAGGCCTGGGCTGACAGTTTAAGCACCGCTACGCCTCTACCGGTTCCGCGCTGATGGAGCTGATGTGGACAAGCAAAGCGCTATCTGACGTCGCCCGCCTGTATGATTTTTTAGCGGTAGCAAACCAACCCGCTGCCGCCCAGACCGTACAGAAGCTTACAGCGGCGCCGATCATGCTCCTTTCCAACCCGCGGATTGGTGAGCGTCTGGAAGAGTTTGAGCCCCGGGATGTGCGCAAAATTCAGATAGGCCGCTATGAAATGCGCTACGAAATTGTGGACTCAACAATTTATCTGTTGCGGCTGTGGCATACACGCGAGGATCGGTAATGATGTTGCCTTTGCTGGCGATCAGCGCCGTCATGGCGGTGCGGATGCAGTAAGACACGCCATACAGATCCAATCACATCAGTACCTTCCAACCCACCACGCCAAGCTAGGGACTTTGCCGGACTTGACGACCACCAGCTCATCCAGGCGCAGTCTTGCGTAACGTTCAGCCCTCTTCAGCCAGCGCTTCATGACCGATTAAAAATCAGGTGAATCGGTAAACCTCGACTAACAGCGCGTTGACAAATAGGGGCCACGCTGTAAATATCGCTTTAGTTGTACGACAACCTATAACGCCAAAAATAAAAACAAGACTGGGCTAATCATGAAAACTCTTGTCCACACGTCCGCCCCACCGATTATTGAAGCCGTAGCTGCTCTGGCTGCGTTGCAGTGCCCGACACCTTTTCAGATTCACAGTATTCGCTGATACACGGCGAACGGTACTCGGCCGTCTGTCGGTCGAGGCCATGCCTGGCAACAGGCATCACGTAATCCTCGAAGGTGTCGGTCGCCGCTGCGCGTGACCAGAAAAGGGGACGGTTTTGATAAACAAGGGAGCAAAACAATAATGACATCTCACACTTCCCGCTCGCGCATCCTGCTGGGTGTTGGCGGCATGACGCTGATTTTCCCGATGCTGAGCATGGCCGAAGGTTTCGTGGACGACACCAAAGCCACGCTGACCCTGCGTAATGCGTATTTCAATCGTAACTTCACCAACCCCGCGTTTCCCAACAGCGCAGCGCCGCAGAACAAAGCTGAAGAATGGACACAAAACTTCATCCTTGATGCCAAGTCGGGCTTTACCCGGGGCGTGGTCGGTTTCGGGGTCGATGTGCTGGGCCTGTATTCGCTCAAGCTCGATGGCGGCAAAGGTACGGGAGGCACTCAGTTGCTGCCGATCCACAGTGACGGCCGCCCGGCGGATGATTTCGGGCGTCTGGGTGTGGCGGGCAAGGCTCGGGTTTCCAGGACCGAACTGAAAGTGGGCGAATGGATGCCGGTGCTGCCGATCCTGCGCTCCGATGACGGCCGCTCGTTGCCGCAAACCTTTCAGGGCGGCCAGGTGACGTCCAGGGAAATCGACGGGCTGACGCTGTATGGCGGCCAGTTCCGGGGCAACAGCCCGCGTAACGACGCCAGCATGGAAGACATGTCGATGAACGGACGAGGTGCATTTACCTCTGATCGCTTCAACTTCGGCGGCGGTGAGTACGTCTTCAACGACAAGCGCACTCAGGTCGGTGTCTGGTACTCGGAACTGCAGGACATCTACCAGCAGCAGTACTTCAACCTGTTGCACAGCCAGCCCATCGGCGACTGGACCCTGGGGGCCAACCTGGGTTTCTTCACCGGCAAGGAAGACGGCAACAAGCTCGCGGGCGATCTGGACAACAAGACCACCTACGCGCTGCTCTCAGCCCGCTACGGCGGCAGCACATTTTATGTCGGCCTGCAGAAACTCACCGGCGATACGGCGTGGATGCGCGTCAACGGCACCAGCGGCGGCACGCTGGCCAACGACAGCTACAACTCCAGCTACGATAACGCCAAAGAGAAATCCTGGCAGTTGCGCCACGACTACAACTTCGCAGTGCTCGGTGTACCCGGCCTGACCATGATGAACCGCTATATCAGCGGCGATAATGTGCACACCGGCACCATCACTGACGGCAAGGAATGGGGGCGCGAGTCGGAGCTGGCGTACACCGTACAAAGCGGCGCGCTGAAGAACCTCAACGTCAAATGGCGCAACGCAAGTATCCGCCGCGACTTCAGTGTCAATGAATTCGACGAAAACCGGGTGTTCATCAGCTACCCGATTTCGCTGCTCTGACCGTGAGGCAAAGCCTGCCTTTCGAGACCGGCTTTGCCTTGTCGCAGGTGTCTGTGTTGCGGTTCGCACAGAGACCTTTTTTATACCTTGGCCGCGTTGACAATTCACGTAGGCGATGCCGATAATCCGGCAAGTCATACGACAACAGATGACAAGAAATAACAATCGGGACTTTTATCATGGCATCGGCTCATACCACTCAAACTCCCTTCAATCGCCTCCTGCTGACCGGTGCTGCAGGCGGCCTGGGCAAGGTATTGCGCGAGACATTGCGCCCTTACTCACACATTCTGCGACTCTCCGATATCGCCGAGATGGCACCGGCGGTCGACGACCGTGAAGAAGTGCAGGTCTGCGATCTGGCGGACAAAGACGCCGTACACCGTCTGGTCGAGGGCGTGGACGCCATTCTGCATTTTGGCGGCGTGTCGGTCGAACGGCCGTTCGAGGAAATCCTCGGCGCCAATATCTGCGGCGTGTTCCATATCTACGAAGCTGCCCGCCGGCATGGCGTGAAGCGTGTGATCTTCGCCAGCTCCAACCATGTGATCGGTTTCTACAAGCAGGACGAAACCATCGACGCGCACTCCCCGCGCCGCCCGGACAGCTACTATGGTTTGTCCAAGTCCTACGGCGAAGACATGGCCAGCTTCTACTTTGATCGTTACGGCATCGAAACCGTCAGCATCCGCATCGGCTCTTCGTTTCCTGAACCACAGAACCGCCGAATGATGAGCACCTGGCTGAGCTTCGACGACCTGACCCAGTTGCTCGATCGCGCCCTTTACACGCCGGACGTCGGCCACACCGTGGTGTATGGCGTGTCGGACAACAAGACCGTGTGGTGGGACAACCGCTTTGCCAGCAAGCTGGACTACGCCCCTAAAGACAGCTCGGAGGTCTTCCGCGCCAAGGTCGACGCCCAGCCAATGCCCGCGGCCGATGACCCGGCAATGGTTTACCAGGGCGGTGCGTTTGTTGCGTCCGGACCGTTCGGCGATAAATAAGCGGCGCTCCCCTGGCGCAGCACTCTGGTTGCACAACTCTGGAGATACGAACCGTCATGGACGCCGAACTGATAGTCGATGCACAGAATGCAACAGGCGAAAGCCCGGTCTGGAGCGTGCATGATCAAGCGTTGTACTGGGTAGATATTCCCAAAGGCGAACTGCATTGCTGGGATTCCAGTCAGGACCGCACGCGCAGTTGGAAAGCCCCGCAAATGCTGGCCTGTATCGCTGCCGACAGCCGTGGCGGCTGGATTGCCGGGATGGAGAACGGCATCTATCACTTGCAGCCCTGCGACGACGGCAGCCTGATCAGTACCCTGCTGGCGAGCGTTGAGCATGCTCAAACGGGCATGCGCTTCAATGATGGCCGTTGCGATCGCCAAGGGCGCTTCTGGGCGGGCACCATGCTGATGGACATGGCAGCGGGCGCAGTGGTTGGCGCACTGTATCGTTACAGCGCCGGGCAAAAGACACTGGAGGCGCAACTCAAAGACCTGATCGTCCCCAACGGCCTGGCGTTCAGCCCGGACGGCAAGACCATGTACCTGTCCGATTCACACCCCAGCGTGCAAAAGATCTGGGCTTTCGATTACGACACTGACAGCGGCACTCCCCACAACCGTCGCCTGTTCGTGGACATGAACCACCACCTGGGCCGCCCGGACGGTGCTGCCATCGACGCAGACGGCTGTTACTGGATCTGCGGCAACGACGCAGGGCTGATCCATCGCTTTACCCCCAACGGCAAACTCGACCGCTCGCTGGTCGTGCCGGTGAAAAAACCTGCCATGTGTGCGTTTGGTGGCCCGAACCTGGACACCCTGTTCGTGACCTCCATTCGCCCAGGTGGCGATCTCAACGACCAGCCGCTCGCCGGTGGCGTGTTCGCTTTGCGACCTGGCGTCAAAGGCCTGGAGGAACCCGTTTTTCAGGGCTGATTGCGCCTACCGAAAAATCCTTAGCTCGACCAAAAATAACAACATTGGAGATATCCATGGATTTCAAACGCAAGCTTCTCATCGCTGCACTCCCGCTGGCCTTCTGCATGTCGGGCCTGGCCCAGGCAGACGTCAAAATCAAGTTCGCCGAGGTTCATCCCGCAGGCTATGCGCCGGTTGTGGCGGAACAGAACATGGGCAAGAAGCTCGAGGAGCAATCCAAGGGCGAGATCAGCTTCAAGATGTACGCCGGCGGCGTGCTCGGCTCCGAGAAGGAAGTGGTCGAGCAAGTGCAGAGCGGCGCGGTCCAGATGACCCGCGTCAGCCTCGGCATCGTCGGTCCGGTAGTGCCGGACGTCAACGTCTTCAATCTGCCGTTCGTGTTCCGCGATCAGGCGCACATGCGCACGATCATCGACGGTGAAATCGGCCAGGAAATTCTCGACAAGATCACCAATTCGCAATTCAACATGGTCGCACTGGCCTGGATGGATGGCGGCACCCGCAACCTGTACACCAAAAAACCGGTACGGCAGATCGCCGACCTCAAAGGCATGAAAATCCGCGTTCAAGGCAACCCGGTGTTCATCGAAACCATCAACGACATGGGCGGCAACGGCATCGCCATGGCCACCGGCGAGATCTTCAGCGCCTTGCAGACCGGCGTCATTGATGGTGCTGAAAACAACCCGCCCACCTACTTCCAGCACAACCACTACCAGAACGCCAAGTTTTTCACGATTACCGAGCACTTGATTCTGCCCGAGCCCATCGTGATGGCGAAAGCCACCTGGGAGAAGCTCAACCCGGAGCAACAGGCGCTGGTGAAAAAGCTCGCGCGTGAAGCACAGATGGAAGAGCGCGTGTTGTGGGACAAGTCGTCAGCCGATGCCGAGGTCAAACTCAAGGCAGCAGGCGTGGAGTTCATCACGCTGACACCAGAGCAGAAGAAAGCCTTCTACGACGCCACCCAGCCGGTGCGTGACAAATTCGGTGCGCCTTACAAGGACTTGATCAGCCGCATCGAAGCGGTCCAGACCAATCCGGCACTGGCTGCACCGAGTACCCAAGCGGCCCAATAAGCCTGTCCGATTATGCTGCGCGAATGAGTGAAAGCTCGTTCGCCGCCGCAGTGGTGAGCCCATGAAAAATACGCTATTGCGCATCAACGACACGATCTATCGAGTCTGTATCGGCATTGCCGGTCTGTCGGTGCTGATCATGACCCTGATCATCCCCTGGGGCATCTTTGCCCGTTACATACTCGGCAGCGGCTCCAGTTGGCCGGAACCCACGGCCATTCTGCTGATGGTGGTATTTACCTTCTTCGGCGCTGCCGCCAGTTACCGCGCCGGTGCGCACATGGCGGTTTCGATGGCCGTGGACCGTATGCCGCAACAGGTACGCAGCAGCGCCTCATTGCTGGTGCAGATCCTGATGGCGACAGTGGCCCTGTTCATGATCTTCAAGGGCTTCAAGCTGTGCGCCACCACCTGGAATCAGTTTGTTGGCGAACTGCCCTTTCTGCGCGTAGGGATCTCTTACCTGCCAATCCCCATCGGCGGCATCGTGACCCTGGTTTTCGTGCTGGAAAAGCTGTTTCTGGGTGACCAGAGTCATCGCGCAGTGATGCGCTTCGACGTCATTGAAGAAAGCGAAGGTGCCGCATAAATGGACGCTTTTATACTGTTGGGCAGCTTCATCGCACTGATTCTTCTCGGCATGCCGGTTGCCTACGCACTGGGCCTGTCAGCCCTGATCGGTGCCTGGTGGATCGACATTCCGGCCGACGCCCTGATGATCCAGATCGCAGGCGGGGTGAACAAGTTTTCGCTGCTGGCGATCCCGTTCTTCGTGCTGGCCGGGGCAATCATGGCCGAAGGCGGGATGTCACGACGGCTGGTCGCGTTCGCCGCAGTACTGGTGGGCTTTGTGCGCGGCGGCCTGTCGCTGGTCAACATCGTGGCCTCGACCTTCTTCGGCGCTATCTCGGGTTCTTCCGTGGCCGATACCGCATCGGTAGGCTCGGTGCTGATCCCGGAAATGGAACGCAACGGCTACCCTCGGGACTTCTCGACCGCCGTGACCGTCAGCGGCTCGGTTCAGGCCCTGCTGACACCTCCCAGCCACAACTCGGTGCTTTATTCACTGGCGGCTGGCGGCACGGTGTCGATTGCTTCGCTGTTCATGGCCGGGATCATGCCAGGGCTGTTGCTCAGCGCGGTGATGATGGGCCTGTGCATGATTTTCGCGCGCAGACGCAATTACCCCAAGGGTGAAGTGATTCCGCTGCGCAAGGCGCTGAAAATTGCCGGTGAAGCGCTCTGGGGCATGATGGCCATGGTCATCATTCTCGGTGGCATTCTGTCGGGGATTTTCACCGCCACCGAGTCGGCTGCGATTGCTGTGCTCTGGTCATTTTTCGTCACCATGTTCATCTACCGCGACTACAAATGGCGCGATCTGCCCAAGCTGATGCACCGGGCTGCGCGGACCATCTCCATCGTGATGATCCTGATCGGTTTTGCCGCCAGCTTCGGTTACATCCTGACGCTGATGGACATTCCGATGAAGATCACCACGGCGTTTCTGACCCTGTCGGACAACCGCTACGTGATCCTGATGTGCATCAACGTCATGTTGCTCCTGCTGGGCACTGTCATGGACATGGCTCCGCTGATCCTGATCCTCACCCCGATTCTGTTGCCGGTCATCGTCGGCGTCGGCGTGGACCCGGTGCACTTCGGCATGATCATGCTGGTCAACCTGGGGATCGGGCTGATCACACCGCCGGTGGGCGCAGTGCTGTTCGTCGGCGCTGCGGTGGGCAAAGTCACCATCGAAGCCACCGTGAAAGCCTTGCTGCCGTTCTACGTTGCGCTGTTTCTGGTGCTGATGCTGGTCACCTACGTGCCTGCCATCTCGCTGTGGCTGCCGAGCGTCGTGCTCTAACGTCCCTGGCAACTCTGTTGTCGGGGCCTGCAGCGGGCTCCGGCACATCACCCCTGCCCTTTCCAGCCAAGGGGGCTGGCTCACATGTCTTTGCACACCCTCACGCTTGAAGATGGTCTGACCCGCCTGACCGTCGCGCCCGACATCGGCGGCAGTATCGTCAACTGGACCGTACTGGCCAGCGGGCAACCTCTGCTGCGCCACAGTGACGAGGCAGCCCTGGCTGCCGGCACTTCGAGGCGGCTGGCCTGCTATCCGCTGGCGCCCTGGTCGAACCGGATCGGCAGCGGCGGCTTCGACACGCCCGATGGCTGGCTCGCACTGCCCGCCAACAGCGCCAACGACCCGCTGCCGATTCATGGCAGCGCCTGGCAGCAGTCATGGACAATCATTGAGCAAGCCGTAGATCAAGTCTGTCTGCAACTCGACAGCCAGACGCCGTTCGCCTTCCGCGCGCACCTGCGCTACACCCTGCACGACGGCAAACTAAGTATCGAACTGACCACCACTCATCTGGACAGCCGCGCCATGTGGCACGGCCTGGGCTTGCACCCTTACCTGCCGTGCACGCCCCACACACGTTTGCAGGCCAGGGCCGCGCAGATCTGGCTGTGCAACGACGCAGGTTTGCCGAATGAGTTGCAGGATCTGCCCGCTGAATGGGACTTCCGGCACAGCAACACGCTGCCCGAAGCACGGCTGGACAACGGCTTTACCGGCTGGGACGGCCACAGCGTCATCAGCCAGCCGGACCTGGGCTATGAACTGCACTGCCACGCCACCGACAGCGAGTACTTTCTGGTGTTCTGCCCGCCGGGGCTGGACTTCTTCTGTTTCGAGCCTGTCAGCCACCCGGTCAATGCCCATCATTTGCCGGGGCATCCGGGGTTGAGCCTGTTGCGGCAGGGGGAGTCGATGGGGTTGGGGGTCACGCTGTCTTATAGGGCGTTATAGCCACCATAATCTGATAGCCACTTCGTCAGATGTTTTGCAAAATTCAGAAGCGACATAACGGTTACATATCCTTGAAAAGCCATACTCAGCTTGGCCGGTTTGCCAGCCTTGAGGAACAACTCATGCAGCAGTCAACAGTACTCAAAAACAATCGCAGTCAGGTCATCCGCCTGCCGAGGGCGGTGGCCTTGTCCGATGAAGTGAAATGGGTTGATGTTGTAGCGGTTGGCAGAACCCGCATCATCTCGCCTGCAGGTGAATCCTGAAACAGTTGGTTCGATGGCGAGAGTGTCAGTGATGACTTCTTTAGCCAGCGTGACCAACCCAGTGATCCACGGAGCTGATCGTTGCCACCCACAACCTGCGAGAATTTCAGCGCACTGATGGGCTTCGTCTGGATGACCGAGCAATTCGCTAAACACACCTTCCAAGTCCAAGGATTCTTGCACCCGAACGAATGCACCGCTCGTCACATCCTGTGATCCACTCCCCATCCCGCTACGTAACACCTCTGCATCGCGAACCAAAACCAGACAATGGTGATCAGAAGGTGGATTATGCGCACTACTGCCAGTCTCAGGACCTTCTGTCACTTGTCCATCCCCCACAGCGACTCGACAACAAGCCGACTTTGGATTGATGAAGTCACCGCCGTGGCCCGCCAGAGGGACCGCGACAGCTTCATGCGCATCTACGATCACTTCGCCCCGCGTTTATTGCGTTACCTGACGGGGCTGAATGTGCCCGAGGGGCAGGCGGAAGAATTGGTGCAGGAGGTGCTGCTCAAGCTATGGCACAAGGCTGAGTCCTTCGACCCGAGCAAGGCCAGCCTGGGCACCTGGCTGTTTCGTATCGCGCGCAATCTGTACATCGACAGCGTGCGCAAGGACCGCGGTTGGGTGCAGGTGCAAAATTCGCTGGAACAACTTGAGCGTCTGGAGGCCCCGGTAGACAGAACGCTCGATTACAGCCAGCGCCAGGAGCAACAACTCAATAGTGCCATTCAGAACCTTCCCACTGATCAGGCCAAGGTGTTGCGAATGTCTTATTTCGAAGCGCTCAGCCATCGGGAAATTTCCGAACGTCTTGATATGCCACTGGGCACGGTGAAATCGTGCCTGCGTCTGGCCTTTCAAAAATTGCGCTCGCGGATCGAGGAGTCATGATGGGCCCACTACATCATCCGGATGACGCAACCCTGATCAGCTACGCCGCAGGGGCGTTGTCGCAGGTCATCGCGGTAGTCACCGCCGCTCACCTGGAGCGCTGCGCCGAATGCCGGGCGCGGCTGCGGCAGGCCGAACAGATCGGCGGCGTCTTGATGCAGCAGTCCATCAACTGCGTGGTGCCACTCAAGAGCCGTATAGCCATGCTGGCGCGTCTGGATGAGCAGGAAGCCAGCGTCGATTCGGCTGTGCACGCCATGCCTGTGGCCAATCATGACCCTGACTTGCTGCCCCGCTGCATGCACGCGCATTTCGGCCGGCGTCTGAGCACACTGAAGTGGAAAACCCTGATCCCCGGTGTTCAGCGCGTCAGCGCCCAGGGGATCGAACAGGGCAACCTCATGCTGCTGAAAATCGCCCCCGGCGTCAGCATGCCGGTCCACAGCCATGAAAGCGGCGAAATGACCATGGTGCTCAAAGGCGCTTATCATGACGTGCAGGGTGAATTCGGACTCAACGATGTGGCCGATCTGGACAGCCACATCCAGCACCAGCCCATCGCCTACCCTGATCGGGAATGCATCTGTGTATTGGCCGCAGAGTCAAAACTGCGCTTCCACGGCTGGATGGCGCGGATGATGCAGCCGTTTTTCGGGATTTGATGCCTTACGAGCCGCAGGTTAGATCTGCACGAATAAAGATCGCCCTGTGACTCACAACATTCGTTGAACTCAGGTTCAGTCGCACACTATCTGACCAGTCGAATCCAGCCCGTCAAGAACTTCACGTCCGACTGGCTGAATGGCATTCCACTCGGCCAGTTCAACGGGTTCAGGTGCATCAAAATCACACGTAGCCACCAGATCAGCCAACCGATAATGCAACCTGACCTTTGCGGTATCGAGCGCCGAGACTTCTGCCGGCGCATCAGGCGTCAGTAAAATAGTGCTAGGGTCTGTTCCCGTTTCACATTGGTAGCCACAGAAAAGCGCAGGCCATTGCTATGACGCTTTCATAGTTTCTCTTGAGTTT
>NZ_ATDK01000288.1 GCF_000444135.1 Pseudomonas avellanae BPIC 631
CTTCGGCCAGAATCAAAAGCCAGCTCGTCTGGGTTTGGGTGGGAGCGGACTTGTCCGCGAAGGCTATGCCGTGAGCGATAAATCTTCTGCGAATGTACCGGCCCCTTCGCGAACAAGTTCGCTCCCACGGCCTTCGGCCAGAATCAAAAGCGGGACTGTGTATAACGACGGGCTGCCGCTCCCTACACCTTCTTGTACAACTGGCTGCCCTCCTGCTTGAAGCGCTCGGCCTGTTCGGCAAGACCCTTGGCGACGTCGACGTCCACTGCTTCAATCCGCTGATTGGCAGCGTATTCGCGTACTTCCTGGGTGATTTTCATCGAGCAGAATTTCGGTCCGCACATGGAGCAGAAGTGCGCGACCTTTGCCGAATCCTTGGGCAGGGTTTCGTCGTGGTACGAGCGCGCGGTGTCCGGGTCCAGGCCGAGGTTGAACTGGTCCTCCCAACGAAACTCGAAGCGCGCTTTGCTCAACGCATTGTCACGAATCTGCGCGCCCGGATGTCCTTTGGCCAGGTCCGCCGCGTGAGCTGCGATCTTGTAGGTGATGATGCCGGTCTTCACGTCATCCTTGTTCGGCAGCCCCAAGTGCTCCTTGGGCGTGACGTAACACAGCATGGCGCAGCCGAACCAGCCGATCATCGCCGCGCCGATGCCCGACGTGATGTGGTCATAACCCGGTGCAATATCAGTGGTCAGCGGGCCGAGGGTGTAGAACGGCGCTTCGTCGCAGCACTCGAGCTGCTTGTCCATGTTCTCCTTGATCAACTGCATCGGCACATGGCCGGGGCCCTCGATCATGGTCTGCACGTCGTGTTTCCAGGCAATCTTGGTCAGTTCGCCAAGAGTTTCCAGCTCACCGAATTGCGCCGCATCGTTGGCGTCGGCAATCGAGCCCGGACGCAGGCCATCGCCCAGCGAGAAGCTGACGTCGTAGGCCTTCATGATTTCGCAGATGTCTTCGAAATGCGTGTACAGGAAGTTTTCCTGGTGATGCGCCAGGCACCACTTGGCCATGATCGAACCGCCACGGCTGACAATCCCGGTCACGCGCTTGGCGGTCAGCGGTACGTAACGCAGCAGCACACCGGCGTGAATGGTGAAGTAATCGACGCCCTGCTCGGCCTGTTCGATCAACGTGTCGCGGAACAGCTCCCAGGTCAGGTCCTCGGCCGCGCCGCCGACTTTTTCCAGCGCCTGATAGATCGGCACCGTACCGATCGGCACGGGCGAGTTGCGGATGATCCACTCGCGGGTTTCGTGAATGTGCTTGCCGGTGGACAGGTCCATGACCGTGTCCGAACCCCAGCGGATGCCCCAGGTCAGTTTGGCGACTTCTTCTTCGATGGAAGAACCCAGCGCACTGTTGCCGATGTTGCCGTTGATCTTCACCAGGAAGTTACGGCCGATGATCATCGGTTCCAGCTCGACGTGGTTGATGTTGGCCGGGATGATGGCGCGGCCACGGGCGATCTCTTCACGCACGAACTCGGCGGTGATCTCCTTCGGAACGCTCGCCCCGAAGCTGTGCCCGGCGTGCTGCTGGGTCAGCAGGCCGGCGGCGCGGGCTTCCTGAAGTTTCATGTTCTCGCGGATGGCAACGTATTCCATCTCGGCAGTAATGATCCCCTGACGTGCATAGTGCATCTGGCTGACGTTGGCGCCCGCCTTGGCGCGGCGCGGATTGCGCACATGGGCAAAGCGCAGCGCGGTCAGTTCGGCGTCGCTCAGGCGTTGTTGGCCGAAGTGGGAACTCAAGCCCGGCAGGCGCTCGGTGTCATTGCGCGAGTCGATCCACGGCGAGCGAACATCCGCCAAGCCTTTGCGCACATCGATGATCACGTTGGGGTCGGTGTACGGGCCGGAGGTATCATAGACGGTAACAGGCGCGTTGATTTCACCGCCGAAGTCAGTCGGTGTGACATCCAGAGTGACTTCGCGCATCGGCACGCGGATGTCCGGGCGCGAGCCCTGAACGTAGATTTTCTGCGAACGGGTAAACGGCTGTACCGATCCGGAATCGACTTGTGCCGACTCGCTCAAATGGGCTGCGTTTTTTGGTTTTGTACTCATCACGGGCTCTCCAGACATCCGGTTGCGGATTTATTGTCGGAGTGACCTGATCATGACGGACGGATGCACCAGTGCTGGTGCTGAGCATCGAAAGAAGGCGAAACTGTTCATTATTTGAACAATCGACCCCGGACGACACTCAAGAGGACTCGCCGGGAGACGAGAAATCTTGTTCCCTACGCAGGCGCTAACCTGATCAGGTTCAACGGGATCCGGTTTAACCGATCTCAGCCTCATAGCAAGGCACCCCGACAAGAACGCGGCCAGTCTATGCCGGGGCGCGATCGTAATGCCAGCCTATTTGCAAGAGGCTCGATAAATGGCGCAAATCGCCGATTGTTGCTGAAAGCGTCTGGCTCTACACTCGCTAACCCGGTTTCTCTCCGAACTGTGACTACTTTCTTCATGAACAGGGAATGCCTCATGTTGCGCAAACTTTCGTTGGTCGTGGCTGTTTCGTTGGCGTCCAGCGTACTGACCTGGGCTGCCGACTTGCCGCTGCCAACCAAGACCGGTCTGTTGAATGTTTACCAGCAGGCGGTGGACAACAACGCCGATCTCGCGGCCTCGCGTGCCGATTACGATGCCCGCAAGGAAGCCGTACCGCAGGCCCGTGCCGGCCTGCTGCCGAATATTTCCGGCAGCGTCCAGAACACCAACACCCGCACGAGCATCGACCGCCCCAGCGCCGTGGCGACTCGCAGCGGCACGGTTTATCAGGCTACCCTGAGCCAGCCGATCTTTCGCGCCGACCGTTGGTTCCAGTTGCAGGCTGCCGAAGCGGTCAACGAACAGGCCGCGCTGGAACTGTCTGCCACCGAGCAGAACCTGATCCTGCAATCGGCGCAGAGCTATTTCAGTGTATTGCGCGCGCAGGACAATCTGGCCTCGACCAAGGCTGAGGAAGCGGCGTTCAAACGCCAACTGGATCAAGCCAACGAGCGCTTCGATGTCGGCCTGTCGGACAAGACCGATGTGCTGCAAGCCCAGGCCAGCTACGACACCTCGCGCGCCAGCCGGCTGATCGCCAAACGCCAGGTGGACGATGCCTTTCAGGCACTGGTGACCCTGACCAATCGCGAATACAACTCCATCGAAGGCATCGTGCACACCTTGCCGGTGCTCGCGCCAACGCCCAACGACGCCAAAGCCTGGGTGGACACCGCCGCCCAGCAGAACCTCAACCTGCTGGCCAGCAATTACGCCGTCAGCGCTGCCGAAGAGACCCTGCGCCAGCGCAAGGCCGGGCACGCGCCGACCCTCGATGCCGTGGCGACTTACCAGCGTGGCGACAACGATGCATTGGGTTTCAACAACCCCAACTACACCGGGCAGAATTACGGCGGCGACGTCGAGCAGCGCAGCATTGGCGTACAGTTGAATATACCGATTTACAGCGGCGGCCTGACCAGCTCACAGGTGCGTGAGGCTTATTCGCGCCTGAGCCAGAGCGAGCAGCGCCGCGAAAGCCTGCGTCGTCAGGTGGTGGAAAACACCCGCAACCTGCACCGTGCGGTGAACACCGACGTGGAGCAGGTTCAGGCGCGTAAACAGTCGATCATCTCCAACCAGAGTGCGCTGGAAGCCACAGAAATCGGCTATCAGGTCGGCACCCGCAACATCGTCGATGTGCTTGATGCCCAGCGTCAGTTGTATGCCTCGGTGCGTGACTACAACAACACGCGCTATGACTACATCCTCGACAACCTGCGCCTCAAGCAGGCCGCTGGCACACTGAACCCGGGCGACTTGCAGGACCTGTCACGCTACCTCAAACCGGACTACAACCCGGACAAGGACTTCCTGCCACCGGATTTGGCGACTGCAGCGCAGAAGAATTTCGAGCGGCCTGCACAGCGCTGAGGTTGCTGGCCGCTCTGGACGCCTTGCGTCCGACTTCAAGTCATGCAGCGCGGCACAGA
The DNA here is from genome assembly GCF_000444135.1 of Pseudomonas avellanae BPIC 631. Lineage (GTDB taxonomy): Bacteria > Pseudomonadota > Gammaproteobacteria > Pseudomonadales > Pseudomonadaceae > Aquipseudomonas > Aquipseudomonas avellanae. Next base: position 3,995 of record NZ_ATDK01000288.1, read on the forward strand.
TTTGTGACGCCGAGCGTCACCCAAGGCATTCCCACGCTGGAGCGTGAGGAACGATAATCTCAACTATCGT
>NZ_ATDK01000289.1 GCF_000444135.1 Pseudomonas avellanae BPIC 631
CATTCCAACACATTTGGCAATCAGTTCGTAGCTCGCATCCAAGGGCTGCCACTGTCGATGCTTGAGCCTGCGACCGATAGCCGGGCCGATCGTCTGATGCTGTGCTTACTTTCTGAAACACTTGTGGGAGTTAAGCTACAGACGACGCCTTGTGTCCAGACGTCCTGTCTGGATTTGCTTAAGCGTAGGCCGTCCCCTTAAAACCTACACCCTGGCCATCGCCGCCAACGCAACCGACGTCGCCGCCGTCCGCGTCTCCACCCCCAACTTCACATAGATATGCTCCAGGTGCTTGTTAACCGTCCTGGGGCTCAGTTGCAAAATATCGGCAATGTCCTTGTTGGTCTTGCCGCACGCTACCCAGCGCAGCACGTCGACTTCGCGTTCGGTCAGTTGAAAGCTGCTGGAGAGGCGGGTGTAGGCGGCGGCGTCGTTGATGCCGGGTGGTTGCGAGGTGCTGCGGGCGGATTGCAGGGTGCGTGCGGTGCGCAGGTGGGAGGCGACTCTGGCGATCATTTCGTTGCACTGGATGGGTTTGGTCACGTAATCGATCGCGCCGGCTTCGAAGCCTTCGACGACGTGTTCGCTGTCGGTGAGGGCGGTCATGAACAGTACCGGGATGTTCGAGGCGTCGGGCTGTTGCTTGATTTGCCGGCAGGTCTCGAAGCCGTCCATTCCCGGCATCATGGCGTCGAGCAGGATGAGGTCCGGGCGGCGGCGCTGGATGCGCATCAGGGCGCTGATGCCGTCCAACGCCACCATGACCATGTAGCCCGCTTCGTCCAGCGCATCCGACAGCAGCGCGAGGTTGTCCGGGGTGTCGTCAACGATCAGGATGACGCCTTTGTGGCTGGGTTGGCTAAGGGCGTTCATCAAGCATCTCCTTGAGGTGCAGGCTGAGTTCATCCAGACGAAAACCTTTGGCCAGCGCGCGCAGGTCGGTGACAAAACTGCCGCTCGCGATGTTGCCGCTTTCAATGGCGTCCAGTTTGTTCTGGATGCAGCGCACGTGCCCCAGACCACACAGGGTGTACAGGTCTTCAAGGTCTTCACGCGGCGGCAGGATCCACGGGGTTTTTGTTTCGCTGGCAGTGCGGGGGCGATGTTGCCAATTCAGCGTGAGGTGATGTTTGAGGCGATCCAGCAGGTCGCGCAGGTGCACGGGTTTGGACAGGTAGTCGTGGCCGATGTCGTCGTCGGTGGTTGCGTTGGCGTTGGCCGACAGCACAATAACCGGCGCGTTCGAGCGTGCGTTGCGGCGGATCATGCGAATGGTGGCCCAGCCGTCCATATCCGGCATGGACAGGTCCATCAGTATCAGGTCCGGGTGCAGCAGGGACACCTGGCGAACCGCTTCCATGCCGTTTTCGGCCTGGGCGACGGTGAAGCCCAGCGGCTCAAGCATGCCGCTGATGACCTTGCGGTGCTCGATGTGGTCGTCAACCACCAGCACCAGACGCCGCTCGCCGTCATAGCCGACCACGTCATGATTGACGTCGATCACCGCCTTGGGCACCCGCACTTCCGACAGAAACAGGCGCACCTTGAAGTGCGTGCCTTCGCCTGGCGTGCTGGAAACCGACAGCGCGCCGCCCATCAGCGCGGTCAGCATGCGGGTGATCGTCAGGCCCAGGCCGACGCCGTTGTCATGGCGCGTCTGACCGCCACGCTCGAAGGGTTGGAAGATCCGTTCGATCTGCTCCGGGGCAATGCCTATGCCGGTGTCGACGATGTCGAAAATGGCGGTCTCGCGGCGATAACTGACCCGTAACACCACCTCGCCGCTGTCGGTGAAGTTCACGGCATTGCCCAGCAGGTTGATCAGGATTTGCCGTACCCGTTTCTCGTCTCCGCGCACCACCATGGGCATGCGGCCCTCCAGCTCCAGGCGAAAGCCGAGGTTTTTTTCCTGAGCGGTGCTGGCGAACATCTTTTCCAGGTCGTGGAGGAATTCCTGAAACAGAATCTCGGTGGGCTCAAGCTTCAGTTTTCCTGCCTCGATCTTGGCAACGTCCAGCAACCCGTTGATCAGCGACAGCAAGTGCGAACTGCTGCGCATGATGGTTGCCAGCGGGTCTTGATGATGGGGCGGGGTCGTTGTGTCGCGTTGCAGAATCTGGGTAAAGCCCAAAATGCTGTTCAGGGGCGTGCGAAGTTCATGGGACAGCCCGGTGATGTAGCGACTTTTCGCTGCGTTGGCGGCTTCGGATGCCTCCTTGGCTTTTTGCAGGGCCTGATCGGTTTTTTCGTGAGCTTCGATTTCCTGGATCAGCAGGGAGGTTTGGCGCTCGGACTCTTCCTGCGCCACCCGGCGGCTTTCTCGGGTCAGCACCACCCACCAGGCGAGGACCCCGGCGAACACGCAAACGGTCAAAAACGCTTTCAGGAAGGCCAGCATCAACAGGTGATGGGCCTCTGGCGATTGATCGATCAGGCCATGAGCAACCTGGTTGTAGATCAGCGCCAGCGCCCCCGACGAGCCCGCCACCAGAATGGTCAACAGGCCCAGGTATTGCGCCAGCCGGGTGTGCAGGTAGTGGCGCGGAAAGCGCGGCAGCACCTTGCCGATCAAATCCTCGAACTGCATGGACAGCCGCGCCCGTGGTTTGCACTGGTCCCCGCAACGCGCATCCAGTGAGCAGCACAGCGAACAGATGGGCGTTCGATACGCCGGGCAGTAGGCCATGTCGGGCGTTTCAAAGGCGTTGTTGCACAGGCCGCACAGCAATGATTCCTGCCGTCCTTGCGGGTAGAGCAGGGTGTCGGAGCTGGTGCGGGCGATGTAGTACTTGCCGCCGGTCAGCCAGGCGAGCAGCGGTGCGGTGACCAGCGCGATGGCCAGCGAAATCAAGGGCGGTGCGGCTTGAGCAATGGCGCCGAACAGCCCGAAGTGGGCGCAGAACGACACCAGTGAGGCAATCGACATGGCACCGACGCCCACGGGGTTGATGTCGTAAAGGTGCGCGCGCTTGAACTCGATGTGTTTCGGCGACCAGCCCATCGGCTTGTTGATGACCAGATCCGCGACCAGCGCACCAATCCAGGCAATGGCGACGTTGGCATACAGCCCCAGCACTTGCTCGATGGCATCGAACACGCCGAGCTCCATCAGCACCAGCGCGATGGCCACGTTGAAGACCAGCCAGACCACGCGCCCCGGATGGCTGTGGGTAACGCGGACAAAAAAGTTCGACCAGGCCAGCGAGCCCGCGTAGGCGTTGGTCATGTTGATCTTGATCTGGGAAATGATCACGAACAGGGTCATGGCCGCCAGCGCCCACTCGGGGGAACTGAACACGTACCGGAAGGCGACCAGGTACATCTGCGTCGGCTCGGCAGCGCGCTCAACGGGCACTTCATGTTGCAGGGCGAGAAAGGCCAGGAAGGCTCCGGCCATGATTTTCAGCGCGCCGGGGATCATCCATCCCGGCCCGGCCATGAGCAATGCGGCCCACCAGCGTTTGCGGTTGTGCCGGGTCTTTTCCGGGAGAAAGCGCAGGTAATCGACCTGCTCGCCGATCTGCGTCACCAACGACAGCGCGACGCTGAACGCCGCACCAAAAAACAACAGGTCAAAAGTGCCGCCTTCACCTTCGCGGCCAGAGAAACTCAGCCAGTCGCCGAGGGCTTCGGGGTTTTTCCAGATCACGAACACATAGGGCACCAGCAGCAGCGTCAGCCACAATGGCTGGGACCACATCTGTAATCGGCTGATCAGGGTAACGCCGTAAACCGCCAGCGGGATGACGATGATTGAGCAAATGATGTAGGCCAGCGCAATCGGAATGTGGAAGTACAGCTCCAGCGCCAGGGCCATGATTGCCGCTTCAAGGGCGAAGAACAGAAAGGTGAAGCTGGCGTAGATCAAGGAGGTGATGGTCGAGCCGATGTAGCCGAACCCGGCGCCACGGGTCAGCAGGTCCATGTCGACGCCATAGCGCGCCGCGTAGTAGCTGATCGGCAGGCCGGTCAGGAAGATCACCAGTGCAGTGGCGAGGATGGCCCAGAGGGTATTGGTGAACCCGTAGCTGATCACCAACGCGCCGCCGATGGCCTCGAGTGCCAAAAAGGACACGGCACCAACGGCCGTGTTCGAAATGCGCCATTCCGACCATTTGCGAAACGATTTGGGCGTGAACCTGAGCGCGTAGTCCTCCATTGTTTCGTCGGCGACCAGGCGGTTGTAGTCGCGGCGAATTTTTATGATGCGCTGAGAGCCTGAAGGTCGCACGGTACGTCTCCAGAGGAGGGGTAATAGGTCGTTCGAAGCTCCCTGATCAAACAAACGCTGTACAACAAAAGCCAGCAATATCCATGCCTGCGGCTTGCGCAGGTGCGCAATAATGCCTGCAAATCCGCCCGCTGGCGGTAAGTCAAATGACGTATGCCGCTACGTCATGCTGCGTATACCCGCATCGTGCACGCCGCTTCATGCTGAGCCCACCTCGTGACCAGACGCCAACAGAGCGTCAGTCAGGACTCACTCGCACAGGAGCCGCACCATGGACACAACCCTGAAAAGCGCCACGCGCTCACTTCCCCGACGGCTGGCCCTGGGCACGGCGGCGCTGTCGCTGATTGCCGCCAGCCTCTTTGCTCAGGCAGCCATCGCCGCTGACGCCAATACCACTGGCCTTGCGGTTACCGCGACCGAAGTCACTGTCGGTCAGTTGCACTCGGCCACCGGCACGATGGCGATCTCCGAGACCGGTTCGATTCAGGCCGAGCGCCTGGCGATCGAGCAGATCAACGCCTCGGGCGGCATTCTCGGTCGGCAGATTAAAGTGGTGCAGGAAGATGGTGCGTCCGACTGGCCGACCTTTGCCGAAAAGGCCAGAAAGCTGCTGGTCGGCGACAAGGTAGCGGCGGTGTTTGGCTGCTGGACATCGGCCTCGCGCAAAGCCGTGCTGCCGGTGTTCGAGAAGGAAAACGGGCTTTTGTACTACCCGACGTTCTATGAAGGCCTGGAGCAATCCAAAAACGTGATTTATACCGGCCAGGAAGCGACCCAGCAGATTCTTGCGGGCCTGGACTGGATTGCCAAAGAGAAGGGCGCCAAGACGTTTTACCTGATCGGTTCGGATTACATCTGGCCGCGTACCTCGATGAAGATCGCTCGCAAGCACATTGAAAACGTCCTGCATGGCACGGTGGTCGGCGAGGATTATTACCCGCTGGGCAACACCCAGTTCGGCTCGCTGATCAACAAGGTCAAGCTGAAGAAACCGGATGTGGTGTTCGCCGCCGTGGTCGGTGGCTCCAACGTGGCGTTCTACAAGCAACTCAAGGCCGCCGGTGTGACGTCCACCAAACAGAACCTGCTGACCTTGTCGGTCACCGAAGACGAATTGCTCGGCATCGGCGGCGAAAACATGGAAGGTTTCTTCGCCTCCATGAAGTACTTCCAGAGCCTCGACAACCCTAACAACAAAGCCTTTGTTGACGCGTTCAAGGCTAAATACGGCAAGGATTCGGTGATGGGCGACGTAACCCAGGCTGCCTACCTCGGCCCATGGTTGTGGAAGGCTGCGGTCGAGAAAGCGGGCAGTTTTGATGTGGACAAAGTCGTCGCGGCGTCACCGGGTATCGAGCTCAAAACGGCGCCTGAAGGCTACGTGAAGGTTCACGAAAACCATCACCTGTGGAGCAAGACGCGCATCGGTGAAGTTCAAGCCAATGGCCAGTTCAAAGTGATCTACGAATCCGACCTGATCGAGCCCAACCCTTTCCCGAAAGGCTACCAGTAAGCGCTGCGCAGGGTGGGAGGCAGTCGGCTCCCACCCTGACGGTGTTTCGCCTGCCTTTCTCTTCATTCGGGGACTATCACCATGCAATGGCTATCTGAGTTCGGTGCTATCGCCGCCATGCAAGGGTTCAACGGGCTTTCGGTGTTCTGCGTGCTGCTGCTCATGGCGCTCGGGCTGGCGATCATTTTCGGCCAGATGGGCGTGATCAACATGGCCCACGGCGAGTTTCTGACCGTCGGCGCGTACACCACCTATGTGCTGTCGACGCTGGTGCAGACCTATATGCCGTGGATGCAGCCTTACTACTTTTTCTTCGCCATTGCGCTGTCGTTCGTGGTGGCGGGCTCGATTGGCTGGGTGGTCGAGCGGGTGATGATCAGTCGTCTTTATCACCGGCCGCTGGACACTTTGCTGGCGACCTGGGGGTTGTCGCTGGTGATGCAACAGGCGCTGCGTTCAATCTTCGGTGCCCGTGAGGTCAGCGCCAACCCGCCCGAGTGGCTGATGGGCGCGGTCAGCCTGAGCGACACCATCGAGATCCCGCGCAATGGCCTGTTCGTGATGGCGCTGACCGTGCTGTTGACCGGCGGCATCTTCCTCATGCTGTACCGCACGCGTTGGGGCCTGCATGTAAGGGCAACGGTGCAGAACCGGGTGATGAGCCGCGCCGTGGGGATCAATACCCGCGAAGTGGACCGCATGACCTTCGCGCTGGGTTGCGGCGTGGCGGGTGTGGCGGGCGCAGCGTTTACCACCATCGGCTCCACCGGGCCGACGGCCGGGTCGCTGTATATCGTCGACACGTTTCTGGTGGTGGTCTTCGGCGGTGCGCAAAGCCTGCTGGGCACGATTGCTTCGGCGTTCACCATTGCCCAGACGCAGTCGATTTCCGAGTTTTTCATGAGTGGATCGATGGCCAAGGTGCTGACCCTGTCTGCCGTGATTCTGATTCTGCTGATGCGCCCGCAAGGGTTGTTCTCAAGCAAAGTTCGCAAGTAGAGGTCGCCCGATGAACGCAATAGACAAACTCATGGGCGGACGACAGGGCGTCATTGGCCTGCTGATCCTCGCGGCCCTGATTCTGCTGGTCTTTCCGCTGACCCTGGACGCTTTTCGTCTGAACATGATCGGTAAATACCTGACCTACGCTTTTGTCGCGGTGGGCCTGGTGTTGTGCTGGGGTTACGGCGGGATTCTCAGCCTGGGCCAGGGCGTGTTTTTTGGCCTGGGCGGGTATTGCATGGCGATGTTCCTCAAGCTGGAAGCCAGCGACCCCGAGAGCACGAAAATCCAGTCAACGCCGGGTATTCCCGACTTCATGGACTGGAACCAGATCACCGAACTGCCAGCGTTGTGGGTGCCGTTTCACAGCTTCACGTTCAGCGTCTTCGCCGTGATTGCCGTGCCCGTGCTGCTCGCGTGGATCATCGGCACTGCGCTGTTCAAACGGCGTGTGGGCGATGTGTATTTCTCCATCGTCACTCAGGCCATCGCGCTGATTCTCACGGTGCTGATCATTGGCCAGCAGGGCCTGACCGGAGGCATCAACGGTATTACCGATCTCAAGACGTTGTTGGGCTGGGACATCCGCAGCGATGGCGCCAAATTGGCTCTGTATTTCGTCAATGCGGGCCTGCTGCTGGGCTGCATCCTGATCGGCAAGTTCATTCTGGCTTCCAAGCTGGGTCGCCTGTTGATGGCCATGCGCGACAAGGAAGAGCGTGTGCGGTTTTCGGGCTATGACGTGGCGGGCTTCAAGATATTCGTTTACTGCGTCGCGGCCGGTTTCTCGGCCATCGGCGGGGCCATGTTCGCGCTGCAGGTGGGCTTCATGTCGCCCTCGTTCGTGGGCATCGTGCCGTCTATCGAGATGGTGATATTTGCTGCAGTCGGCGGACGCATGTCGTTGCTCGGCGCGGTGTATGGCTCGTTGCTGGTCAACTACGGGAAAACCTATTTCTCGGAGTCCTTTCCAGAGCTCTGGTTGTACCTGATGGGCGGGTTGTTTATCGCCGTGGTCATGTACTTCCCTGATGGCCTGGCGGGTCTGTGGGAAAGCCACGGGCGCAAGTGGCTGGGGCGCTTCAAGCGCAGTGACAAGCCGGTCGCGCCTGCCATTCCCGGCGCTGGCCACGCACCCGTAAAAAGCGCGCCTGTGAAAAGCAGCGTGGAGACTCAGTCATGAGCCAGCCGACCGCGTTTCACATGCCCAAGCCGGTGCTGGCCATCGAAGGGCTGACCGTGTCTTTCGACGGCTTCAAGGCGGTGGACGATCTCAATCTGTACATCGACCGCAACGAAGTCCGCGTCGTCATCGGGCCCAATGGCGCGGGCAAGACTACCGTGCTCGATTTGATCTGCGGCAAGACCCGCGCCACCAGCGGCAGCATTGAATTCAAGGGCCGTGAGCTCACCCGAATGAAGGAATACGACATCGTGCGTGCCGGTGTGGGTCGCAAGTTCCAGACCCCGTCGATCTACGACAACCTGTCGGTGTTCGAGAACCTGGAAATGTCGTTCCCCAAAGGCCGAACGGTGTTCGGCGCGCTGTTTTTTCAGCGTACCGATGAAGTGGTGGACCGGGTGAATCAGGTGGCTGCAGAGATTTTTCTGGGTGACCTGTTACGCCAGCAGGCAGGGCTGTTGTCCCACGGCCAGAAGCAGTGGCTGGAAATCGGCATGTTGCTGATGCAGGACCCGGAGCTGTTGATGCTCGACGAGCCCGTCGCCGGGATGAGCGTCAGTGAGCGTGCGCAAACTGCCGAGCTGCTCAAGCGGATCAGCCAGGGCCGCTCGGTGCTGGTGATCGAGCACGACATGGAGTTCGTCAAAAGCATCGCGCACAAGGTCACGGTGTTGCATCAGGGCAAGGTGCTTGCCGAGGGCAGCATGGAGTCGGTGCAGAAGAACCCGAAAGTCATCGAAGTCTATCTGGGCCACTGAGGAGCACAGCATGTTTGCGATCAACCAGTTGGCGTGCGGTTACGGCCAGAGCCAGATTCTTCATAACCTGGACTTGAAGGTCGAGAAGCAGGAAATCGTCGCGGTGATGGGCCGCAATGGCATGGGCAAGACCACCCTGTTCAAAAGCCTGATGGGCATATTGCCGCAATGGGGTGGCCAGGTGACAGTTGCCGGCGTCGACATCTCGGCGATGGAAACCCACGCCAGGGTCGAGCATGGCATGGCCTACGTGCCTCAGGGCCGAATGATCTTTCCGGCCATGACGGTACTGGAAAATATCCAGACCGGTCTGCCAGCCTCAGCCAAAGGCAAGGTGCCGGACGACCTCTACGCGCTGTTTCCGGTGCTGTTTGACATGCGCGGGCGACGCGGCGGCAACCTGTCCGGTGGGCAGCAACAACAGTTGGCCATCGCTCGTGCACTGGCGACCAAACCCAAGGTTCTGCTGCTGGACGAGCCCACCGAAGGCATTCAGCCGTCGATCATCAAGGACATCGCCCGCACGCTCAAAGAGATCCGTTCCCTGCATGACCTGACCATCGTTGTGTCCGAGCAGGTGCTGTCGTTCACCCTGGAAATCGCCGACCGGTTTCTGGTGATCGAGAAGGGCCGGTTTGTCGTCGAGGAAAGCCGGGTCAATGTCGATGAGGCGACGATCAGTCGTTACCTGTCGGTTTAGGCCTGACCTTACGTTTTATGACTTGAAACACCGTTATCGCGGGCCTGCGCGTTGTCTGTCGCGCAAGGCCCAAGGCATCCGCTTGCCCGCGATAAGCCACATTCCCGAGAAAGGAGATACGCCATGACCGAAGTTCTGATCAAAGTCGACCTCAATCAGCCTGTGACTGAAAACGAGCAGATCCACAACCGCTGGCACCCGGATATCCCCATGGCGTGCTGGGTCAAGCCCGGTGAAGACTTCATTCTGGAAACCTACGACTGGACCGCCGGGGCCATCAAGAACAACGACGATGCCAGCGATGTGCGCGACGTCGATCTTTCGACGGTCCATTACCTGTCCGGCCCGGTGGGTGTGCACGGCGCAGAGCCCGGCGACCTGTTGGTGGTCGACTTGCTGGACATCGGTGCTCGGGCTGATTCGCAGTGGGGCTTCAACGGCTTCTTTTCCAGGCAGAACGGCGGAGGGTTTCTCACCGACCACTTTCCGATGGCTCAGAAGGCGATCTGGGACTTCAAGGGCATGATGACCAGTTCGCGGCACATTCCCGGTGTCGAGTTTGCCGGTTTGATCCATCCGGGGCTGATCGGCTGTCTGCCGGACCACAAGATGCTCGCCGAGTGGAACCGTCGCGAGCAGGAGCTGATCGATACCGACCCTGGGCGCGTGCCGCCGCTGGCCAACCCGCCGCACGCCAAAACTGCGCACTTGGGCAAGATGAAAGGCGGGCCCGAGCGTGACCTGGCTGCTGCCACCGGCGCGCGCACCGTGCCGCCCCGCGAACACGGCGGTAACTGCGACATCAAGGATTTGTCCCGTGGTTCCAAGGTGTTTTTTCCGGTGTACGTGGACGGTGCCGGTTTGTCGGTGGGCGATCTGCACTTCAGCCAGGGCGACGGCGAGATCACTTTTTGCGGTGCCATTGAAATGGCCGGCTGGGTGCACATGCGCGTCGAGCTGATCAAGGGCGGCATGGCCAAGTACGGGATCAAGAACCCGGTGTTCAAACCCAGCCCGATCGTGCCGACCTACAACAAGTACCTGATCTTCGAGGGCATCTCGGTCGATGAATCGGGCCAGCAGCACTACCTGGACGTCAACGTCGCCTATCGACAGGCGTGCCTCAACGCCATCAACTACATGACCAAGTTCGGCTACTCGCCCGCGCAGGGCTACGCGCTGCTGGGTTCGGCACCGGTGCAAGGCCATATCAGCGGCATCGTCGATATTCCCAATGCCTGCGCCACGCTCTGGCTGCCGACCGAGATCTTCAAGTTCGATATCAACCCGAACGCCGACGGCCCGACCCGCTTTATCGACGGCAGCATCGACTTGCCGATTGCGCCCGACAAGTAATCGCCCGCCCGGGATCGTTCTGGTGGCGGCTATTTATAAGTGGCTTTCACCAGAACGAGCGAACGATATTGGCCTTGCCGACGAGTGTTTTTTCGGAGAACTGTGTATGCCCATGTACGAATACGATTGCCCCGAGTGTGGCTACTTCACGGCCCTGCGCCCAATGGCCGAGAGTGCGCTGCCTTGCGATTGCCCGGTCTGCGAAGTCTCCAGCATGCGGGTGATATTGTCAGCGCCCGGTCTGGCGACCATGGCGGGTAATACCCGAAGCGCCATCGCCGCCAATGAACGCAGTGCCCATGCGCCTAAAACCGTGGCGGAGTACCAAGACAGCAAGCGTCATCCAAAAGGCTGCGGGTGCTGTGGGCCTGCCAAAGCGGTGCAACCGACCAAGGCAAACCCGCATGCCCTCAAAGGGAAGGCTGCGGGCAGGCCGTGGATGATCAGCCACTGAGGGCTGCTCTTCAACTGACGCATTTAATAATGCCAGTTGATAAATATTTTTTTGGCGGAATGTTGCTATCTGTTTTTTGCAGATTGATGTGCGCGCCCGGCCATCACTCAATTCGCACGGCCACTTACTCGGGCGATGGCGTCCGGGTCGCCCATCAATCGCAGCATGCGCAGCCATGCATCCATCAGGTCGCTGGTGACCGCTGCCACGGAGAACCCGGCGTTGTTCTTGGCGTGGCTGACAGGTTTGGGCAGGTCGGCGAACAGCGTGGACAACACGGTCGGGTCAAGTGTCAGGCTGACCGCAAGGTAAGGCTCCCCAGAAGCGGAGGGATGCACCGAGCCCACTGCCGGCAGTTCGATGGACATGACGAAATAGGTCGCCGGGTCATATCTCAGCGTCCGGTTACCGACCGTCATGCTTTTGCTGCCTTGCAGGATCACGTTGATCATCGGGTCATACACCGCGGCCAGCAGGTGCTCCGGGATCTTGCCCTGAACCATTGCCACGCGCGGGATGCCGGTTTCGGTGCGGCGATTTTCAGCCCCCGCCGCGAGCGACCGGAGTTCATTCAGTTGTTTTTCCATGCGCAGCATGCTGAGGGCGAAGCAGCACGGCGCGCAAGCGAAAAGCAGAAACGGGCAGGTTTGGAGCAGGAACGGGTACGACCCTCACTAGTGTACTGTTTTCGAAAAAATCAGCCACCAACTAACGGAAAATTCAAATCTTATCAATAGCTTAGCTTGCAGATCGCAAAGATCGGAAGAGCG
>NZ_ATDK01000290.1 GCF_000444135.1 Pseudomonas avellanae BPIC 631
GCTGGAGCGTGCGCAACGATTATCTCAACTATCGTGCGACGCTCCGCGTCGCATGCCGTTCTGGACGCTCTGCGTCCTCTTTTAACCCTCAAGCCCGCTGCGATTCGGCCTCTTCGTGGGCGTGGCGCAGGCGTTCGCGGCTGTTGGTCAGGTGCAGGCGCATGGCAGCGCGGGCCGCATCGGAGTCCTGGCGGGCGATGGCTTCGAAGATTTCTTCGTGCTCGCGGCTCAGGCGGTCCATGTAGTGCTGTTGATCATCATGGGCCAGACGCGCCGAATTCAGCCGTGTACGCGGAATGATACTGGTGCCCAGATGGGTCATGATGTCGGTGAAGTAGCGGTTGCCGGTCGACAGCGCAATCTGCAGATGGAACTGGAAGTCAGACGCCACCGCATCAGTCGCATGCGCAGCGCTTTCGTTCAGTGCGTCCAGCGCCGCGCGCATCGCTGCAAGCTGCTCATCACTGCGACGCTGAGCTGCCAGCCCCGCCGACTCGACTTCCAGGCTGATACGCAATTCAAGAATCGCCAGCACATCACGCAAGGTGACGATGGTCGCCGGATCGATGCGAAAGCCGCTCGGGCTCGGCGTGTCCAGCACAAAGGTGCCGATCCCGTGACGAGTCTCGACCAGACCGGAGGCCTGCAAGCGCGAGATCGCCTCGCGCACCACCGTGCGGCTGACGCCCTGCTCTTCCATGATCGCGGATTCAGTGGGCAGTTTATCGCCACGCTTGAGCTGACCGCTGCGAATACGCTCGGATAACTCAGTCACCAACTCCTGCGCGAGGCTGCGGTGTTTTCTACGGGCGCGGGGTGGAGCGCTTTGATTTTCCATCCAACATCGATCTCTGGACTGCTAAACAAGGGCTAATCATAGCTCAGCGGTTAGGTGATCACACCCTCAAAGCAGCGCCGGCCCGACAGAATCAGCTTCAAACCGCTCCAGACGCCGCCTGTTCGATCAATTTGCCGTCCTCGACGCGCACATGCCGGTTATGGAAGCGCTTGAGACTGCTGCGGTGTCCGATGCTGAGCAATGTCAGGCCGGGCAGCCCGTCGATGATGGCTCGGTGCATGGCGGCCTCGTCTTCTTCGTCCATGGCCGAAGTGGCTTCATCCATGTACAGCCAGCGCGGCGCCACCAACAAGGCTCGAGCGAACGCCATCCGCTGCTGCTCGCCTGGCGACAGAAAGCGCTGCCAGTGATTGCTTTCATCCAGACGCGGAATCAAATGCTCCAGCCGACACTTTTTCAGCGCGTCGGCAAAGCGCTCCGGCGAATAGTGATCTGCTGACTGTGGATAACTCATCGCCTCAAGCAACGTGCCAATCGGTAGATAAGGCCGTTGCGGCAAAAACAATACGGGCTCTGCCGGTAAGCGAATCTGACCTGAGCCGTGCGGCCACAATCCGCCCAGCGCTCTCAGCAATGAGCTTTTGCCACTGCCCGAACGACCGCTGAGCATGACCCGCTCACCTGCGGCGATGTGCAAGTCAGCCTCGCTGAGCAGTTGTCGACCGCCCGCAATGCTCAGGCCCAGATTGCGCAGGTCCAGCGCATCGTCGGCGTGAACCCGTTCGATGGCGGGCTGCTGCGCTTCATGGTCGGTCAGCGCCTGGCGGAAACTCAGCAGACGGTCACAGGTAGCGCGCCACGACGCCAGCGTGCTGTAGGCGCTGATGAACCAGCTGAAGTTCTCCTGCACGTTGCCGAATGCCGAGTTGATCTGCATCAGGTCACCCAGCTCGATCTTGCCCGCGAAATACCGCGGCGCAGCGACGATAAAGGGAAAGATCAGGGCAATCTGCGAATAGCCGGAGGTAAAAAAGGTCAGCCGCTTCTGGACTTTCATCGAGGCCCGAAAGTTATTCCAAATCATCGAAAACCGCCCGCTCAGGCGCTGGTTTTCGTTGCGCTCACCCTCGGACAAGGCAATGCTTTCGGCGTTTTCCCGCACACGCACCAAGGCAAAACGCAGGTCTGCCTCGTAACGTTCCTGCTGGTTGTTCAGCGGGATAAGGCGCTTGCCGATCCAGTGCGTCAGCAGGCTGCCGACCATGGCATAAAGCATGGCCGCCCAGAACATGTAGCCAGGGATCGTGATACCGAACAGTTCGATGCTGCCCGACACGCCCCAGAGAATGACCGAGAACGAAACCAGGCTGACGACCGAGCTCATCAGGCCAAGCCCCAGGCTCAGGGTACTGGTGGTGAACTCATTGAGGTCTTCGGACAGACGCTGGTCAGGGTTATCGGTGTAACCGCCCTGCTCCAGGTGGTAGTAATTCTTGTGCTCGAGCCAGCGGGCGAAATGCTGCTCGGTCAGCCAGCGGCGCCAGCGAATGGTCAGTAGTTGCGTCAGGTACAGGCGATACACCGCCGCCAGAATGGCGATGGCGGCAATGCCGCTGAAGTACAGGATCAGGTGGGTGAACGCCGCCAGATCCTTGTTTTGCAGGGTGTTGTAAAAGTCCCGGTACCAACTGTTGAACAGGACCGAAACCTGCACGCTGAACAGCGACAGGGCAATCACCGAGACCAGCAACAGCCAGGCAATGGTCTTTTCTTCGCTGCGCCAATACGGCGTTATCAGCTTCCATACACGGGGGAAAAACGCCCCTTTCACAGTATCGTTGACGGCAGAATATTCAGCATTGCGATTCATGTGGGTCAGGCTCGCTCTCTTTGAACGTACGATGCCTGAGCACAATGAAGCAAAAAAACGCCTACACGACCACTATGAAAAAACCTTCATCAACGTCTGACGGGGCGCTTCTGCAACTTGCGCTGCAAGGTCCGGCGGTGCATGCCGAGCGCCCGCGCGGTCGCTGAAATATTGCCTTCGTGCTCGGTCAGCACGCGCTGAATGTGCTCCCACTGCAAGCGGTCCACCGACATCGGATTCTCGGGCACCAGCGTGTCGAGGTTGGCGTGCTCGGACAGCAAGGCCGCCAGCACGTCGTCGGCATCCGCCGGCTTGCACAGGTAATTGCACGCGCCGCGCTTGATGGCCTCGACCGCCGTGGCGATGCTCGAATAACCGGTGAGAATCACCACGCGCATGTCCGGGTCCATTTCCAGCAGTTTGGGCAGCAGCACCAGACCGGAATCGCCATCCATTTTCAGGTCCAGCGCGGCGTATTCAGGAATGTCCTGCTGCGCCAGTGCCAGGCCCTCTTCAGCGGAACCTGCGGTGCTCACGCGAAAACCGCGACGGCTCATGGCCCTCGCCATCACACGGGTGAATGTCGCGTCGTCATCGACCAGCAACAGGTGCGGCAGCTCTTCGCCTTCTACCTGGATGTCATCGTCACTCATGCTTCTTCTCCTCGTGTTTCTCGGGGCAGGCGCAGCTCGGTGAGCGTACCGCCTTCTTCATGACTGTAGAGCTTTACCGAGCCACCCGCACGGGTGACGCTGGCCTTGCTCAGGAACAGACCCAGGCCGAAACCTTTGCCTTTGGTAGTAAAGAACGGTTTGCCGATCTGCTCGGCAATGGCCAGCGGCACACCTGCGCCGTGGTCACGAATGCTGATGCAAACCTCTGCACTGTCCCAGTTCAGGTTGACTTCCAGACCATCGGGGCAGGCGTCGGCGGCATTGTTGAGCAGGTTGAGCAGCGCCTGGGTCAGGTCTGGCGGCGGTGCCAGCATGGGCAAATCGCCCTTGCCCAACTGATAGAAGCGGTAACTCACTTCCGGGCGCATCAAGTGCCAACGGTTAAGCGACTCGTCCAGCCAGCGGGTGGCGGGCTGCTGCTCCACGGCCATGCGCCGATTGGCTTCGGCGGCACGCACCAGTTGCTGGAGGGTCTGCTTGCACTGTTTGACCTGCTCCTGCAGCACCGACAGGTCTTCCTGCAATGCAGGGTCGCTGTGGTCCTGGCGCATTTCCTTGAGCAATACGCTCATGGTCGCCAACGGTGTACCCAGTTCATGCGCCGCGCCTGCGGCCTGGGTGGCGACGGCGAGCAACTGTTGATCGCGCAGGCCCTCCTCCCGACGCTCGGCACGCAGTTGCTCCTGACGACGCAGCTCTTCGGCCATCTTTGCCGCAAAAAAGGTGATGACCGACGCCGCCAGCGCAAAACTCAGCCACATGCCATACACCTGCATGTTTTCACGGGCAATCGAGTCGGTTTCCAGCGGGTATGAACGAACCATCAGCAGGGTGTACATGGTCAGCGCAAAGCCGGACAAAATCAGCGAGTAGCGCCACGGCAAGGTCGCCGCAGCAATGGTCAACGGCACCAGGTAATAGGAAACGAACGGGTTGGCCGAGCCGCCCGAGTAGTACAGCAATGCACTGTGGATCAGCAGATCGAGCGCCAGTTGCAAGGCGTATTCAAGCTCGGTGAGCGGCAGCGACGTGCGCAGACGGATGACGGTCAGCCCGCACAGCACCAGCGAGCAGCCCAGGGTGATCGACAGCTGCGGCCATGGCAGGGGCAGAAAGTCGAACAACCACGCCATGCCGACCGAACCTGCTTGCGCGGCCAGCACCAGAATACGGATGAATGTCAGGCGCCACAGGTTTTGCCGTGTGGCCGAAAGCATTTGAACGGGGGCGAGCATGGGCTCTCCTGATGAGTGCTCCAGGCGGATCGCAGCGAGTATAACCAAGCGCGAGGCAAAACTGGAAAAGTGCGTCAACGCGCCACACACCCGAGCAGTCCGTCATCGCAGGGACCGGGCCAAAGCGCTACAGTCAGAACACTTTGCGCCGCCCGACACTTGTCGGCTGGCCGTTTGATAACAAGGAGCCTTCATGTTCAATCTTCGCCCTGCTGCCACGCTCGTCGCGCTGGCCGCTGCCCTGTCCAGCCTGCCGGCGCTGGCTGAAGAAGCCCGCTACAACCAGATTTCCCTGCGTGCGGAGGTCAATCAGGAAGTCCAGCGCGACCTGATGCTCGTCACCCTTTATACCGAAGCGCAGGACAGCGACCCGGCCAAACTGGCGGCGCAGATCACTGAAACGCTGAATAAGGCGCTGGGCCAGGCGCGGCAGGTCAAGGATGTGAAGATCCGTCAGGGCAGCCGCAACAGCTACCCGGTTTACGACGACAAAGGGCAGAAGATCACCGGCTGGCGTGAACGCGCCGAGCTACGCCTCGAAAGCGCAGACTTTGCGGTGCTGTCCAAACTGACCGGCGAACTGCTGACAGACCTGAAAATGGGCGGCATGGACTTTTCGATCTCGCCATCGACCCGCAAGACCAGCGAAGACGCGCTGCTCAAGGACGCCGTAACAGCCTTCAAGGCGCGGGCACAGTTGGTGACAGAGGCGCTGGGCGGCACGGGCTACAAGCTGGTCAACCTGAACCTCAACACCTCGGGCTACCCGCAGCCGTATCTGCGTGCACCGGTCATGATGATGGCAAAATCCTCGCGTGATGAGTCGGCACCGACGCCCGATGTCGAAGCCGGCACCAGCCAGGTCAGCGTTGCGGCCGATGGCGTGATCGAAGTCGCGATTCCTTGATTCGCAGGGCGGCAGTTTCGACTGCCGCCAACTTCCCACACCCCTCCTCTTGATACCCCTCTGCGCCTCGGCAACCTCCTACGTTTGCTGGCGTGTCGTCTGATTGGCGACAAGCCTCCCAGTCCGCGAAACTACCCACTCACTTTGCATACCACCGCCCTGACCGAGCGATACGGCCAGCGCGCCTTTACCCACAAGGAATCAAGGATGAATCCCTCGGACAGCACTTCCGAACGCTTTGCCGCTGACACTGACCAGGCTATGAAGACAAACGCCGAGCCGCTGCCCAGCCCCTTACGATTTGAGGCCGGAAAAGGCGACGAACACACACATACGCACGGCGCTATCGAGGCGGTTCTCGAATCTGCCGGTTTCAGGCATGAAGAAATCCGCGCGATCTATTTCGGCAACTGGTTGCGCGATTATTCGCAGCTGCTGGACCCAAAAATCGTCCGGGCGACGACCATGCCCAAGAGCTTTCCGGACCTGCTGTCCCGCCAGGCGCTGACCCGCATCGTGGATGTGCTGGCGGTGAAAGAGTTCACCGATCTGATGCAGATAGACCGCTCGCGTTTTGTCGTGACACCGGAGCGACTTGGTGTCTATAGCCCCGGTGAACACATCGACAATCCGAGGACCATCAATCCCGAACCGGCCAACCCCAAAGAGCGCGACGCCGACTTTGACGACTGGCTACAGCCCGATGACCCGGCCTTGCAGGTCGATCATGACACCTCGATGAAGCGTTACATCCAGCGCTCGGTGGACATCATGGTCGCTGGCCTGGAGTCGGCGGTAAACGCAGGTCCACAATCCACTGACGGTCTGCGGGACATGGGCGCAGCGCTGCATATTCTCGAAGACTTCTTCGCCCACTCCAACTTCGTCGAGCTGAGCCTGATCAAGCTCGGCCATACCCGTGTGCTGCCCTGGACGTCCAAGGCAAACTGCAAGCACCCGTTGCCATTGGTGACCGGCACGTTCGGCGGCAGCGATATCATCGCCAGCCTCGCAGCCCCGCTGGGCAATATTCTGTTCTCGCCAGACGACAAGCCGTTCGAGGCGTTCAAAGCCGGCGAACGTTATGAGCGCGACCAGATTCTCCTGATCATACTCGGCGAGCACCCGGATCAGAATCTGCTTGCGGGCTACGAGGCGTTCCTCGAAGCGCGCGATCAATGGGCCAGCTTGCCGTTCTCCGAACAGGTCGAAAAGTTCTACGCATTCATCGGTACGCCGGGGCGATTGCTTGGCAATGCGTTTGGTATCGCCATGCAAAGTCTGGCCGTCTGGCTGGGCAACAGCGTCGATGATCTGCAAACTCTGCTCGACGAAGATCCCAATACCAGCGGCTCGACCGACCCGTCACATTCGCAACTGGCCAAGGATCACGCGCAGCACCCGTTGCATGTACTCGCCGCAACCCTCGCCCGAAAAGCCGTGCTGCAAGTGGGTCAGGCCATACTGGGCCAATGGCACGGCAAAGAGGGTGCGGAGTATCCGGCTCGCGTTGCCGCACGGTTTTTCACTCACCCGATGGACTGTGACTGGCAGGACGCTGTCGTCCGTGAATGGGCCGAGGCAAATCCCCAGCAGGTCCGGCGGGCTGCGCTCAAGAGCGAGCTGGACCAGACCCGGACCCAATTGCAGAGCCACGCGAAGAAAGACTTGCAGCGTTTCAGCCAGGACAGCAGCAACTTTCTGAACGTATTTTTTGAAAGCACCTCGTTGGCGGACTTGTGGGCGAGAGTGACCGGCAAGTAAGTGTATTGTCCGACCCCGACCAAGTACGGCACTATCCGTTGCCTATCTGATTGTCGATATTCAAGCACGGTTATTGCCGTACCACGCGAGGGATCCATGGGACACACACTCTTCAAACCGCTGCTGCTGACGACCGCGCTGCTGGCCTGCGCACCACTGGCACAGGCGGCAAGCACGCTGGTGTATTGCTCGGAAGCCAGCCCGGCAGGTTTCGACCCCAGCCAGTACACCAGCGGTACGGACTTCGATGCCTCGGCCGAGACCGTCTTCAACCGCCTGACCCAGTTCAAGCGCGGCGGCACCGAAGTAGAACCTGGCCTGGCGACGCGCTGGGATGTTTCGCCGGACGGCCTGACATACACCTTCCACCTGCGCGACGGCGTGAAGTTCCACACCACGGACTATTTCACCCCGACCCGTACGTTCAATGCCGATGACGTGCTGTTCACGTTCAACCGTCTGCTCGACGCCAACCACCCGTTCCGCAAGGCCTATCCGTCGGAGTCGCCGTACTTTACCGACATGGGCCTGAACACCACGATCAAGAGCGTCGATAAAGTCGATGCGCAGACCGTCAGGTTCACGCTGAACAACACCGATGCCGCGTTCGTGCAGAACCTGGCCATGAGCTTTGCTTCCATTCAGTCCGCCGAATACGCGGACAAGCTGCTCAAGGAGGGCAAGGCCGATGAACTGAACCAGAAGCCGATCGGCACCGGGCCGTTCGTGTTCAAGCGCTACCAGAAGGACTCGCAGATCCGGTACACCGGCAATACCGAGTACTGGAAGCCCGAGGACGTGAAAATCGACAATCTGATCTTCTCGATCAGCAGCGATGCCGCTGTGCGCATGCAGAAGCTCAAGGCCGGCGAGTGCCAGGTCAGCGGCTACCCACGCCCGCAGGACATCGAAGAGATGAAAAAGGACCCTAAACTGAAGGTCCTCAGCCAGGCAGGTTTCAACCTGGGGTTCCTGGCCTACAACGTTACCCATGCGCCACTGGACCAGCTCAAGGTGCGTCAGGCACTGGACATGGCCATCGACAAGCCGGCGATCATCAAGGCGGTGTACCAGAGCGCTGGCCAGTTGGCTGAAAACGCCCTGCCGCCTGGTCAGTGGAGCTATGACCCGACCATCAAGGACGCACCTTACGACCCGACCAAGGCCAGGCAGTTGCTCAAGGAAGCAGGCGTGGCACCGGGTACGAAGATTGATCTGTGGGCCATGACAGTCCAGCGCGCCTCCAACCCCAACGCACGCATGTCGGCCCAGATGATCCAGTCGGATTGGGACAAGATCGGCATCAAGGCCAACATCGTCAGTTACGAGTGGGGCGAGTACATCAAGCGCGCCAAAGCAGGCGAGCATGACGCGATGATCTACGGCTGGACCGGTGACAACGGCGATCCTGACAACTGGCTCGGCGTGCTTTACAGCTGTGCAGCCGTCAAGGGCAGCAACTACGCCAAATGGTGCGACCCCGCCTACGACAAGCTGGTGCAGCAGGCCAAGCTCACCACCAGCCGCGATGAACGCATCAAGCTCTATCAACAGGCCCAGCACATTCTCAAGCAGCAAGTGCCGATTACGCCTATTGCCAACTCGAAGGTGTTCCAGCCAATGCGTCAGGAAGTGCAGGATTTCAATATCAGCCCGTTCGGCCTCACACCGTTTTATGGGGTGAGCCTGAGCAAGTGAAGTAACACCAGCGCTCAACGCGGCTCCAACCGGGTGCATTTTTCTCACCCGGTTGCGCCCTAATGGTGCGCAATACGTTTCGAAATGCGTCACGCAAACGATCAACTGCATGGAAAATTACACTTTCGCGACATTCTTGTACGATCGTGCCACTCTTTGTCGCTTCTTTGGCGTCACTGTCTTGCTTTGGGTATGGCCCCTGCATAAGTATCGGACGGATCGGCTCACGAGGTCGTTCCCTCTAATCAAAAATGACAACAACTGAGGCAACCATGCTCAAACACGCGGTCATTCCGTTTCTGGTCGGCGCCAGCTTGCTCGCCAGCGCACCTTTCGCCCACGCAGCATCGAACCTGGTGTTCTGCTCCGAGGGCAGCCCTGCCGGCTTCGATCCGGGTCAATACACCACAGGTACCGATTTCGACGCCTCGGCCGAGACCATCTTCAACCGTTTGAGCCAGTTTGAGCGTGGCGGCACCGCCGTTGTGCCAGGCCTGGCAACAAAATGGGACATCTCGGAAGACGGCCTGACGTACACCTTCCATTTGCGTGAAGGCGTCAAGTTCCACACCACGTCCTATTTCAAGCCGACTCGTGAATTCAATGCCGATGATGTGCTGTTCACGTTCAATCGCATGATCGACAAGGACATGCCTTACCGCAAAGCGTATCCGACCGAATTCCCGTACTTCACTGACATGGCGATGGACACCAACATCACCAAGATCGAAAAAGTCGACGACCACACCGTCAAGTTCGTCCTTGGCAAAGTGGATGCCGCGTTCATCCAGAACATGGCCATGAGCTTCGCGTCTGTTCAGTCTGCTGAATATGCCGCTCAATTGCTCAAGGAAGGCAAGCCGGAACTGATCAACCAGCAGCCGATCGGCACGGGTCCGTTCGTGTTCAAGAGCTATCAGAAAGATTCCAACATCCGTTACACCGGCAACAAGGATTACTGGAAGCCTGAGGACGTCAAAGTCGACAACCTGATCTTCGCCATCACCACCGACGCTTCGGTGCGCATGCAGAAGCTCAAGAAAAACGAATGCCAGATCACCGCTTACCCGCGTCCTGCCGACCTCGAATCCCTCAAGGCCGACAAGAACCTGAAGATGCCGGATCAGGCTGGCTTCAACCTGGGTTACATCGCCTATAACGTAATGCCCGAGATCAAGGGCGAAAATCGACCGAACCCGCTGGCTCAGCTGAAAGTGCGTCAGGCACTGGACATGGCAGTCAACAAGCAGCAGATCATCGACTCGGTCTATCAGGGTGCAGGTCAATTAGCGGTCAACGCCATGCCGCCGACCCAGTGGTCTTACGACACGACCATCAAGGACGCCAAGTACGATCCCGAGAAGGCTCGCCAACTGCTCAAGGAAGCGGGCATCAAGGAAGGCACCGAAATTACCCTTTGGGCAATGCCGGTTCAGCGTCCTTACAACCCCAACGCCAAACTGATGGCTGAAATGCTCCAGGCCGACTGGAAGAAGATCGGTATCAGCGCCAAGATCGTCAGCTATGAATGGGGCGAGTACATCAAGCGCGCCAAGAATGGTGAAAACGGCGCCATGCTGATTGGCTGGAGCGGCGACAACGGTGACCCGGACAACTGGCTCGGCACCCTGTTCGGCTGCGACGCACTGAATGGCAACAACTTTGCCAAGTGGTGCGACAAGCCTTTCGACACGCTGATCCATCAGGCAAAACAAACGCCTGATCAGGCCAAGCGCACCGAACTGTACAAACAGGCGCAACACCTCCTGAAAGACGCAGTGCCGATGACGCCTATCGCGCACTCGACTGTCTACCAACCCATGCGCACCAGCGTGCAGGACTTCAAGATCAGCCCGTTTGGCTTGAATTCCTTCTACGGTGTCAGCGTGAAGTAACAGCGGTTTGACTGCGCTGCTCTTGCGGCGCAGTTCCCGCTCTACCTGAGCAAGAGACCTGTTGATTAGTTGAAAAGTGTCCTTATCGGCACTCTTCAGCTATCACTAAGAGATTTCCTACGCACTTTGCATCCTGCGAGCCTATATACCGCGCGCTCCTGACGAATTACCGTCCTGAGCTGGCGGCAACTGGCAGGAAGCCAGCCGCCCCGCAACCGTTGTAAATCAATGTGTGCGGACAGGCTGTTCGGAAATCTTTTTCGGGTTGGCGGTTTTGGGCCAGTCAGACATTCGAGCCTTGGCTCGTCCTTTTAAGGATAGGGATCATCATGCGTAAAACTCTTGCGATGACGTCATGCCTCGGGCTTTTGGCCCTGGCCCCTTTTGCCCAGGCGGCAAGCAATCTGGTGTTCTGCTCGGAAGCGAGTCCTGCGGGCTTTGACGGCGCGCAATACACCTCATCTACCGATAACGACGCATCAGAGCCGATCTACAACCGCCTGACCGAATTCAAGCAGGGCGACACCTCGGTGGTGCCTGCGCTGGCGACCTCATGGGATGTTTCAGAGGACGGTCTGACCTACACGTTTCATCTGCGCGAAGGCGTGAAGTTTCACAGCAACAAGAACTTCACCCCCAGCCGTGATTTCAATGCCGACGACGTGGTCTTCACGTTCAATCGCATGCTCAAACCCGACCACCCGTTTCGCATCGCTTACCCGACCGAGTTCCCCTACTTCACCAGTATGGGCCTGAACAAGAAGATCAAGTCCGTCGAGAAGACCGGCCCACTGACCGTGGTGTTCACCCTCAACACGGTAGATGCCGCGTTCATCCAGAATATCGCAATGAACTTCGCCGGCATTCTGTCCGCCGAGTACGCCGAACAACTGATGGCCAAAGGTGATGTGCGCGACATCAATCAACAGCCTATCGGTACCGGGCCGTTCGTGTTTCAGCGCTACCAGAAGGACTCGCAGATTCGTTACAAGGGCAACAAGGAGTTTTGGGACCCGAGTCGGGTGAAGATCGATCAACTGATCTTCGCCATCGTGACCGATGCCTCGGCGCGCATGCAGAAGCTCAAGGCCAACGAGTGCCAGGTCTCGGTCAACCCGCGCCCGGCAGACCTCGCCAAGCTCAAGGAAGACAAAAGCCTGCAGATCATCGAGAAGCCGGGTTTCAACCTCGGTTACATCTCCTACAACGTGCGTCACGAGCCGTTGGGCAAGCTGGAAGTGCGTCAGGCGCTGGACATGGCAGTCAACAAGAAAGCCATCATCAACGCGGTTTACCAGGGCGCGGGGCAACTGGCGGTCAACGCCATGCCGCCGACCCAGTGGTCCTATGACGACAGCATCAAGGACGCCCCTTACGATCCGGAAAAAGCCAAGGCCATGCTGCGTGCCGCCGGCATCAAGGAAGGCACTGAACTGACCCTCTGGGCCATGCCGGTGCAGCGCCCTTACAACCCCAATGCCAAACTGATGGCCGAAATGCTCCAGGCCGACTGGGCCAAGGTGGGCATCAAGGTCAAGATCGTCAGTTACGAATGGGGTGAGTACCTCAAGCGCACCAAGAACGGCGAGCATGATATTTCGCTGATCGGCTGGACGGGCGACAACGGTGACCCGGACAACTGGCTCGGCACGCTGTACAGCTGCGCGGCCATTGGCGGTAACAACTACTCGATGTGGTGTGACGAGAAATACGACCAACTGGTCAAGGCGGCGGTCGCGACCACTGACCGCGAGAAACGCACCGACCTTTACAAACAGGCGCAGCGCTACCTCAAGGAACAAGTGCCGATTACCCCGGTTGCCCACTCCACGGTCAATCAGCCGTTGCGCGCCGAAGTCAGGGACTTCCACGTCAGCCCGTTTGGCCGCAACAACTTTTCGGGCGTGAGCATCGCCGACTGATCAGAACTCAAGCTTGTCCTCGCCGCCTTGCGGGGTGGCGAGCGCCAGCACTTGCGCATTGCTAACAACGCAGGGCCTCAAGCCCTGCATAACCAAAAGCCAGACTTCAAAGAACTGGCAACTATAAAAGTGATAAAGGGAGCTGCACATCGTGAAAAAAACAAGCACTGCGTTATTGGCCTTATCTCTCTCATCGTTTGGCGCGCTGGTTCACGCAGAGCCCGCCAGCCAGACATTCGTACCGACCGGGCTGAGTACCAAGAACGCGCAGGCCGAAGCCAACGGCTTCTTTGAAGACCAACACCTGACAGGGACAACCCGTAACTGGTACGCCAACGAACTCAAGCGTCGCGACGAGGTTTTTCGCTACAACGATAACGGCATCCCTGAGCAGACTTCGCGCCGTATCAACTGGCAGCAGGGCACTATCGTCAATTACAGCTCGGGCTTCACTCAGGGCGTAGTCGGCTTCTCCACCGAACTGGCGCTGTACAACGCCATTGCGCTGGATCGTGACACCGATGACTTCGCTGGCAACTCCAACCGTACCCTGGCCCACAGCGACGGCGATGCCGTTGGTCAGTGGAGCAAAATGGGGCTGGGCAACGTCAAGGCCCGTGTTTCCAACACCGTGCTGACCATGGGCCGCCAGTCGGTGAACACGCCGGTCATTGCCTTCATCGGCAACCGCGCACTGCCGTCCAGCTTCCAGGGTTTTGCCGTACAGAGCGACGAGTTCAACAACCTGTCCCTGCAGGGCGGCAGTTTCGATCGCGTATCGCCACGCATGGAACAGAGCCTGGACAAGTTCCGCTCCGAGTACGGTGATCGCAGCAAGACTGCCGACCGTCTGGACATGTTCGGTGGTGACTACAAGCCGACCGACAGCCTGACTGCCAGCTTCTATGCGTCGAACCTGGAAGATTTCTGGCACCAGTACTACTTCGCGTTCACCCACGAACTGGGCGACAGCAAGGTCTTCGCGCTGAGCACCAACCTGAACTACTACAAGACCAAGGATGCGGGTCAGAGCAAACTGGGCGCAATCGACAACGATACCTACAGCCTTTCCTTCACCGGCACGCACAACGCGCACAGCGTCAGCCTTGCCTACCAGGAAGTGAACGGTAACGAATACTTCGACTACGCCCACGACACCAACGCGATCTTCCTGGCCAACTCCCTGCTCTCGGACTTCAACGGCCCGAACGAGAAATCCCTGCAGATCGCTTACGTGCTGAACATGGCCGAATACGGCGTGCCGGGCCTTAAGTTCAACATCTACCAGGCGCGCGGCTGGGACATAGACGGTACGCATTACAAAGGCACCGGTTACACCGACGTGCTGGCAATGGACGGCGAAACACACTACGAGTACGGCATAGGTTCGTCCTACTCGGTGCAGTCCGGCCCGCTCAAGGCCACCGCTATTCGCGCAACCTACACCACGCACCGCGCCAGCGAGAATCAGGCTGATGGCAACATCAACGAATTCCGTCTGGTGACCACCATCCCGTTCAACATTCTTTAACGTGTTGAAACCGCTCTGACGCAAGGCAGCAGCCCGGCGTCAGGGCGACCGCCATCGGCGTCAAATCTACGGAGGGTTACCCATGAAAATGTTATCGCTACGCAACTCGATCGCCCTGGCCCTGCTCAGCGTTGCCGTCAGTGTTTCGGCAAAACCCCTGGTGGTCTGCACTGAAGCCAGCCCTGAAGGCTTCGACATGGTGCAATACACGACTGCGGTCACCGCCGATGCCGTGGCTGAAACCGTGTTCAACCGCCTGGCAGATTTCAAACCGGGCACCACTGAAGTTATTCCCGCCCTGGCTGACTCCTGGGAGATCAGCGAAGACGGCCTGACCTACACCTTCCACCTGCGTAAAGGCGTCAAGTTTCACACCACCGACTACTTCAAACCGACCCGCGACATGAACGCCGACGATGTGCTCTGGAGTTTTCAGCGTCAGCTGGACCCGAAACACCCGTGGCACGACAAGTCGAGTGTCGGCTTCCCCTACTTTGAAAGCATGGGCTTCAAAGAGCTGCTCAAAAGCGTCGAGAAAACTGACGACTACACCGTCAAGTTCACCCTGACCCGCCGCGAAGCACCGTTTCTGGCCGACGTGGCCATGGCCTTCGCCTCGATCTACCCGGCTGAATACGCTGACCAGTTGTTGAAAGCCAACAAGACCAACGACCTGAACAGCAAGCCGATCGGCACCGGGCCGTTCATCTTCCAGCGCTATGCGAAAGATGCACAGGTACGCTTCAAGGCCAACCCGGAGTACTTCCGTGGTACGCCGCCGTCCGAAGCCCTGATTCTGGCCATCGCCACCGACAACAACGTGCGCCTGCAGAAACTCAAGGCCAACGAATGTCAGATAGCGCTGTATCCCAAGCCTGACGATGTACCGAGCATCAAAAAAGACCCGAATCTGAAAATCGATGAAATGGAGGCGATGACCACCGGCTATATCGCCATCAACACGACGCACAAGTATTTGAGCGATGTGCGGGTGCGCAAAGCCATTGATATGACGTTCGACAAGAACGCGTATGTGAACGCCGTGTTCGGCAAGGGCAATGCGCTGGTGGCCGTCAATCCGTATCCGCCTACCCTGCTGGGTTACAACAACAGCTTGAAGAACCCGCCGGTTGACCTGGACAAGGCACGCGCCTTGCTGAAGGAAGCAGGCGTGCCTGAAGGCACCACGTTCACCCTGTTCACCCGCAACGGCGGTGGCCCTACCAACCCCAACCCGATGCTCGGCGCGCAGATGATGCAGTCGGACCTGGCCAAAATCGGCATCAAGATCGACATTCGCGTCATGGAATGGGGCGAAATGCTCAAACGCGCCAAGAATGGCGAACATGACATGGTGTCTGCCGGCTGGGCGGGCGACAATGGCGACCCGGACAACTTCCTGACCCCGATGCTGAGTTGCGAAGCGGCGAAAAACGGCGAGAACTATGCACGCTGGTGCAATGCCGATTTCCAGACGCTGATCGACAAGGCTCGTGAAACAGTGAACCCCCAGGAGCGTGCAGCGCTCTATGAGCAGGCTCAGGCAATATTCAACAAGGACCAACCGTGGATCAGCATGGCTCATACCAGAATGTTCACGGCCATGCGCAACAACGTAGAGGGCTATCAGATCAGCCCGCTCACCACTAATAACTTCGCCACTACCCGGGTGAAGTAGAAAAACAATCCGGCGGGCTCATAACCCGAGACTCGCCGGAATACGCCTAACCGGCTGATGAGGTACACACCAAGATGTTTAGTTTTATCGCCCGCCGAGTGGGGTTGCTGATACCCACTTTCTTCGGCATCACCTTGTTGACGTTCGCACTGATTCGTCTGATTCCGGGCGACCCGGTCGAAGTCATGATGGGTGAACGCCGGGTCGATCCGGAAATGCACGCTCAGGCCATGGAACGTCTTGGCCTGAACAAACCGCTGTATGCCCAGTACATCGATTACATCGGCAAGCTCGCCCAGGGCGATCTCGGTGAATCGTTGCGTACGCGCACCAGTGTCTGGAGCGAATTCACCTCGCTGTTCCCGGCAACCCTGGAGTTGTCGCTGGCAGCACTGATTTTCGCAGGCATCCTCGGCTTGCTGGCTGGCGTCATCGCCGCACTCAAGCGAGGGTCCCTGTTCGATCATGGGGTCATGGGCATTTCCCTGGCCGGCTATTCCATGCCGATCTTCTGGTGGGGCCTGATCCTCATCATGTTCTTCTCGGTATCACTGGGCTGGACCCCGGTTTCCGGGCGCATCGACCTGCTGTACGACATCCCGCCGGTCACCGGCTTCATGTTGATCGACACCCTGCTCAGCGACGAGCAAGGCGCGTTTCTCGATGCCCTGCATCACCTGATTCTTCCGGCCATCGTGCTGGGCACCATCCCGCTGGCGGTAATCGCCCGGATGACCCGCTCCTCGATGCTTGAAGTGCTGCGTGAAGACTACGTGCGTACCGCCCGGGCCAAAGGCCTGTCACCTGCTCGTGTAGTGTTTGTACACGGCCTGCGCAACGCACTGATTCCGGTGTTGACCGTGTTCGGCCTGCAAATCGGTACATTGCTGGCCGGTGCGGTACTGACCGAAACGATCTTCT
Source organism: Pseudomonas avellanae BPIC 631 (assembly GCF_000444135.1). Taxonomy (GTDB): domain Bacteria; phylum Pseudomonadota; class Gammaproteobacteria; order Pseudomonadales; family Pseudomonadaceae; genus Aquipseudomonas; species Aquipseudomonas avellanae. Next base: position 16,895 of record NZ_ATDK01000290.1, read on the forward strand.
CCTGGCCGGGTATCGGCAAGTGGCTGATCGAAGCCATCGGCGCACGGGACTATCCGGTCGTGCAAAACGGCATTCTGCTGATCGCCTGTCTGGTGATCCTGGTCAACTTCGTGGTGGATATCCTCTACGGCTTTGCCAACCCACGCATTCGTCACCAGCGCTGAGATCATCGATATGAGCACCCCTACTCCTGCGGTAGCAGTCGATCAAAGCCTGCTTTACCCATCCCCGTACAAAGAATTCTGGCAAGCGTTCTCCAAGAACAAAGGCGCGGTTGCCGGCCTGCTGTTCATGATCCTGATCGTGTTCTGCGCCCTGTTTGCCCCTTGGGTTGCGCCACATGACCCGAGCGAGCAATACCGTGACTTCCTGCTGACCCCTCCGGTGTGGCTCGAAGGCGGTCAATGGCAGTTCCTGCTTGGCACCGACGAACTGGGCCGCGATCTGCTCTCGCGCCTGATTCAAGGCTCGCGCCTGTCGCTGCTGATCGGTCTGGCATCGGTGGTCATGTCATTGATCCCCGGTATTTTTCTGGGGCTGCTGGCGGGCTTCTTCCCGCGCATACTCGGCCCTTCGGTCATGCGCCTGATGGACATCATGCTGGCACTGCCGTCGCTGCTGCTGGCGGTCGCCATCGTGGCCATTCTCGGCCCTGGCCTGATCAACACCGTGATCGCGATCGCCATCGTGTCGCTGCCGTCCTATGTTCGTCTGACCCGCGCTGCGGTAATGGGTGAGCTGAACCGCGACTACGTGACCGCTGCGCGTCTGGCCGGCGCAACCTTGCCGCGCCTGATGTTCATCACCGTGTTGCCCAACTGCATGGCACCGCTGATCGTTCAGGCAACCCTGAGTTTTTCCTCGGCCATTCTCGACGCCGCAGCGCTGGGCTTTCTGGGCCTTGGCGTACAACCGCCGACGCCTGAGTGGGGCACCATGCTCGCCTCGGCCCGCGACTACATCGAACGTGCCTGGTGGGTCGTGAGCCTGCCCGGTCTGACCATTTTGCTCAGCGTGCTGGCAATCAACTTGATGGGCGACGGTCTGCGCGATGCGCTGGACCCGAAACTCAAGAACGCCGCCTGAGGAGATTCGCATGTCACTTCTTGAAATCAAGAATCTCAACGTCCGCTTCGGCGACGCCAAGGCCGTACCTGTTGTGGACGGCCTGTCCCTGAGCGTAGACAGGGGCGAAGTACTGGCCATCGTTGGCGAATCGGGTTCCGGTAAATCCGTGACCATGATGGCGCTGATGGGGCTGATCGATTCCCCGGGCATCATCACCGCCGACGCGCTCAATTTCGACGGCAATGACCTGCTCAAGCTCAACTCCCGGCAGCGCCGCCGCATCATTGGCAAAGACCTGGCGATGGTTTTCCAGGACCCGATGACCGCGCTGAACCCCAGCTACACCGTGGGTTTCCAGATCGAGGAAGTTTTGCGCCAGCACCTGAACATGTCAGGCAAGGCAGCACGCCAGCGTGCGCTGGAGCTGCTGGAAAAGGTCGAAATTCCTGGCGCTGCCGCGCGTTTGAATGCCTACCCGCACCAACTGTCGGGCGGCATGAGCCAGCGTGTGGCGATTGCCATGGCCATCGCCGGCGAGCCCAAGCTGCTGATTGCCGACGAACCGACCACCGCGCTGGACGTGACCATTCAGGCGCAGATCATGGACCTGCTGCTGAGCCTGCAAAAAGAGCAGGACATGGCGCTGGTGCTGATCACGCACGACCTGGCTGTGGTGGCTGAAACCGCGCAGCGTGTGTGCGTGATGTACGCCGGTCAAGCTGTTGAAGTGGGTCAGGTGCCAGGGCTGTTCGACGTCCCCGGCCACCCGTACAGCGAGGCTCTGCTGGCCGCCATTCCCGAGCACAGCATGGGCGCTGAACGCCTCGCCACGCTGCCGGGCATGGTCCCGGGCCGCTACGACCGTCCGCAAGGCTGCCTGCTGTCGCCGCGCTGCCCGTATGTGCGCGACAACTGCCGGACCGAACGTCCCGGCCTGGACCCCAAGGCGCATAGCCTGGCGCGCTGCTTTTATCCCTTGAATCAGGAGGTGGCGTAATGAGCGTCGTACTTACCGCCCGCGACCTTACCCGTCACTACGAAGTTTCTCGCGGCCTGTTCAAAGGCACCGCGTTGGTGCGCGCGCTCAACGGCGTGTCCTTCGAGCTGGAAGCCGGCAAGACTCTGGCGGTGGTCGGCGAGTCCGGCTGCGGCAAATCGACCCTGGCCCGCGCCCTGACGCTGATTGAAGAGCCGTCCTCCGGCTCGCTGAAAATCGCCGGCCAGGAAGTGACCGGGGCAAGCAAGTCCGAGCGCAAGCAATTGCGCAAAGACGTGCAGATGGTTTTCCAGAGCCCTTACGCCTCACTCAACCCACGCCAGAAAGTCGGTGACCAGCTCGGCGAGCCGCTGTTGATCAACACCAAACTGTCGGCAGCGGAACGCCGTGAGAAGGTGCAGGCAATGATGGCTCAAGTCGGTTTGCGCCCCGAGCACTACCAGCGCTACCCGCACATGTTTTCCGGTGGTCAGCGTCAGCGTATCGCCTTGGCGCGGGCGATGATGCTGCAGCCCAAAGTGCTGGTGGCCGACGAGCCCACCTCGGCACTGGACGTGTCGATTCAGGCCCAGGTGCTGAACCTGTTCATGGACCTGCAGCAGGAATTCAACACCGCCTACGTGTTCATCTCCCACAACCTGTCGGTGGTGCGTCATGTCGCTGATACGGTATTGGTGATGTACCTGGGGCGACCTGCGGAAATGGGTCCCAAGGAAGAGATCTACAACCGCCCGTTGCATCCTTACACCCAGGCCCTGCTCTCAGCGACCCCGACCATTCACCCGGACCCGCTCAAACCGAAGATCAAGATCGTCGGCGAGCTGCCCAACCCACTCAACCCGCCAAGCGGCTGCGCCTTCCACAAGCGCTGCCCCTACGCGACCGAGCGTTGCGCAACAGACGTCCCGGAACTGCGTCTGGTCGATAACCGCCAGGTGGCATGCCACTACGCCGAGCAGTTTGTGGCGGCTTAAGCTGGAGGCTGGAGGCTGGAGGCTGGAGGCTAGAGGCTAGAAGACTATCGTGCCCACGCTCCAGCGTGGGCACGCCGCTCTGGACGCTCCGCGTCCGATCTTCGCCAGTCAATACACATCCCGCCGATAACGCCCCTGCTCGATCAGCTCGTTGACTCTCTGCGCGCCCAGTACCTCGTGCAACACCTGATCCACCCCCGCCGCCATGCCCAGAAGACTACCGCAGATGTAAATCGCCGCGCCGTCGTCCAGCCATACGCGCAGTTCAGCAGCAGCCTCGCGCAAGCGATCCTGTACGTAGATCTTTTCCACCTGATCACGGGAGAAAGCCAGGTCCAGGCGAGCCAGGGCACCCGACTCAAGCCAGCCCTCAAGCTCGGCGCCACAATGAAAGTCATGGGCGCGATTGCGTTCACCGAACAGCAGCCAGTTGCGCGTCTGCCCTTGAGCGATGCGGGTCTTGAGCAAGCTGCGCAAGCCTGCCAGCCCTGTGCCGTTGCCCAGCAGAATCAGCGGGACAGGTTCAGCCGGCAAATGAAAGCTGCTGTTGCGACGCACGCGCAGACTGACCGTACTGTCGAGGACCGCATGTTCGGTCAGCCAGCCGGAACCCAACCCCAGACTGCCGTCAGGATGAACCTCCTGACGGACAATCAGTTGCAGGCATTCTTCCTCGGGAACAGAAGCAATCGAGTACTCACGAGCGGATATCGGCACCAGCGCATCAATCAGCGCCTGTGCATGCAACCCCACCAGATGCGCACGGTTGTGCGGCAACTGGCGGGTTGCCAGTGCCTGAGCAAGCGTTTTCTGCAGGCCCTCAACGCTGACCGTGCTCAAAGGATCAACGCCCAGACCGCGAAGGCATTGCTCGATGACCTGCGCAGCGTTGCGCGGCATCACCTCGACCAGATCACCTGCTTGCCAGCTCATCAAGCCGGGTGCCGTCAGCTCAAGCCTGAACACCTTCGAGCCACTGCTACCGGGGTTCAAATGCTCGCGACGGGCCAGCGTCCAGTTCTCGAAAACCGGTGCCTGCCAGTGGGCCAAGGGCATAGAGCCGGTCAGTTGCCCCAGTTGTTGCTGCCAATGCTGCAAAGCGGCAGGATCGGCGCTGTCCACCTCGACAGGCGCGAATAACGTACGCGCGCCCTGCTCTGCCAGCCAGTCATGCAGGCGATGGGCGAAACCACAGAAATGCTGATATTGCCGGTCGCCCAGCGCCAGCACGGCATAATCGAGGTGCTCCACTGCAAGCCGACGGCCCAGCAACTTACGCTCGAACCCCCGCGCGCTGTCCGGCGCCTCTCCCTCCCCGAACGTGCTGACGACAAACAACGCCTTGCGGCTCTGACTGAAATCTTCTTCGGTCAACTCCCCCAGACGCTTCACACGCACGGGCAAGCCTGACGCCTGCAACTGGGCCGCAGTCTGCCAGGCCAGTTGCTCGGCGAAGCCGCTCTGGCTGGCAAAGCCAATCAGCCAGGACGACGCATCTGCGCACGCATCATCCTGCACCTCGCCACGCGCACTCCTGACATCGCGCTTCTTGCGACGGCGATCCAGGTACAACAACCAGCCAGTAATAAAGAACAGCGGCATCATCAATGAGGCGCCCGTCATGATGATTCGACCCACCAGGCCAAAGTAGCTGCCGACGTGCAGCGCGTAGTTGCTGGCCAGCAGTTGCGCACCCAAACCACGCTCTGCGTAGCGCAAAACCGCACTGACCTGACCGTTGGCCGGATCAAGCGTAATACTGTTCAAGGCACGCGGATGCGGGGAGTCCTTGAGTAGATAGAACACCGTGGCAGGTTGGCCGCCGGAGGCAGGCAGGCAGGCGCAGATTATAGGCGCGCAGTTCAGGCCCGGCCGTCTTCTGGATGCTCTCCCAGACGGCTGCGTAATCGACCACCAACGGCGCGGTTTTGTTAGCCGTGACCACAGGGGCCTTGCGCTGTACTGACGGCGCATCCCCCATCAGTGTGTTCAGACCGTTGCTCACCCAGTCATACGACCAGTTCAGGCCGGTGATGGCGAACAGCAGGTAGAACAACAGGCACCAGGTGCCAAAGACCGAATGCAGGTCCCAGTTGAAACTGCGGCCCTTTTTCGCCCAGTTCAGCGTCAGCCAGACGCGCCAGTTCAAGGCATTGCGAGGCCAGCGCAGATAGAGCCCAGACAGGCAGAAGAACAGCAGAATCAGCGTACAGGCCGCTGTAACCTGCTTGCCCACCTCACCTGCGGCCAGATAACGATGCAATTGCAGGACAAAATCGAAAAACCCCTCACCCACCGCATCGCCTTTAAGCTCACCGGTATAAGGATCGAAATTGCGTTTGGGGCCGCGCCTTTCGCCCGGCTCCGGCGTGAAATACACCTGAGCGGCGCGATTGCCGAGAGTCTCGACACGCAAGATAGCCACGGTGAGCCCGGTTGCGGCCTCCAGCTTGTGGACAAGCTCGAGGGGAGGCAATGCAGCAGCGCGCTCTTCGACAAGCAGAGTGTCAGGATTGAGCACGTCGAGAATTTCGTCCTCGAACGAATACAGGGCGCCGGTGATGCCCATCAGGGCCAGCACCAGACCTGCCGTGATCCCGAAGAACCAGTGCAGTTGAAACAGGACTTTCTTCAACACGCTCGCTACTCTCACTCATATTGCGCGGCGCAATTAATGCACTGACGGCCATATCGTGTCTATCTGTAACGTGTCTGTCTGTGACGTGTTTTTTGTCACACGCCGAAAACCCCGCCTATGTGAACAAGCGGGGCAATAGCACGTATCAACTGCGCCAGCTTCCTCGCAGATCTACCAGGTAGGTATTCAGTGCATTTGCTTGGCGACTGAAATGTTCGACGCGCTCCTCGAACCCTTCGGAGGCGGGCAGTCGGCAATTGGCCAGGACCTGAGTCAGCGCCGTATGCAGTTTGCCGATTTCTCGAACGTAGTCGTTCTTGTAGACCTGAACCGATGCCAGCCCCGAAATCTGATCGCGCTTGCTCACTTCGACATCAAGTGCCGCGCGAGCCTCACCCACCGCGTCCTGCAGAGCGAGCGACTGCGCCTGCAATGTATCGCGCAGGGTAATCAGATGATCATAATCAACGGCAGCATCCAGCAGGTCCAGAATATTGGACACGCCTGCGATACCTGCCTTGATGGACCCGATCAGCGGGTTTTTGGGATCGATATCCGCCAGTGTTTCCAGCGACGCGATCAAAGGCTTCAGCTTGTCGAAAAAGCTGAGACTCTCTAGGGTCTGTTCCCGTTTCACATTGGTAGCCACAGAAAAGCGCAGGCCATTGCTATGACGCTTTCATAGTTTCTCTTGAGTTT
>NZ_ATDK01000291.1 GCF_000444135.1 Pseudomonas avellanae BPIC 631
CGCGAAGAAAGACTGGCTGACCAGTAGGTATTCAGCGTCTGCACCGGCCTCTTCGTGAGCAAGCTCCCTCTCACAAGGACACTGTGCACATGGCCTGCGTGGGAGCGACCGAGGCGGCGACCTGCAGGCTAAGGTGAGACAACTCGCCACGCGACAATAGACCACACGGCTCAAGTGGCTGAACAGGACTACTCTTTCATGGTCGATTGATCTACGTCAGTGCTCCATTCAAACAACGACGGATCGACCAGCGCTTTTTCCACTGAAAGCGCTGCATAAAAAGAAACAGAGCACTCATTACCGTGGGGGCAATCGCTGTTGGCCTTCAGGCAGCAGCAGGTTTCATCTGAGAGAGGAACATCTTATGTTCGGTTTAGAGGCTATCGAGCTCGCCCGAATTCAGTTCGCATTCACGATTTCGTTTCACATCCTGTTTCCTGCCATCACCATTGGTCTGGCAAGTTACCTGGCTGTGCTCGAAGGCCTGTGGCTGAAGACCCGCGATGACGTTTATCGTGACCTGTACCACTTCTGGTCGAAGATCTTTGCCGTCAACTTCGGCATGGGCGTGGTGTCCGGGCTGGTCATGGCCTATCAATTCGGCACCAACTGGAGCCGCTTCTCCGACTTTGCAGGCGCCGTTACCGGCCCGCTGCTGACCTACGAGGTGTTGACCGCCTTCTTCCTGGAAGCCGGCTTCCTGGGTGTGATGCTGTTCGGCTGGAACCGCGTGGGCCGCAACCTGCACTTCTTCTCCACGGTCATGGTTGCCATCGGTACGCTGATCTCGACATTCTGGATTCTGTCCTCCAACAGCTGGATGCAGACGCCACAAGGTTTCGAGATCATCGACGGTCGTGTGATCCCGACTGACTGGTTCGCGGTGGTCTTCAACCCGTCGTTCCCGTACCGCCTGACGCACATGGCAATTGCCGCCTTCGTGGCGACGGCCTTCTTCGTAGGCTCTTCGGCGGCCTGGCACTTGCTGCGCGGTCGTGACACGCCCGCCGTGCGCAAGATGCTCTCGATGGCCATGTGGATGGCCCTGCTGGTTGCGCCAGTTCAGGCAGTGGTCGGTGACTTCCACGGTCTGAATACGCTCAAGCATCAGCCCGCCAAAATCGCCGCCATTGAGGGCCACTGGGAAAACATCGGCGACGAGCCGACCCCGCTGATCCTGTTCGGCATCCCCGACATGAAAGAGGAACGCACCAAGTACAAGGTGGAGATTCCCTACCTGGGCAGCCTGATCCTGACCCACAGCCTCGACAAGCAAGTGCCGGCGCTCAAGGAGTTCAAACCTGAGGACCGTCCGAATTCGTTGATCGTGTTCTGGTCGTTCCGGGTCATGGTCGCCCTCGGCATGCTGATGATCCTCACCGGCCTGTGGAGCCTCTGGCTGCGCAAGCGCGGCACACTGTATAGCTCGCGTCCGTTCCTGTACCTGGCGCTGTGGATGGGGCCATCGGGCCTGGTCGCGATCCTGGCGGGCTGGTTCACCACCGAGATCGGCCGTCAGCCGTGGGTCGTGTACGGCTTGATGCGCACCGCAGATGCATCGTCCGGCCACAGCGTGGCGCAGATGAGCATCACCCTGGTGCTGTTCGTGGTCGTGTATTTCGTGCTGTTCGGTGCAGGTCTCGGTTACATGATGCGTCTGGTCCGCAAGGGTCCGAAAGCGTATGTCGAACATGTGCCTCATGGTGGTCCCGGCCAGCAACGTACACCGGCCCGCCCGCTCTCCGCTGCTGTTGAAAGCGAAGACGATGGCGACAATCCTGACCGTCTCGGCAAGGGGAATTAAGCCATGGGTATCGATCTTCCGCTGATCTGGGCCATCATCATCGTCTTCGGCATCATGATGTACGTGGTGATGGATGGCTTCGATCTGGGCATCGGGATTCTCTTCCCGTTCATGAAAGACAGTTCCGACCGCGATGTGATGATGAACACCGTCGCCCCGGTCTGGGACGGCAACGAGACCTGGCTGGTACTGGGCGGCGCTGCGCTGTTCGGTGCCTTTCCGCTGGCCTATTCGGTGGTGCTGTCGGCGCTGTACCTGCCGCTGATGTTCATGCTAATGGGCCTGATTTTCCGCGGCGTGGCGTTCGAGTTCCGCTTCAAGGCGACCGAAGAAAAGCAACACTTGTGGGACAAGGCGTTCATCGGCGGTTCGCTTGCCGCGACGTTCTTTCAGGGTGTTGCGCTGGGGGCCTACATTCAGGGCATTCCGGTGGTCGATCGCCAGTTCGCGGGCGGTTCACTGGACTGGCTGTCGCCGTTCCCGATGTTCTGCGGTCTGGCCCTTATCGTCGCTTACGCGCTGCTGGGCTGCACCTGGCTGATCATGAAAACCGAAGGTCCGTTGCAGAAGGCAATGCATGATCTGGCTCGCCCTCTGGCTGCGGCAGTGCTCGTGGTCATGGCCGTGGTCAGCCTGTGGACGCCGCTGGCCCACGCAGACATCGCGCATCGCTGGTTCAGCATGCCGAACCTGTTCTGGTTCATGCCAGTGCCGATTCTGGTGCTGGTGACCATGTACGGTCTGTTCAAGGCGGTCGCCCGCAATGCCCACTACACGCCGTTTTTACTGACCCTGCTGCTGATATTTTTGGGTTACAGCGGTTTGGGCATCAGCCTGTGGCCAAACATCATCCCGCCATCGGTATCGATCTGGCAGGCCGCTGCGCCGCCACAAAGTCAGGGTTTCATGCTGGTCGGCACGCTGTTCATCATCCCGTTCATTCTGGGGTACACCTTCTGGAGCTACTACGTGTTCCGCGGCAAGGTGACTGCTGAAGACGGTTATCACTAGTCCGAACCGAGGAGAATGACGATGTCTGGCAAAAATCCCCTGCACGACCCGGATCCGGCACTGAGCAAACCACTCTGGCAACGACTGGCCTGGCTGGTCGGGATCTGGGCGGGCAGCGTGTTTGCGCTGTTTATCGTCGCCAGCCTGATGCGCCTGTTTATGAGCGCTGCGGGCCTGACGACTCACTGACCCTTCTCTGAATTCCCGTTCGTGTCTTCCGGACACGTTTTGTGACCCTCTTGCCGCCAACTGCGGCAAGAGGGTCTTTTTTTGTGTGCTATTTGCGTGCTTTCAGGATCACGAATTTCGGCGTGGCCGCAACCTGTTCGACGCCGCGGAACAGGCGCGACAGCTTGGTGTGATACCCCAGATGGCGATTGCCGACGATGTACAGCGCACCGCCTGTGACCAGCGCTGCACGGGCCTGAAGGAACATGCGCCAGGCTAAAAAGTCGCCCACCACCTGTTGCTGGTGGAAGGGCGGGTTGCACAGCACCACGTCCAGCGAGTCAGGTTCCTGGGTATCCAGCCCGTCGGCGGCACGCAGCACAACGTCTCGCTCGCCCAGATGTGCCCGCCAGTTTTCTGCGGCCGACTGCACCGCCATGTACGACTCGTCCACCAGCGTGTAATGCGCGTCGGGATTGTCCAGCGCGCTGGCGATGGCCAGCACACCGTTGCCGCATCCCAGGTCGGCGACCCTTGCCGCGCCGAGGTTTTTTGGCAGATAGGGCAGAAGGGCGCGAGTGCCGATGTCCAGCCCGTCGCGGCAAAACACGTTGGCGTGATTGAGCAATTCGATAGCCGGCTCGTCCAGTGTGTAACGCGTCGGATAAGGCGACGTCCGCACCTCTTGGGTCCGCGGAGTCGCAAACAGCAGGCGGGCTTTTTTTACCGCCAGCGAGGCCTGCACCGGCCCCACGTACTCTTCCAGCAAGTCACCGGCCGAGCGTGGCAAATGCTTGACCATCGCGGCCGCAACAACGCGAGCACCGGGGGCCAGTTGGCCTTGCAGGCGGATCAACTGCTCTTCAAGCAGGGCCAGTGTCTTGGGGATGCGGATCAGCACCCAGTCGAAAGGGCCGCTCAATGGCTCACTGGCCGGGATCAACGGCACGGCGTCGTAGGCCATGCCATTGCGCGCCAGGTTCTTTTCCAGCCCCTGCGCTGCCAGAAACGAATCGGTACTGCTGACCACATTGGCGTGGCGCGCCAGACTCGCCGCCAGTGCGCCGAAACTGTCATTGAGCACCAGGACGCGGCTTTCCAGGCTCAGCCCGGTTTCTGCGACATGGCTGAGCAGGTACTCGTCAGCAGCATCGAATGCCTGCAACGGCTCATCCTGTTGCTCGGGTTGGCGAATGAGATCAAGTTCGGCGAAACGGCTGATGAGCAGGGGCATTGGCGGGAAAACTCTGTGCAATCGAAAGTGTGCCAGCGAACCCGACGAAACGTGGGCTCGCTGAAGCAGACGATTTTACGTATTTTTTCGCTCTGATACCCGCCTGATTGTTGTTCTGCTACTGCTTTATCAGAACATCCCGCTCAATGCGGCCTGTACGGCTGCGGCGGTCTTGTTGCAGACCCCCATTTTCTGAATGGCGCTGGCGATGTGGAAGTGAATCGTGCGCTCCTTCAAACAGAGAATCATGGCGATGTCGCCAGCTGTTTTACCTTCGGCGGACCACTTGAGGACTTCGATTTCTCTCTGCGTCAGATTTTTTGTGGGTGAGGGCTGTATAAAATTGATGTCCATAGTGCTCATGTAGCCTCCTTGCAGCACGCAGCCAAACCTTGCTGTGTGTTTGTCCAGTCTAGGAACAAATACCCGGCAATCGGCACGCTGCGAATCTGGTCTGACGGATGGGGTGGTGGCACTTGGCTGTCTATTCTTGGCGTTTAAGCTGAAAGCCCCGAGCAAGAGCGGCCGAGGTGATTGGCCATGCAGACGTTCAGGCCCGCATTGACGGGCTTCAAGAACCAAATACTCTAAGCCGCCACAACGATTACGGGCAATTCACTACAAACCACCGGTGTTTATCGAGCCTGCTTTGCGGGACACTGGGTCTTGCTTGCCATTGTTCAGGAGTTAAAAGCGCACCATGACCGTCAGTGACGACAAACTCACCCGCCAGACGCTGCAGCGTGTTACACCGCTGACCACGAATCTGTTTACCCTGCGCACCACCCGCGACCCCGGCTTTCGCTTTCGCGCAGGGCAGTTCGCGCGGCTGGGTGTGACCAAGGCTGACGGCACGACGGTGTGGCGTGCGTACTCGATGGTTTCTTCTCCGCACGACGAGTTTCTGGAGTTTTTCTCCATCGTGGTGCCCGATGGGGAATTCACCAGCGAGTTGAGCCGCCTGCGCGAGGGCGACAGCCTGATGGTGGAGAAGCAGGCGTTTGGTTACCTGACCCTGGACCGCTTCGTCGATGGTCGCGACCTGTGGCTGCTGTCCACTGGCACGGGCGTCGCGCCGTTTCTATCGATTCTTCAGGACTTCGAGGTCTGGGAGAAATTCGAACGAGTGATTCTGGTGTACAGCGTTCGTGAGTCCAGCGAGCTGGCCTATCAGCCGCTGATCAGCGAGTTGATGCAGCGTGACTACCTGGCCGAGTACGCACACAAGTTTATGTTTCTGCCCACCGTCACCCGCGAGCAGCATCCCGGTGCACTGAATGGCCGTATCACGCAACTGATCGAAAGCGGAGCGCTTGAACGCGCCGCAGGTATCGACCTGACGCCGGAGCATTCGCGGGTAATGCTGTGCGGCAACCCACAGATGATCGACGACACACGCGAATTGCTCAAGCAGCGCGACATGCGCCTGAGCCTGTCCCGCAAACCGGGGCAAGTGGCGGTGGAGACGTATTGGTAGGGTAGACGCAGACCGGGTGATGCCTGCTTGTCCGCGAATGCTGCACTGCAGGCGATAAATATTCTGCGGATGTAAAGCCTCTTCGCGGACAAGTCCGCTCCCAGTGTGCCCGGCATGGGCCGAAACCAGCCACTTGAAAGCAGTGGCCAGA
>NZ_ATDK01000292.1 GCF_000444135.1 Pseudomonas avellanae BPIC 631
ACCTTTTTCAGAGTTTCCTTTGGGATCTCGGTTTCTTCGTGCCAGCCACATTTACACTTCTCCCTCCTTGAGCAGGCTGCTTAACTCCCAGAGCTACTTTTTCAACCTTATCAGCCTCAACTATATGCGCCAACACTCTTTCGGTTTTTCGCTCTGAAAGTCCATAAGATTTTAACTCTGGATTATATTTCTGAAACACTACCGGCTTTACAGATGGTTTCTTTGGCTTCATGCCAAAAACCCGTCTGAAAAAACTTTCCTATGTTTATATGCCCCGTCGGATCCACCCCATTTACCGAATCCCCCTCCCCATACGCATACGCATACGCATACGCATACGCATTCAACCCATCCTCGCCAAACGGGCTCAGACTGTCCGGACTATGAAAGCGCATCAGCACTGGGTTATACGCCCGTTAGCCATTACCCAACAATTGCCAGCCGGTCTCAGACTCGTGCAGTTCGCCGTTGAACCCCAGCCTGCCGGAAGGAGGTTCTTCACCGCTGGCATGACCGTAAACGGTATAACGTCGGCTGCTGGTTCCGCTGGCATGCACTTCGCTTAACACGCTGTTGCTGAGGCTGGTGGCAAACAACAGCGCGCTACTTCCCTGTTGCTCAGCCAGGAGGTAGCCATCGCCACGCATATAGGTGCTGTTCTGACTGCCTCCCAGTTGACTGGCCAGCACCCCGTCGCGATAAAAGCGCTGCTCACCGGTTTCACCTGCCAGGCGGTCCTGCGGGTCGTAACGATAACGAACATCACCGGCTGGCATACTCACTTCAAGCAGCCGGCCAAGAGGATCGTAACTGAGTGTGCGGCCCGCCTCGTCGCTGACCAGGTTACCGTCCGGATCATAGGTAAGGCTGATTACCGATGGATAGGCGCTGTGATTATTGGTCACCCGGGTCAGTTGCGCAGGGTCAATGCCTTCATAAAAGTAACGGGCGCGGTTGCTTCCACCGTCGAACGTGGTCGTGACCAGTATCAGGTTGTTCAGGCCGTCAAAGCTGAAAAGCTGACGGACAATGGCCTTGCCATAGGGGTCAACCGGCGGTTGCGTACCCGAGCAGTCGTATTGCGTCAGGCGGCCACGCAGGTCGTAACCATACCGCTCTTCGCGAATGATGACCGCCCCCTCGCTGAGGGTTCGCTCGACCATCTGGTCAACATCATCGTAAACCTGAACCATTTGCTGGTTGGCGCCATTGATCGTAAACGTACGCTGCGCTTCACGCCCTTGAGCGTCATATTCCAGGCTGATCACCACCTGGCTATTGCTCGAACTGTCCAGCGTGGCGATGCTGGCCGTACGGCCGAACGTGTCATAGGTGAAATCCGAAACCACTTCCCCCAGCGAGGCCTGAGCCAAACGTCCGAAATCGTCGTAGACGCTGAGTTGCTCCTGGCCCAGCACATCGATATAGGACAGCGGCAGACCCAGCCGGCTGTAGCGGTAGTGCATCGTGTTTTCAATACCTTGGGAGGTACGCTGCTCGCACTTCAGTGACCCGGTGCTGTAATACTTACGCTGCAACTCTTCACCCTCTTCGGAGGAACCGATAAGGCGCGCATTTTGTGGGTCGTACGTGTAGTCGGCGGTCAGTTTCAGCCTGGCAACGGTGTCGGACTGGGTACGCTTCAGCGGTTCATCACCCAGCTCAGGCAGGTAGTCATAATCAATCTGTCGTCCGCTGGGCAGTTTTACTGTATTGGGTCGCATCAGGTCGGACGTGTAGCTGAGCTCACGCTCGCGTCCTCCGGTGGTAGAGGTGACGATGCGATCCAGCCCGTCGAACTTCTGCTCGCCCAGTACACTGCTCTTGCCGTTATGATCGACACCGATCCAGGCCGGCAAGTCTTCGCCGCTGTGGGGCGCATAGCGGCGACACACGACCGTCCCGTCTGGCAACGTGTTTGCCGTGACTCGATCAAAAACATCATAGGCGTAGGTTGTGCTCCGTTCCCGGGTTGGCAAACCGGAGATTTCCTTGACGAGGCGCCCCAGCCCGTCGTACTGGTAACGGCTCAGGCTGACCGGTTCACTCAACCAGTCCAGCTGATCCAGGCGAACGCTACGAGTCGGCTCATCGAACAGATTGAGCCAGGTTTCGCTGACCTCGCTTGTCTGCAGCCCGTCATTGCTTTCAGTCCAGCGGCGCTGGATCGGGCCGTTGGAAGCCTGCGTGCCGACGGGGTCGGTTTGCTCGATTGTCGTTACACCGTCCGGCCCCGTGACGCTTAGCTGCTGGTCCCAGTCGTCATATTCAAAATAGTTGGTCAGGGCCCGTTTCTGCTGGTCCAGCCAGTCGTAACTGGTTTCCTCAACCTTATCTCCCCAGGCGTCATACGCAGCTTCATACGTCTGACGCAGGTCAAGCCGGCGGTGAACATCAGGATTATCGGCGTCGGCGCGAGCCTCATAAATGACCCGACCAAGACCATCAAAGCGGCTTGTAGTCTGCACATTCTTGACATCGAACAACCTCTGCTCGGCCTGATCGGTCTTCACGGCGCAAAGCTGATACTCATAGTGTCTGGTTGCCTTGTACTGCTCCTTGTTCGGCGAGACCGTTTTACTGACTACGCGCCGCAGATTGTCGTAGTCATAACGAATTTCCACATCGTTGTCATCGCGATTGAGCAAAGGCTCGCCGGTGAACAGCGAGTCTTCCAGCGTGATGACTTTCTGCGTTTGGTCGAAACCGGTGACCGTCTGCACGGTGTGCAGCACAGTCTGGTGAAATTCCGGACTTTCCAGAGTGCTGTAAACATAGTCGGTTATGGTGTTCTGCCCGCCCATGGTCACTGTCTGACGACAGATGCGCCCGTACTGGAACGCGTCGTTCGGCTTATCTTCGATATACGTATACGTTGTCTGCTGCAGCTCTTTCTCGCCATCAGTGGTTTGCTGCAGCAGCGTTTCGCTCTCTGATGCAAGCCACAGGTTTTGGCCACTGCCTGCCAGCGCAGGCAAAGCCTTATAGCGATAGCGGGTGACGAGGACAAGCGCGTGGCCATAATCAGATTGCGCTGGAACAACGCTCGTTGCCTTGAGGGTACGCACAAAGCCATCGGGGTCTGGCGGACAGCCGTCTTCACCGCTGACCGAGTACCATTCACTCGTCTCGGTCACCCCGTTAGCCTGAGTCTGAGCCAACAGATTGCCGTAACTGTCATAGTCACTGCTGACGATCTCGGTACGCGGCACGCTGCCATCCGGTGACAGTCGCCAGGTCGTCCTGACCTCTTTGGGCAACTGACAATAGTTGGGTTGCTGGTCAAACGGCTTCCCCTCGTCAATGTAGTAGCGCGTGTCCACTTCCAGGATGCTGAGATTCTGGCGCGTGGTTTCCAGGGCCAGCAGGTGAAACTGGTTGAACACACGCTCGATGCTGCGTACGTCCACATCGTTGACACGCAGGGTTTCAGTCGATGAATACAGGTATGGCGCTGCGCCAAGGTATCGATACAGGTTATCCAGACCATTATCTTCCCAGGCGATATCAAGACCGCCCCCCAGGAAATTACGCTCGCGCTGCCCGCTGTCCCTGTAGCTGTAGCTGTAGCGCACGTCAACCTCAGGCTGACCAAAGCCCGGCGTTATGAGGTGACGAGTGACTCGCGGCAAAGGATCACGACCGGCCCTGACGGGGAACTGATGACCGGAATCCTGATAGAAGACATCCTCGTGCCCCCCGACCGGCGTGTCCACAGAAGCCATGCATGAGTGGCCGCGGATCAGGCTGTATGCAAACCGCCAGGACGCTTTGTTATCGGTAGGCAACTCAATCCGCATCACGCTGCGGAGCGAGCCGCCGAGGATCATGACGAACTCTGCGTCGGCACCTTGCGCACCACGCAGCACCAGGCGCACCGAGGTGCTGTCGCGTGTAATGTCGAGCAGAATCTGCCCGCTATCATCCATGACTTTGCTCAGCATCTGATGAGTGCCGAACGGCGCATACTCCAGCGTAACGCCATGCCCTTCGGGTGCAAATATGCGCGTCGGCAAGGCAAGCTGATTGCCTTGGCTGCCGCGCACTTCGAGGTTTTCCACTTGACCGGACTTGTGCACCACGCGATAACGGACGTCGTCCAGTTTGTAGAAGTGGAAGCTGTCGATTTTCTTTTCCGGCATCAGCAGTTGATCGCCGCTGATGCCTTGTACCTTGAAGGTTTCACCACTGCTCAAGGACACGATCTGACTGCCCGGCTCATACTGTGACAACTGCAGATTCCAGCCAAAACCAAAACCGCTGTCCTGCACATTGAGCGGGTTATAACTCAATACCAGCGGCAGAGTCGGACCGCGCAAACCGTTGGTTTTGATGTCGGGCAAAGTGATCGTCACTGTGTATTGCCCGGTACGAGGATCAACGCCGCTCTGTAAATAACTCAGAAAGTTGAACGCGTTGGAGTGTACAGAAGTCGATGTGGTCATGATCCAATGAACCTCGAACTTTATGTATTGAGATGACCGTCAGCCAAGGCTGGCGACGGTCAAGCAGGCTTGACAGGTTCGGTTGTACCGAGGGCTAATCCGATACATCGACACGCACGCAGGACAACTTGCCTTTTATGTTTTCACCACCGCTATACGCCTGGGTTACAATAATGCCGCGACTGATGATGGTACCGATCGGCATACCTCTGAGCCCGTCGATGGAGATCCAGGGTGTTGTAAGGGGGTCAATATAGGTCAAGAGTTCAAATACCCAGCCCCCCTCTTCATTACAATCTCTGGACTCAAGGCGGATTTTTACTGCTGAGCGCACGTTATCCAGCTTGAAAAAACTCATCTGATCGTTCGTGCATTTATGATGACCCCTGTTGAGATACACCACATCGTCTACGGCGGGAAAAGTGCAGTTATCGCCGCCGCCATCGGATGTTTCTGCAAGCATGATGAGTCGAACCGCCTCTGCCGGGGGCGCAAGCACGGGGCTGTGCGACAGGGGTAACGTACAGCCTGCCAACCCCGCAAGAGCCAAGTAAGCAACGGTTTTATTCAGCGCATTCATGATAATGACTCCCTGTCATTGGATTATTTCGATGCAACGGCCTCGTCGGGCGATGAGTACAGGCTATGCATAAGCCGATTACGTCGGCCCACCCCGTCCGGTAAAAAGCTGACTTTTCGGTTATGAGCATTGCCCTGGTTATCGATCAACCTGACAGCCAGAGACCCCGACAGGTAATCCCGTGCCGTAGTGCCGTTACCTGCCGCCACGTAGTCAATGGGCCATGTACGATGCAAGGTGACGACCAGTTTGCCTTTCTCAAAGACGTCGGTTCTGACGTTTATATCCAGGGATTCGGCATCTTTCATAACGGCGTTTAGTTCGACTTCATCGAAACCGATCTTTTGCGCATCGGCGGCCTTCGCCGAATCGTCGAAAATGTAACCGGTAAAGCTGAACATGATTTCTGCCGGCTGCTCGCTCTCCCAGAGAATGATCGATTTATTGGGTGTTTCTTTTGCACCGACCGGCAGAAACTTCAGCGTTTCAAAACTGACTGACTGCCCGGTATCTGGATGCCGGGCGCTCAGCGTCCAGTAGTCGATGGTTTTCAAGTGAAAATCAAATGGATCATCGGCAGCGTTCTCAGCCGGTGGCTCGGCCGGCGGGTCGCCGCCGCCCCCGAGTGCGCGTGTTGGCACAAAGGTGTAATGGGCCGTATCAAACCGGGGAAGCCGCAGCGGGGTGATGAACACCCTGCTGTTGGTGTCCTCCAGTTCAAGCGAGGTCCACCACCTGCCGTCGTCGTCCTGGAAGGTGGCATAAAAGATGCCGGCAAACCCGGCATTCTCGCGACTGTGCAGGTAGAAATTCTGCGTGACGATAAGCGGTGCGTTCAGACCCGATTCCGCAGGATCAAGCGCTGCCCCGGCCAGCTCGAACCGGTTACGCTCCAGACTGACCCGCCACACCTGATCATCCTCTTCGGCTATACCTTCAATGCTGGGGTTTACTGATTCAAGGTTTTGCCCGGTGTCATTGTCGACCAGACGCATGGACGCCCTTTCAGCAACGCTCAATGTGTAATCGATACCGTCGACCGCAATGGCCTGAGTCTTGATCTGCAGCCTGACCTGCTGGTATCCGTTGGGGTACAGATTGCCCGCGCGCTGATTATCCGCGCCGCCCGGTAAAGTGACGGTGAACATCGACAGTTCGTCCCAGCCAGGCTCGTCGTAGACTTGGGACATTTCGATAACGCTGTAGCCGCTGGCCAGGACCACGCCGTTGTTGACCACTTCACAGCTCACCACGCTGCTGGCAACCACAGACCTTTCAGGCGGCATGAAGCGCCCTTGCTGATCAATAGTGCCCTCCCCGCCAATGACCTTCCAGCGTCGCCGCAGCCCCGGCAGCAACGTGCTGTCCTCGTTCAATTGCACCGCCTGAGACTTGCGCGCACGGGGCACGAAAGCGGGTTCGATACGCAGCATCTGCTGACCGTTGGCGATCAACACGGTAGCAACGCCGATCTCACTCCCATGAGCCTCGATCTGTTGCGCGACCAGTGCTTTTTTCCCGGATCGGGCATCCGCGACAAACAGGCCAGCATGGCCATTCTCGCTGAATTGGCCATATTCCGTGCCGCGCAGCCCCAACCTCACGGTGCCTGCGTCCAGCGTCGAAACGTTCAGCGAAACAGGCTGCAGGAAATCACCACCGGCAACAACTGTCACACGCGGTGCCAGTTCCATGCTCTCAAACACCACACTCAACAATGCAGACGCCGTGCGAGTGACACCTGACTCGTTATAAGTTGCAGTAATCACCACCCGCAACGAGTCATGACCTATCGTTTCAGGATCCGGGGCAGTGTAGACGCCGTCGTTCGAGATGCTGCCGTGCCCGGCATCGGTATGGCTTTGCAGACTGACCGCCGTCCATTTGGTCGCCGCTATGATTTGACCCTGTTCGTTATGCACGCTGAAGCGCTGGGTCTGTCCTGCCTTGATTGTCGTGAAAGCAGGTACGACGCTGGCCTGCGCGGCACGCAGAATACTGAACACCAGCAGATCTTCGTTGCGGTCGCGTTCCAGCACTGCGAAGGTATCGCCGCCAGTAAAATGCAAGCTGTCGAGAACAGGCAGGCGCTCGGGATCAACGTCCGCCATTCCTTCCCGCGAAAGGATCAACGTACTGCCATAGTCCAGATCGTGTGTGCCGTGTTCATCGGGTATCGGGTAAGGCAGGCTCTCTGCTGGCGGGAACTGACCTTCGTCAAGACTGCCATGCAAGCGCATGAACAGCAGCAGTGCGCCGTCACCAAAGTTTTCCGCGCCCGCATCCACCGCGCCGGGCGCCGCCATGGGAAACACCCGAAAGCTCGCCGGAGGCTGCGCCTGGTATTGTTCAAGATCCACCTGCACCAATGAAAAAACACTGCGATGCAGCGGTATCTGCTTAAACATGTCAGCGAAGAATTGCGCTAGACGCACATTGCCGGCCTCATCGAGCCCTGCCAGATTGCAGGTAAATGCAGACCCCTTAGCCAGATTGAGTGTTACCTGGCCAGTGTCATCGGTTGCCAGCTGGACGGTCATTGTCAGCCTGAAACCCATCGACTCGGTAATCTTGAACGTACCGGACACAGTCGTTGCACTACTCAGCGACTGGTGCACGCCACTGTAGCGCCCCGCCACGATATTCATAGTCACCACTACGCTGGCCGCGCTTGAGGATTGAGCCGGAAAATAAAGAGTCGGTACACCCAGCTCGACGCCCTCAAGCCTCAACGTATCGACGCTGAGGTCTTTTCCCCTTACCTCGCCTGTGAACAGCGGCATAAAGGCCAGTCGCTGGTAACGTTCTACATATTGCCGTTGCAACTGCTGGTTGAGGTCGCTACGACTGATCGCAGCAATGGCGCCCCAGCCTTGAGTGCCAGCGCCGGCAGCCAGTTTATCCAGAATATCTCTCATGGAATTGGACATTACATTTCACTCCGCGCAGCGCCCTGGCTGCTCTCTGGTTGGCTGGCCAGCGCCCGCAATACGTCAGAAGAATCAATCAATGGCAGCGGCAGAATCAGATGCCCCTGCAAGGTTCCGACCCAGGGGTCCTCGTAACTGGCGAAGACCACGACAAAACGCTCCGGCGTTCCAGGATGGCTGGTGTAGACACCCTCCAAACCATTGCCTTGTATAAGGCCCGGCCCGTCAAGACTCCACTGGGCATCAAGCGCTAAGTCATTGGCGCTAGCCTGCAGAACGACTTTCCCGTCAGACGAGTCGACCACCCTGACCACCAGCGCCGGGGTGTGTCGACGTACCAGCACCTTGATACCCTGGATACTTTGCCCGTCGCTGACGGTGATCTGATCCAGCACGTAAGTCTTGTCCCGCCCTGCTGGCCCAGCCACGTAAAACTTGCCACCCTGCGGATCATCTTCCAGGGTGCCGCTTTCGGGGGTGCGATTGGCTATACCCCACTTCAGGACACCTCCACGCGAATGACTGGCCGAAAGCTTTACTCTTTCATCGTGATTACACACTTCAATCAGCGGGTTGACGCTAATGGCGCTGGTTACAACGGCGATCAACACGGTGCTGCTCGTCAGGGTCACAGGATCCAACGCCTCAACCAGCACACGCTGAACGTGCTGAGGCATGGACGGCACTTCCGGTGCTCGATACAGACCTTGCTCGTTGATGGTGCCGTAGCTGTCCGCGATGCCATCCGATGGGATTTTCACCGCCCATGTCAGCCTCTCGCGAGGTGGCTGAGTCGTCAGTTGCAGGGTTTCTCCAACAATGACCACAGCCTGTTGCTCGACAATACTGAACGCCTCTGGCGCCGCAACGATTCGACCGAATACCGCCAGGTCGTAAGGCATTTGCCGGCGCATGGGCTGCAGGCTCTGCTCGCCCGGCAACAGCCAGTTGTCCAGAAAACGCTCGGCTCCACCGGCGTCCAGTGTCTGGCTGAATCCTTTGAGTAGCGCGTGCTTGACAGCATAAGCAACGAAGCCGTTGATCTGCCGCTGCTCCTCGGCACTCAGGACGTCTGGCAGATCTCCAACCGG
This sequence comes from Pseudomonas avellanae BPIC 631, assembly GCF_000444135.1. GTDB lineage: Bacteria > Pseudomonadota > Gammaproteobacteria > Pseudomonadales > Pseudomonadaceae > Aquipseudomonas > Aquipseudomonas avellanae. The sequence continues at coordinate 9,047 of NZ_ATDK01000292.1, forward strand.
GACAACGTGCTCGTCATAGAGATAGGGCGTGTAGAGGTGCCCTTCCATCGCCTGTTCGTCATCACCATCGGCATCCAGATGAAATTCGTGCTTGAGGCTTACGTTGAAGGTTGCATTGCGCTCTTGCCATTGGCCGCCATCCAGCGCCCGGTAACTGAAATCCAGGGTGCATGGGAAACTCCAGTTCTGCATGACCTGGTTGTACTCAAAGTCAATGGTCAGCGGGTGCAACTGGTTGAACGCCTGGACGCTGAACGTCTCTGACCGGAAGGCAAAATCCGCACTCTGGTATTCACTTGCCGGTACAGCGAACAGGCCTGCATGAGCGACCATCCGTTGCAGCGGACTGTCGGCAGAGGTGATGAATTCGAAATTATTGGTTTGCAGCAGACGCATGACGGCGTGGCCGAATGCGGCACGGTGCAGGGCATGTGCGGAGAACACTGCGGTTGCCGTATACCCAGCCTTGTCGTCATTGGGGATCAGGTAACGAAAATCAGCCTCTTCATTGGGCAGCCCGCCTGTCACGCCGTAAGCCATGGTGGTGAACAGCAACAGAGCACCTTTGCTGGAACCAGGCTCGGCCTCAGGGCTTTCCAGCTGGGAGCGCACGTCGATCCTGCGGACCTGGAGCAATTCGTTGCTCTGCTCGCTGAACACGCCCAGTTCAAATACGCGCTCATGATTGTCCGGGCTGCTCAGCCAGCCCTGAAAAAACTTGCCGATCTCGCGTTGCTCGGTCGGCGTACCGGCAAAATCCAGCGTCGTATTCGTCCCCTGACCGAGGTCGACCAACAGGTTCGGACCTTGACTGTCAAGCGCAAGATCCAACTCCAGATCTGGAGCATTGAGCGGCTCGTAGGCAGCAATTCTCTGAATGATGTGCTGCCCGTGAATATCTTCCACGACGGTGTGCAAGCCGCCGAGCAAAGCCATTCGCCATGCCAGCGGAGCGCGCTCCATCGAGGTGTGCCTGAAGGACAAGGCTGGTGCGCCGAGTACGCAACCCGAAAAAAAATGGGATGTCTGCGTATCGGGAATAGTGACGCTCCCGTTCGGCACAGGTCGGGACAGTCCCTGCCCCACCCCGCGTCGATACGTCTCGTCGAGCATACCGTTGAACTGTGCCCCATCCAGCGCGATGACCGCATCCCAGCCTCGCAACCGGGTTGTATCTTTCATCCATGCCAACAGACTTTCGGCCGAGTGACCTGCCATGACATCACCTCCTGTGATGTTGATGTACCTGTGACCCTGATGTGCTTATTGCGCTCAGGGTGCTGTCTTGTCGCTCATCATGCCCAGCTCCCGGGCAAACCGGGCCAGCGGTAGTGGAAGGATGATGTGCCCCTCCAGTTTCCCGAGCGCGGGGTGCATGGCCCAGGCAAAAATCAGCACAAACCTGTCGGTCGTGTTCTGAGCGACGCTGTAGAGCCCGGTATCACTGATTGTCCCGGTAACCTTCGCGCCAATGTCCCAATTGACCTTGAACACTGCCGGGTCGAGCGGGTTGCCATTGGCGAACGCCTGCAATTGCACCTGACCGGCAGCTGCATTCGCTGCGAGCTTGATCGTCAGGAACGGTAACATTTGCGTGACCAGTACCCAGGCAGAAGCATGGGCCTGGGGGTTGCTCTTGCTGGTCGCGACGACCTCGTCCAGCACGTAGGTCTTGTCGCGCAGCGCGGGTCGTCGGGGAATGTAGGTGTGATCACCATCGGGCAGCGCGCTGGGGACGACCTCGCCGCTTTCGCCAATGACTGCGTCTTTGAGCGACCAGCGCAGTTCGCCGCGGTTCATTTCCCCCGCCGCCAGTTCTGCCGATCGATTGACGTCGCAGACCTGAATCAGCGGGTTAAGGCTAACCTGGTGGGCCACGACGGTGACAAGCGCCGAACTGACAAAGCCCGATGCCCCATGAGTGGCCGTGACGCGCATCCGGTTGAAGGACGTATCGCCTGGCAATGTCGGGGCGTAATACATACCCGTCGCATTGATAGCGCCATAATCCTCAGGATTCCCCTGCAAACACTCAACAGCCCACTTAACATTCGCGCCTGCCGGTGCGACGAAAAATTTGTGGGCGCTGCCGGAAACCATTACATGCTCGACGGGGCTTATGGAAAAATCGGCCCTTAGAGGGTTGATACGACCGAACACGGCGATATCTCTGGGCGCTCGAAGCACATCGGCGACAAGGGTCCGGTTGTAATCGAAATAAATATGCTCATGGATGAACGATGTGACCGACACGGCAGGCACAAGCGTGTGCCGCAATTCTTTCCAGATCCTGGCGTTTTGCTCGTCCAGATTCACTGTGGAGAATTCAGCTTTCAACCGCGCAGTTAGCTGGTTCAAAAGAGGGTTATACACCGGCTTGCCGTTAATGCTCGGGGGTGATTCGAACATACTCAGGTTCGCAGCACTCGAGGTTATTTCCACAACGGGAATCAGAACAAGATCATTGTTGTTCTCCGCAAACGTGTAGGTGCACCTCAGATCGGTAGTCACGTCCTGCCTCAACAGCAGAACAAAGTCATCGCCATCCGTCAATGAGACTGGTATATGGCTACTCCATCTTGTAGTCCACGTGAGTGCAGTACCGTCGTGGTCTATCTTCGTTATCATCAAAGGCCAGCCACTATTTGCAGGAAGCTCGTACGCCTCGTCGGGAAAATAAGCGCTGACCAATCTACCGTCGAAATAGAAATAGAGTCTTCTGTTGATGTGGGGAGTCTGCAGCCTGCCGCTGTTAGCTATTGCCCTGATCACTGGGCCGCCGATTTCGTACTCCAGGGTGAACTTAACACCATTGAGCAAAGCACTCAGCGCGTCTGTGATCGATTCAACAGAAAGCGCTACCTTGGCCAGACGCTTTGAATCGAACAACACCGTGGCGGAGTAATTCTTGCCGGCGTCATCCGGTATCAGGTAGCGGTATTGTACCGGGATGTCACCGCCCTCCTCACTGCCTCGCATGCGAATGAAAACCAGGACTGCGCCGTCACCGTAGTCAGGCGCGGCACGGTCAAGGGAGGCCGCCGGGTTGGTCTGGGTGCGGATCTTGAACGACTGGGGGCGCATCTGATCGTCGTTGCCCGCGCCGATGAAAGCCAGCGTCCACACACGCTTGTTGTCCGGGAGTGTTTTGAACCACTCCTTGAAAAAATTTCCGCCCAGTTTTTGATCGTCGATCGTCTCGGCGAAGGTCAGGATGAAGTTGTCACTTTCCTTGAGGTCCAGACTGACCCGGCCGTCGAGATCGACAATCCCCGGAACGCTGTCCAGGCTCAGGTCAAGCGTCAGCCTCGGCCCCTGCAGTGGATCGACACGAATGACTCTGACCGCCTCCCAGGTGTCGACATTATTGGTCATCGTCACTTGGGTTCCGCCCAGAATGGCGCAGGTCAATGACGCATGGGATTTGTTCAGATCGTTGTTGGAGAACGCAAGACGAGGCGCGTCCAGAATAAAATCATGAATGCTTTCCTTCGACCTGCCGCCGACCAATATCACTTCGCCACTTATCGGGCTCAGATACATATTGGATGAGAAGCGGGAAATATACTCCTCACGCAGCAGGTAGTTGACTTCGTGCCGGGCCATGACAGCGATTGAGTCCCAGCCCAACATCACATTGTTGAGGGGGTCTTTCATCCAGGCGCTGATACTTTCCAGTGTGTTATTAGCCATAAGGCCACCTCCATGTGGCTGCTGTTAATCGGATAGATATGTGCAACCAATGTCTTATCAGTATCGGTAACATCGGCGCAGGGTAAACTCAGCTTCGCGCAGTACGCCTACTCCACCAGGGTGAAGGGGACAGTCGGAAACGCTATATAACTTGCGCCCTCATCAAAGCTGACCTCGACCCTGACGTCATTGGTCGCGCTGTCTTTCTTCAGGTTTTCCAAAAAAGCCCTTGGGATGACCACCGACACCTGCCTCGCCTGGTATTCAGCTTCGGTGAGCGGCTCCGCTTCGCCAGTACGCAGCCCCAACGTTTGCTCTACGCCAGACTGCAACAGCCCGACCGCCTTTATTCTTACGCGCTGCCCCTGTGCCATGTAGGTCCATGACAGGAGATCGAGACCCGCACCCTCTGCCGGTACACTGGCGAGTGGCAGTCGGGCATCCGTGACACGTGGGCACATGATCTGGATAATCGGCCAGCCATCGCTGATGCGTCTTACCTCCAGATTGAACACTCTGGAAGTGCCTGCCGGCTCGGAAACAGGCGATACCCTGTAATAGACATCCAGACGTTTACCCATGTTGGCAGGCACTGCCGCAGGCGGAATCTCGAACAGTCGGGGATCGTCAGGCGAGGGGTAGGCGATAAAACGACCTGTGCTGCCGTAGCCATCCCAGTGCATCTGTACCTGATCGGTTTCGCCGATCACCGCTTCCGGAGGAATGTGAATCTTCACCCCGTTGACCATCTGCTGAGCAAACATGTAGCCATTCACGCCGGTTTCACTGGGGCTTTCGATCAGCGCGTTTTCAATATTGGGGGGCGGCAGATCAAGGGGTCTACGCAGGATGACCCCGCGCGGCAGCGATCTCCCCGCAACACCCTGGCGGGCATACGCGTACACGAACTCGACATCCCTGCCGTTGTTGCTCATGAGCCAGGCCTGATCCAGCGTGAACTGCAAGACACCACTTTCCAAGGTCGACAAATCAGCTCTGTCGAAGCCAGTCGCTTCAACGCCGTCGGCCAGGAATACAGCGGCAAGAGCTTTGCTCTGCGCGTCAACGACAACGGCGGCTGCGGCCTGACAGGCAGCTCCAATGTCGCAACGGTAACGTTCAACGGCCGTGCTGACAGTTCAGGCAGTTACTTCGGTATCACACCCACGGCAGATGGCGCAAAAAATGTCGCCATTGTCATCAAGGATCATAGCGGAGCCTCTATCGCACCAGGCACCGAGTCTGCGCCCTATCCTCTGATCGAGAATGGCATCACCGACATGGTCTTCGACGCCTACTACCGCTCGACAGCAGCCACGGTTGAAGCAGGCATCGCCTCGGCAGACGTGCAGTTCATCGTCGCTATCAACTGATACACCACCCGCCCCGTGTGTAACGGATCGAAAGATCCCTCGCACACAGCGTCATCGTCAATGCATCCAGGCCCGGTTTCGGGTCTGGATGCACAAGGTAAAACATCCATGATCGGCATTATCTGCCAACAAGCCGTTATGAGGCCCACGCTCGGCTTTTGCATGGCTTTGGCCGTGCTCACCTCTTACATATCCACTGCCGAGGCTGCGCTGACCGTCAACGCAACTCGCGTGGTATTTGCCAGCGACAAGCGCAGCACGTCGGTGGTCGTTTCCAACCCCAGCGATCGACCGTTCGCGGTTCAGACCTGGGTCAATACCGTCGAGGACGACGTCGTTACCGTCGTGCCGTTCGCGACCTCACCCCCTCTGTTTCGCCTGAACCCGGGCAAACAACAGGTGCAGATCAACGGTCTGCCAAACGACCTGCCCTCTGATCGCGAATCACTGTTCTTCTTCAATGTGCAGGAGATACCGCAGGCTGACAGTTCGCAAGGCAATGTGCTGAATATCGCCTTGCGAACCCGACTCAAACTGTTCTACCGCCCGGCCGGGCTGACGGACAACCCCACGGCGCGCCTCAAGGACCTGCAATGGTCCATTGAGCAGTCCAACGGCAAAACCCGGCTGGTCGCGATGAATCCGACCCCGTTTCATGTGTCGTTCATACGCCTTGAAGTTACCGGCAGCCTTAGCACCGAGAAGATCAAGCAAGCGGCCATGCTGGGTCCCTTTACCTCTCAGGCCTACGAGCTTGGCGAAACAAAAGCAGGGCCGGGCCTGCAAGTGGTTTTTTCCGCGATTAACGATTACGGCGGCCAAAGCATCCCGCTGACTGTTCCGGTCACGCTGACTCACTAAAGCAGCCTCGGCCAGGTTTTACCCTCAGGACATTGATCATGACCCTATTAACCGATTCCGGGCTCATACCAGTGCGCCAGCGTTTTATGCAGTTGATGATGGTCTGCATCGGCAGCGCCCTGCCGCTGGAGCTGATTCAGGCCGCAGCACCCGTCAACTTTCAGTCCGGCTTTTTGCGCCAAAGCCAAGGGTACGACAGCGGCGCAGCAAACGCCGCGCTCAACCAGCTCACGCTGGTCGAAGACCTCGCACCCGGCAACCACTGGGTCGAAATCCAGGTCAACCTGCGTTACTTCGGCCAGCGAGAACTGCGCTTTGATGCCGACCCGCAAGGCAGCGGTCTGGTGCCGTGCCTGTCGAAAGAGCTGCTAGAGCAGATGGGCGTACGCGTCGAAAGCCTGGCCGACCCGACATTATTGGAAGCCGCTTGCGTGGACCTAACCCGGCTGATTCCCGATGCAAACATCAAGCTGGACGGTGGCAGTCTGCAACTGTCGATTTCCATACCGCAGATTGCCATGCGTCGCGATGCGCTTGGCAGTATTGATCCGGCGCTCTGGGATTACGGCATCAACGCCGCTTTCGTCAGTTATCAGGCCTCTGCGCAACAAACCACCCGCACCGATACCGGCACCGGCACCAGCGCGGATCTGTACCTGAACAGCGGCATCAACCTTGGCGCCTGGCGATTGCGCAGCAATCAAAGCATGCGTAACAACGAAGAAGGGCATCGCGAATGGACCAGAGCCTACGCGTACGCGCAGCGGGATCTGCCCGGCACCCATTCAAACCTGACCCTCGGCGAAACGTACACCGGCGGTGATGTTTTTCGCAGCGTACCGATCAAAGGCGCATTGATCAAAACCGATCAGGAAATGCGCCCCGACGTTCTGCAGGGTTACGCCCCGGTCATTCGCGGCGTGGCGCTGAGTCGGGCGAAGCTGGAAGTCCTACAGAACGGCTACCCGATCTATTCCACCTATGTCAGCGCCGGCCCCTATGAAATCGATGATCTGACCACTGCAGGCAGCGGTGAGCTGGAAGTGGTGCTTACCGAAGCGGACGGTCAGGTGCGTCGCTTCACGCAACCCTACTCCACCATCGGCAACCTGTTACGTGAGGGCGTCTGGAACTACAGCACCGCAATTGGCCGCTACAACGGCGTCAATGCAACCGAACAACCGTGGATATGGCAAAGCACGCTAGCCATCGGCACTGGCTGGGACTCGACCCTTTACGGCGGCCTCATGGCCAGCGACATGTACCGCGCCACTGCGCTGGGCGTCTCGCGGGACATGGGCGCGCTGGGCGCACTGGCACTGGACGTGACACGCTCACACGCCGACATCGACAGCACCGGGGCGAGCAGCGTGCAAGGCATGAGTTACGCCCTAAAGTACGGCAAGATGTTCACCACCAACACCAACCTGCGTTTCGCCGGTTATCGCTACTCGACTGAAGGCTATCGCGATTTCGACGAAGCCTTGCATCAACGCGACAACACCACAGCGTTCTCGGGCAGCCGCCGTAGCCGGCTGGAAGTCTCCCTTCATCAACGGGTCGCGAGCCGCAGCAGCGTCAGCCTGACAATGTCCCAACAGGATTACTGGGGCAGCGCTGCCCAACAGCGGCAGTATCAATTCAACTTCAATACGCATCACGCCGGGGTCAGCTACAACCTCTATGCGTCACAATCGCTGAGCGACGCCCGCAACCGTGGCAATGACCGGCAGCTAGGGCTGAGCATCTCGCTGCCGCTGAACATTGGTCATTCGAGCAATGCCACTTTCGATATGCAAAACAGCGGTGAACGCTACAGTCAGCGGGCCAGCCTGAGCGGCAGCCTTGACGAAAACCGCCTCAATTACCGAACCAGCCTGAGCAACGATGACGGCCGCCAGCAAAGCGCAGGCCTGGCAGTCGGCTATCAAGCACCGGTTGCCAGTTTCGGAGCGGGCCTGACTCAGGGTAACGATTACCGCAGCACATCAGTCAATGCCAGCGGCGCCCTCTTGCTGCACGCAGAGGGTGTCGAACTGGGCCCGAATCTGGGTGAAACCGTCGCGCTGGTTGAAGTGCCCGGCACCTCTGGCGTTGGCATACGCAACGCCATCGGGGTCGAGACAAACAGCCGAGGTTACGCGCTGGTGCCCTATTTGCGTCCGTACCGTTACAACCACATCGAACTGCAAACCGATCAGCTCGGCCCGGAGATCGAAATCGATAACGGCAGCGCGCAGGTGGTGCCCGCTCGCGGCGCCGTGATCAAGACCACCTTCGCTGCTCGAGTCGTCACGCGCATGGTCATCACGGCACACACCGAAAGCGGCAAGCCGCTGCCGTTCGGTGCTCAGGCCAGCGACGCACAGGGAAACCTGCTGGGCATCGCAGGCCAGGGTGGCGTGCTGGTGCTGTCCACCGGCATGCAGGCCCAAACCCTCAACATAAGCTGGGGTGAGCAGAACCGGTCCCAATGCCGACTGCATATCGATCCGGCCGCCATGCCCCTGGCCGAAGGCTACCGAATGCAGGCCTTGACGTGCAGCCAATGACCGCAGGTCTGAAGCACATGTGTCACCGACCTCTCAGGAATCTCTCATGAAATACGCATCGAATGCGCTGATCCTTGCCATGGCCGCCGTCAGTGTCGGTCACGGCACAAACGCCTTGGCCGAACCGGACAATCAGAACCCGACCAACGACTGCTTCTGGGTTTCGAGTCCCGGCATGAAAGATTACCGGCGCAACATCGGAACGCTGTACATCCCCCGCGACGCCAAAACAGGCAGTGTTATCGGCACCGTCGGGGAGTCTGCATACACTCCCGATCTGGCGGGGCTGGAGGCTGCCTGCACCAATGACGGCACCGTTTTACTGGAGTTTCAGGCAACCGCAACAGCTCCGGTCCATCCAGGCGGACTGGACCTGATTGGCGGTGAGGACGTCACTGGCAAGATACTGCAGACCAACATCCCCGGCGTCGGCATAAGGGTAAAACTTGGAATGCCCTATGGTCCGCCAGCTGCGTGTGCCAATTGCTTCGTGCCGGTAGACGGCAATCCTACCGTGCCTTTTCTGGCCATCAATGAATATCAGCGCATGCTCACCTCCATCAGAATGACGCACCTGAGCAACTCCATCACGCTGGTCAAGACCGGGCCGATTCCTGCCGGCCCCAATGTCCTGGATGGCAGCGAGCTGTGGTCGGGGAGCGTAACCTCGCTGGGCAAAATCATGAGATACGGCGTCACCGGCACGATCATGCAGGCTCAGTGCAGTGTGGGCGCAACGCCGACAAGCGCCGCTGCGGTGCAACTGGGCGATTGGGACAGCGCAGATTTCACTGGCCCAGGCTTCACCACCACGCCGATCCCCTTCAGTATCGCCCTGAGCAACTGTGAAACCGACACTAGCGGAGGCTTTGTGGCGACTGCCCACATCACGCTCGACGGCGTAGACGGCTCGCAACCGGAAGGACCGCTCAACAGCGGCGTTTTCAGCCTGACCACCGATTCGGACGCCAAAGGCGTGGGCATTCAAATGCTCAAAGCCGACGGCTCGACGCCGATGGAGCTGCAGACTGAAGTCCCGTTGATCGCCATTACGCCAGGCGACACCACACTGAACTTTCATGCCCGCTTCTATCAGCTTGGAGCCAGCAGCGAAGTACGCCCAGGCAAGGCCAAAGGCGCACTGAGCTTCACGCTTACCTACAAATAGCAGAGCGACTTGCAGATGCAATCACGCTGTGACTACGTCAGCTGTACAACGTCGGCGTGAGTTTAGGAAACGCCTGCCAACTGAGTTTCTGATCGAAGCTTACACCTACTATGATATCCACTGGCCCACCAACCTTGAAACGTTGCAGATCCACTTTGTTGATATAACCGGCGCTCATTATTGAGCCGGTCGACGGCACCGGGTATTCGCTCAGCACCGGAACGATGAGCTGTTGACCGTCGTCGTTAAGCGCGCTCACTTCAAGATTGACGAACTGGTCCGTCCCCATGAAGGTCCAGGTCTCCAGTGTGAACAGTGCACGCCCTCCCTCGTCGATGCTGCTCAGCGCCAATCTTCCGCCCGACACCTTGTCGCATTGCACCACTGGAAAACCGCTCATCCTCGATACAGTAAGGGCATGACTGTTTGACACATGTGGTTCTTCGACGCTCGGCTCCGTGACCTCGTAATAAACAGGAAGTGTTTTGCCAAAATGCTGGGGAATCCGGCCAGCCGGAATCCTGAACTCGAGAGGGTTGGCAGCTTCCGGCTGGTCTGTTCGGTAGGCCCCGGTACTGCCTGGCTCGGCCCACTGGACAGCAATAAGGTCACCAGGACGAATGTCAGCGTTGGCCGGTATTGTCACGATAGCGCCATTGGTAGCACTCAACGGGTTGAGGGTACTGTAGCTTGCCGAGCCGGACGCCCCCTTGATTCTCGGTGGCGGCAGTACACGCGGGACAGGCTGGGCTGCAACATCAAGCTTGACCGGCAGTGAATATGAGGATGCGTTCCCTGCGCGATCTGTCAGGCGATAAAACGCATAGCGCACCCCGTCACCACGTGCTCGAATCATGTCTCCAGTGAATACCAGCGTCACAGAATTGCTGATCTCGTGCGCAACCAGCGGCCTGGTCGAAACGATATCGTCATCACCGAATGCAAAGGGATCGCGGCTCCAGTACCAGGTCACAGCGTCACCGGGAGCTCCTCCACGGTATGACTCAATAATGGCACTGACGCTATCGTCGTGGCTTGCGAGATACTCGAAGGTAATCCTGGAGGTATCAAACTTCAATGGCCCCTGATTGGCAGCCAGTACCGGGGCAGTCAGATCGATCGTCACAGGCCGGGGCTCTGAATCCCCGACATTGCCGGTCCATTCCGTTACCTGATAATGCATTACGTGAGTGCCAGGCAGGAGATACCTTACCGGCAGGTCGAAACGAAGGTCGTCAGGGGGCAATGTCGGAAAATCGGCACCTGGCCAGACCTTCTCGTAGACCAGCGTGTTCGCGTCCCAATAAACCTGGAGCGTCACCTTAAAAGAAATCACATTGTCGTAATTCCAGGCGGGTATCTGTACGGGCAGTGGATCATAGGCATGTTCCATCGGCAACAGACCCTGCTCACCCCACTGTGGATCGTCGGGCAGAAGACCAATCAGGATCGGAGCAGCATAACCCGGGCTCTGCCTGAACAAGCGCTTACTCTTGCCGCTCAGCCACCGGACGATACGCGTGTACAGTTGAGGCACTGTCATATTCGGGCTCCTTGAAATCCAGCTCTGCTCCATGAATACCCTTTTCAAGGGCCAGCCCACTTCAACACGTTACCGCCCGCCCGGACGACTCACACAACTGCTAGTTGACAATACCCGGACAGCCGCGAATCGAGCAGGAGGCGGGTTCACACACGCCGTCCTCACACACCACCGTACGTACGGTTCCGTATACGGCGGTTCAGGCTATGCGATTAAGCCGGTTTATCGTATCCAGTATTGAGACAAGTCCGAGCCCGTCCCACAGCTTCTTTGGCAGCGCGTGATTCATATGCGACGCCCCCGAGTTCCACCACGGGCCTTGGCCGTTGGTCGAGGATTTACAGGCACGACCTTGGTTGATTCCCAGACGCATCAGGTTGCGCGCCCTCGTCGAGGACTGCTTCCATTGGCGCCAGAGGACACGGCGAAGCTTGCGTCGTACCCAGCCATCCAGATCTTCAAGCGGTGACTTGCTCTGACTGAGCTTTAAATATCCAGCCCAACCGCGCAGTACGGGATTTAATCGCTCGATAATCGTAGCCATCTTGCGCCCCCGCGCTCCGCGTAGCACCTCTATGAGCCGGTCGCGTAAGCGCCCCAAACTCATGGTCGCCACTTTCAGCCTCGGCTGTTGATGCCGGCTCATCCCGTAACCCAAATAATCGCAGACCCAAGGCCGTGCCACGCGGCTCTTTTCCCGGTTCAACGTCAGTTTTAGACGCTGATTCAGAAAGCGCTCAACAGCGGCCAGCACTCGATCGCCAGCACGACGGCTACGCACGTAAATGTTTGCGTCGTCGGCATAGCGCACAAAACGATGGCCACGCCGCCCAAGCTCACGGTCGAGTTCATTGAGCAGGATATTCGACAGCAACGGCGAGAGCGGGCCGCCTTGCGGCGTCCCTTCCTGCCGTCGGCTGACGATCCCGCCCGACGTAGCACCAGCTTCAAGGAAGCGGCGAATCAGTCGGAGCACCCGCTTATCTTCGATTTGGCGCGCTAAGCGAGCCATCAAAATGTCGTGATTGACCCGATCAAAGAATTTCTCCAGATCAAGTTCCACGCACCAGCGATTTCCGGCTGCCACATGGTCGCGAGCGGATTCGATGGCTTGTTGAGCGCTTCTGCCCGGACGAAAGCCGAAGCTGTAGTCCGAGAACAGCGGGCCGAAGAGCGGCGTGAGCTGTTGCAGCAACGCCTGCTGGATCAGGCGGCCCACTACACTGGGGATGCCCAGTTGACGAGCTCCGCCTATGGGTTTGGGGATTTCGACGGCGCGCACACCTTGTGGGTGATACTCACCGGCCAGCAATCGGGCCTTGAGGGTGGGCCAATACTGTTTCACGTAGCCTGCCAATTGGGCGACCGTCATGCCATCGGCAGCCGGCGCTCCCTGGTTGCTGACCACACGTTGATACGCACGCTTGAGGTTCGCCGGTGCAAGCACCCGCTCCATCAGCGTGCCCGGCTCCGCGTTCGTCCACGTCACAGACGCCGCCGATGTTTGCGCCCAGTCAGCCGTCATCCTCGGATACCGTCCGGGACTTGGGGTAACAGTTTTCTCTTGGAGAATATTCTGTGCTTCAACATTCGACGAGACTCTGACGCCTGCTGGCGGCATAACCTGTTCGACCCTTGGTGACGTGGTTACTCGTCACTTACTACGGCTTCAGCTGACTTCTGTAGCTTCATCCCGTCGCCTCTCGACGCTCGGTAGCACAGCGGCAAACCTACAGATCTCCCAGAATAATTCGCGCGACCTTCCTGCTTATGCCTGCCGGATCTACGTCACAGCGTTCCGTGCAAGTATCGGGCTTTGGCAATTTTGGCTACCTTACCCCGCTGTGCCGCCTCTATCCGCTTCCTGTTCGTCAGGCCAGCATTTTGCCTCGGGCTTCCTTCAGATTCGCAGTCACCCGCGCCCCCCTTGCCTCTGGCTAACACTTCCCCTTGCCGGGTGTGTAGAGGACTTTCACCTCCAAGTCACCAGCGAGGCCACCACAGCCAAGCTGGTTGCGCTTGCGCGCAACGCGCCATGCCTGGCGCACCAAAAAAAGGGACGTCATTACTGACCTACCTTTTTGCTTTTCTGATAATTACCAGTTGTAACGGATGCCCACACTGGCACCCCAGGGCTGCTCTATTTTGTCACCCTTGCTGTGCTCGACATCGGCATGTAGCTGCAAGCGCTCGGACAGTGAGGCGGATACGCCGATACCCAGTTCGCCACGCGACCCCGACAAGTCGTTATTGAAAACGTTGTCGTTGACCTGCACCTTATTGTTGTTGGCGAACTCGTGAGCCCAGGCTGCACGCACATAGGGCTGGACAGTCCTGCCTTGACCGAGATCGAAGTTGCGCCCGGTCGTCGCACCGAGTTTGCCCAGCAGTGAGCGGGTCAACCCGCCTTCGGCACGCATGCCGTTGTCCAGTGTGTAATCCTTGCCTTCGACGACCATGCCAGCCAACTGGCTGTAGGGCTCTACAAAGTAACTATTGTCCAGCTTGATATGGCGTCCGAACTCCAGCGACGCACCGACACCCGAATTGCTGTAATCGCCTTTTGTACGGGTGCCGTCACTCAGGTTGACGCGGGCCTTGTTATTGAAACGGTTGAACTTGAGCACGCCATCAAAGTAGTAGCCCGTGTCACTGTCCAGCCAGGTGCTGTAAGCACCGACATAGTAACTGTCGACCTTGCCGCTGGCACCACGGTCCAGACTCAGGTCTGAACTGCTTTGCCCTGCCATCACACCTGCCAGCCATTGCCCGTCACCCATCGGGACTTTGCCGTCCGCGCCCAGCGAAAAGCCCTGCTGAGTTTGCTGATAGCCGAAACCTGACGCATCGGAGACGTTGAACTTGTTACCGTAGGTGCGCATCCACGCGCCCGACTGGCCACCGTTGTGACGCAGTTCGCCCATGCGTGTGCGCAGTGACGTCAGCTCGCCGTACCACACGGTGGGTGCCGTGTTGAACAACGCGACTACAGTGGCAGCAGCAGGGCTGACCTTGCGGGTCTGCGCGTCAAGGTACCAGTCGTTGGCACCCTGCTTGACCAGATCGTAAGACCAGGCACCGAGGTCGACCGCGCCGCCCACCAGAGAAAATTGCGCATCACCGGCACCTGCGCGCACCACATGCAGGCTGGTGTCGACAGATGGATCAGTGCCGGTGCTGCCAATCAGCAGGGAGTGACTGCCGGTCGCACTGCCGGTGATGTCGAGAAAGTCCGTGCGACCCGCGCCAACATCCACATCCATGATGAAGGTGCCATTGCCAGACAGGCTGGCGACCGACAATGTGTAGAACCCGGCTGCATCGCCAAAGCGGACCGCACCGCCATTCATGTTCAGATCGGCCACTGCGCTGTTGCCGATCATGGCCCACTGCCCGCCATTGTTGATGGCGACGCTGCGGGTGTTCTCCAGGCGCCCGGTCAGCACTGAGTTGTTGTCGAGCAGTACATCCGCGAGCGCACCCGGCTCGGCGAGTACATCCCCCGTCATGCTGCTGTTGTCGAGATTGAGTGTGACGGTGCTCGCGGATTCGACCTGCACGTTGCCATTCAGGCGGCTTGCCGACACATTCATCACGGCTGAGGAGGCGCCGGTGACTTCCAGCATATTGCCGTTGCCACCCGTCAGGGTAGAACCGTTGCCGACATCTATGGCCACAACGGAGCCCGGCAACCTTGATATCAACGGGGCAATCCGGATCGCGGCCCCCACCTGCCCGACCACCTGCGTGCTGTCCAGCTTCAGCGACGCCTCTGTGTAGTCATCCTCGGAACTGATTGCAACGCCATTCGCCGTGCCGACGATGCTGCTGGCGCTGGCCTGCGCGGCGCCGGCGTTAAGGCGCAAACCTACGCCGTTGATGCTGGTACCCGCCAATTGCGAGCCGATCAGTTCAAGCTGACTGAAGTGCGTAACCAACGCACCTGACAGTGCGCCGCTGCTGGAGCTGTTGGTCAGGCTTACGCCCGAACCCGTTGTCAAGTTGCGCTGGCGATTTATAAGCAGGCCGTTGCCTGCGGCACTCGCAATAGTGCTGCCGGAGATTGTCGCGGTGCTGTTATTGACTTCCAGACCATTACTGATTGCCGCACCATTCATGGTTATCCCGGAGCCGTTGCGAACGGCGGCAGACGCAATAGCCGACCCGGCTGAAATGTTCAGCGTGGAGCCTGTCGCAGTAAGCCTGCCGTGCTGGCTGCCACTTTTCACATTCAGGGTTGCGCCGTTTGACAATGCGTAATCGTTGGCAAGACTGAATTGATCAATGTTCACCACTTCATTGATGACGGGAACAGGTGCAGCGATCAGGGAGTTACTGATCAGCAACAGAGAGGCAAGTGATGCGCAATGAAGAGCAACGGGTAAAGGGCTTAGTGGTGCATACAGGTTTCGAGGCAACATCGTGCGCTTCCTTCAATCCAGAAATCGTGTAGGTCGAATCGTCATACTCGGTACAAATGTGCCGAATACCTATGAAGAGGCCGCGCATCCTACAAGCACATCTCCAGGCCTAATGCAGGCCCTTTCCGATAATGCTGTAGGACTATTCCCACAGCATTATCACGCCTATCAAACTTCGTACCTGCCAACTGTAAAAGTCTGCCCTTCTGATAAGCGAGCGTTTCCCGGCTTCCTTTCGCCCACCCACACCTGAATAAAACACGCAATTGAATAGCTCATTGCATCAGAACCGCTGCCTACACCCAATGACCGCGTTATCAAACCGTGCTGCCTGAGCCATCGCCAACAAAAGCGCTGCAGACTCCAGGAAACGACTCCGAACACAAGCCCGTCCCCGCCACTCGGGCAATAATAGTAAGTGTTGAGTGCTCGCCCTGTTGTCCATTTGCCTTTTTCAACGTGTAGGTCACTCGACCACTGCCAACGGTAATAACCGGTTCGACAAGGTCCGCATAGGGAATAACAAACGGGATACCCGTATACTGATGATCCGCTGCCAAGGGGATAGGTTCAAACTCATGGTAAGTACCGTCAATGGGAGATGTCCCTTCCCGGTCTCCATAGGCCTGCCACTTAATTATCACATTGTCGCCGGCTTCCATATTAGTCTGGTCGAAGGGAATATCTATTTTGATACCGTTCCACGGTAAAGAACAGCAATTGATGATCGGAACGGGAGTAGGCCCGGCAGGGGGGAGGAAGCGATCCGGAAACCCGACGTCAGGCAGCCCGGTGATATCGACAATTCTGACATCCACTTCGATATGTTCGGATTCCTGCTCGTTCACACCGTTCCAGGTGCTGTAATAAACAGGCAACCGGTCGTTATAGCCACCGCGCTCTATGGCATCCCAGGGAATCAAAAACTCGATAACGTCGGTCGGGCCTTCCGTTGTAATTTCAAACTCAGCGACGTGCGGCTTCAAATCCCCCCAGCAGAGCCGCAGAATATCCCCTGATGCAAACGGGTTATTGGGCAATTGAGCTGTCGCGGGCAGGCCTTTATCGGCATTACCCAACACATTGTCTACTGGTGGCACTTCGCGACTGTTCACGACAATAGCAGGAAGTGCGGAATTTATCGGACCCGGGGTTGAAGGATCCGGTGCGGGACCTGCCACGGTAAAGTCAACCGTGACATCAAGATCAGGCGACGGTGTTGATAAAGCACCCCGCACAACGTTGTAACTCACCTTGAAACTACGTTTGTTCAGCGCACCGTTCACCGAAAGCGTAGGCCAATCTATCGGGATATACATCGGAAAAGTATCCAACGGAACGGCAGAGACGGGTGTGCCCTCCCATATGACTTCTATCTGGTCATCCGGCTGGGGGTTGTCATAAATGGGCTCAGGTATCTCGACCTCGACGCCTAACTGAGCATCGGCCCGGTCGATCCCGTCACCTTCGGCCAGAAAAACCTTTGGAGCCTGAAGGCCGTCTGGCGCAGGCGTCAGGTCAACCTGCAGGACTGTGGCGGGTGAGAACTGCCCCATATTACCGGTCCGGTCAATATAGCGGTAATATATCCCGATTTTTCCCTGCACTAAACCTTTTATAAGTGCAGAGTCAATGTGGACAACCGGGTCAATTCCGGCTATAACATCTGGCCAAGTGACA
Organism: Pseudomonas avellanae BPIC 631; assembly: GCF_000444135.1. Classification (GTDB taxonomy): domain Bacteria; phylum Pseudomonadota; class Gammaproteobacteria; order Pseudomonadales; family Pseudomonadaceae; genus Aquipseudomonas; species Aquipseudomonas avellanae. The sequence goes on from NZ_ATDK01000292.1 coordinate 26,338, forward strand.
ACCTTGCTTGTTATCGGTGTGAAGTCTTGTCGGAAAGACCTGGCAACCACCGGAACCCAGGAAATCGTGACCGTGTCTCCCGCGATAATGTCGCTGGAACGAGGCACTGTGATGTCCAAAAACGAATGGGTGTCCAGATATCCCAGTGTCAAACCATCGCTTGCCACATCATCCGGGAGCACAGCCGGTGCGCCTGTCTGGTTTCGATTGGGTGCCTGATAATCCACATCAAGCACAAACGGTATGGACAACATGGTATTACCGAGCAAATTGCTATAATGTTGGTACCACACCTCGTACGGTTTCCCGCTGTTGATAAGATTCGCCGCTATGGAATACCGCAGATCATCAAACGTGTTAAGTGGGATTATGTCCAATTCCACATCGTCGAGAAAAAATGTAATCGTGTCCCCAACGCCCATCTCCACAGGCGCTGAAGCCGGGACGCTAACCACAAGCGGGTTGTTCCACTCGCTCACCGGCCACAGGTTTCTCATGTCGCCTGGTATCGGGCCTAAAATACCCAGAGCCTCCAGCACAGGCATTCTCGGATCTTCCTGGTCAAGATGTGCCTGGCGCTTGGCGAGCCAGTTTTTACGGGTCTGCCGGGCAGACTCTTCCTTGGGTGAATACATTTCTCGTTCTCCATAACGATAAGTTGCGGCCAACGCTGGCAGCGATGCGCAGAACCTGAACAATAATAGACGTCACGGTTTTGCGTCCTGTGGACACCCTAGAGCTTTATTGGCGCGTCGCGTTACTAGTAGAAGTACTAGCTGGACAGGCGTCTTTTTATGGAGTAAGCGTTCACGTGAACTCAATGACATCATGTGTATCAGTATTGATACATTCAGGACATCCGCCGGACATTGGCTAACGTCACCCTACCGCCGAGCCTCACGGCGAAGTAGCATGAGCGGCAGCGTTGATCTTCCACCGCGGCCAGACAACGGCGGCACACGCAGGCGACAGACGCACTATGCAAGCACTTCCCGACAACACCCTTGATGCCACATCGACCGACCAGCGCTGGAGCGTGCGGGCGCTGATCGTCGATGACGACGTGGCCATTCGCGAACTGCTTTGCGACTACCTGACGCGCTTCAACATCAATGCCCGTGGCGTCACCGACGGCACGCAGATGCGTCAGGCACTCACTGATGAAACCTTCGATGTGGTGGTGCTCGACCTGATGCTGCCCGGTGAAGACGGCCTGTCGCTGTGCCGCTGGTTGCGCAGCACCTCGGACATCCCGATCCTGATGCTGACCGCCCGTTGCGAACCGACTGACCGGATCATCGGCCTGGAGCTGGGTGCCGACGATTACATGGCCAAGCCGTTCGAACCGCGCGAGCTGGTCGCGCGCATTCAGACCATACTGCGCCGGGTGCGCGACGAACGCAGCGATCAGCGCACGACCATTCGTTTCGACGCCTGGCGCCTGAACAGCGTCTTGCGTCAGCTGACAGCCGCCGACGGTCTGGTAGTGCCGCTTTCCAACGCCGAGTTTCGCCTGTTGCGCGTGTTTCTCGAACGACCGCACCGGGTACTGAGCCGCGAGCAGTTGCTCGATGCTGCCCGAGGCCGCTCGATAGAGGCGTTCGACCGCAGTATCGATTTGCTGGTTTCGCGCCTGCGCCAGAAACTCGGCGACGACCCGAAGAATCCGCAGTTGATCAAGACCGTGCGCGGTGAAGGCTATCTGTTCGATGCCAGGGAGCTGGGTTGATTCGCAGGTTCGACACACTGTTTGCGCGGCTGTTTGGCGGCGCACTGCTGGCTATTCTGCTGGCGCACCTGCTGGCCTTCATCTGGTTCACGCAGTACGGCATGCGCCCCATGCCGCCGCCCAGGCCCGACTTCAACCCTGAGCATGGCCAGTTCGATGACAGACCGATGCACAGGCCACCGATTCTGGGGGGGCCGGCGATCGTGCTGCTCTTTCAGTTCATTACCATGATCATCGCCGCGTGGTATGGCGCCAAGGCACTCAGCCGTCCGATACAGCGACTCAGTGAAGCCGCCGAGCGCCTGAGTGACGACCTCGACAACCCGCCACTGGAGATCAGCGGCCCCAGGGAGGCGCGTCAGGCCGCGCAGACGTTCAACCTGATGCAAAGCAAAGTGCGCGAACAGATGCAGCAGCGCGGACGCATGCTGGCGGCAGTCTCGCATGACCTGCGTACCCCGCTGTCGCGGCTCAAACTGCGCGTCGAGCAGATTGAGGAGCCAAAGCTTCATGGGCAGATGACCCAGGACCTCAACGACATGATCAGCATGCTCGATGCCACGCTCGCCTACCTCAACGAACATAGGCGAACCGAAGGCTTGCAGCAGTTTGACCTGCAGGCGCTGATTGAATCACAGGCCGAAAATGCCCAGGACAATGGCGACGACGTGCAATACGAAGGCCAGTGCACACCTCTTAGGACGCAACCGATGGCGCTGCGCTCGTGCCTGCAGAATCTGGTCGACAATGCGCTGCGCTATGCCGGCAGCGCGCACATCGTGATTGAAGACAGCGCAGACCGCGTGCGCGTGTCGGTGGTTGACCACGGACCGGGCATTGCACCTGAGTTTCACGAGACGGTATTTGAACCGTTCTATCGCATGGAGAGTTCGCGCAATCGCAACTCCGGCGGCATCGGCATGGGCATGAGTATCGCCCGCGAAGCTGCGCGACGCATCGGCGGGCAGCTGTCGCTGGCGCAGACCCCAGGCGGCGGCCTGACGGCGGTGCTGGACCTGCCGCGCCTTTGACCGATTGTGTATCGCGCCCCGTACAAACCCTACATCACCACGACAACTGACACCCCGAGGCTTTACAAGCCGGTACACCGTGACCGGCTATTTCCATCTCAGGGGAGTGAGATCAATGATCAGTGGAATCAGCAGCAGTTTTTCGAGCTATACCAGTTCGACCAGTAGCACATCAGCCACCAGCAACAAGAAGTTTCAGGAAGAGCTGCTGGCAAAGCTCGACACCGATGGTGATGGCAGCATCAGCAAGGACGAGCTGAGTTCGGCCCTCTCGTCTGACAGCAAGGATGGCATCACCGTCAGCCTGAGCAAGGCGTTCAGTGATCTGGACAGCAACGACGATGATAGCCTCGATACTGACGAACTGGCGGCCATGACACCACCGCCGCCACCGCCCATGCAACCGGCGACCGATGTGGCAGACGACCTGCTCAACTCGCTGGACAGCGACGGTGACGGTGCGATCAGCAGCGCAGAACTGAGTGCTGGCCTGACCAGCGCCGGCAGCAGCGCCAGCAGCAGTGAAGTGTTTGATGCGCTGGACACCAACAAGGACGGCACTGTCAGCCTTGACGAGTTGACCGCCAGCCTGCAAGCGCAACAACCGCCTGCCGGACCACCGCCTGCGCAGATGAGCACATCTGGCAGCACCGACAGCGCCGCCCTGTTCAGTGCACTGGACAGCGACAGTGACAACAGCATCAGTGCTTCAGAATTGTCCGCAGCGCTCAAACAGAGTGACAGCAACAGCGAAACGACCAGCACCAATCAGGTCGCCGCCCAGGCCCTGAGCAAGATGATCGCCGCCTTGGGCGAAAGGTATGACACCGAGGGCAACAAACCGGTTGGCCGTTATCTGAATACCGCCGCTTGATGCACTCCGCCGCCGGCGAAAGCCGCGCGGCGGAATTGCCTTGGGGCTAGCGCTCAGTTTTATACTCGACGCCTGGAGAGCCCGGAAAGCTGGGCCTGAGTTGCAACAGGCGACGGGGCATAAACCTCCGTGGTGAGCTTGCTCACGAGGTCCGACTTCGCCCTGTCACTTACGTCGCACTCTGCGTCGTCAGTGCCATCGCGGGAAAAAAAGCCTTCTGATTATCAACTATCGTGCG
>NZ_ATDK01000293.1 GCF_000444135.1 Pseudomonas avellanae BPIC 631
GCTTAAGTGAACAGCATTGCACCGATGGGTGGGCTTTTCGTGAATCACTTTCATATGTCCGCGGGTGGAGGCTTTCGCCCTCGTTTCCCTCGGCTAGTAGCCTGAATATAGGGATATTCGTGGTTGTCGTCAACGCTGCTCCATCTGTCGCGCCTGCTATACGCATAGCGCTATCGCCAGCAAGGTTTGCAACCTACGAGTCTGCAGCTGCGGCAGCAGGGCTCTCACCTGAGGACGCAGTAAAGCTTTACGCATGGAATGCTTATGTTTCTGGCACGTTGCTGACGCCGTTGCATATCTGCGAGGTTGTGGTAAGGAACGCCGTATCAGAAGCGCTTGCGGCGGTTTATGGACCTCACTGGCCTTGGGACAGGAACTTCGAGAATAGCCTCCCCACGACGAAAGGACCTGGGTACCAGCAGCGTCAGGATTTGATCAACTCCCGCGCACGATGCCGCACGACGGATCGCGTTGTCGTCGAACTCAAGTTCGTATTCTGGGAGAAAATGTTTACAAGCCGCCATGATCAGAGGATCTGGAACGCTCACCTGTTTCTGCTTTTTCCTAACCTGGACTCGACAAAATCAGTTTCAGAACACAGGTTGAGATTTGCTGGTGATCTGGAAACGATACGCCTGCTGCGCAACCGAATTGCTCATCATGAGCCCATTTTCAAGCGCAACCTTGCCGTCGACTTTTCAAAAATGAGTGGACTCGTGAATGCCAGATGCCAAACATCAGCAGCAAAGATGATGGGGGTAGAGTCGGCACTTGCCGCAGTTGTGGCGAAGCCTTTTTAAGGGCCTTCGGACCTTTGGCATAACGCAAACAACTCCAACGTCATCTCCACCCTCCCGCCCAAAAGATCGAACCCCCAACCCATCAAGCACTCGAAAGCGTGTGACCTCAAAACTCGACCCTTTTCCCTCCATCTGGCAACGCCGTATTTAAAGCCTTGGCTAAGCCCTGGCCTCACTCGGGATCGCTGCATTTCCGACACCGACGCTCATGTGTCGCTCAAGGCTCCAGGCCTCGCCAGACGGCCAACCCGAATTCAAAAAGAGTAACCCTATGAGACCCCAAACCTCCTTCATCTTCGACCTCGACGGCACGCTGACCGACAGCGTCTACCAAAACGCCGCTGCCTGGAAAGAAGCACTGGACGCAGAAAATATCCCGCTCGCGATGTGGCGTATCCACCGCAAGATCGGCATGAGCGGCGGGCTGATGTTGAAGTCGTTGTCGCGTGAAACCGGCATGAGCATTACCGATGAGCAAGCCGAGCGGCTCAGCGAAAAGCATGCGCAGGCGTACGAGCGTTTGCAGCATCAGATCATTGCGCTGCCGGGTGCGGTCGAGCTGCTTGAGACGCTCGACAAGGAAAACCTCAAGTGGTGCATCGCCACGAGCGGCGGGATTGATACGGCGACGATCAATCTGAAGGCGCTGAAGCTGGAAATCAATAAGATCAACATTGTTACGCGCGATGACGTGAGTTACGGCAAGCCGGACCCGGACCTGTTCCTGGCGGCAGCGAAGAAGATCGGCGCTCCGGTTGATGAATGCCTGGTGATCGGCGATGCGATCTGGGACATGCTGGCGGCGCGTCGCTGCAAGGCGACCGGCGTCGGCCTGCTCTCGGGTGGCTATGACATCGGCGAGCTTGAGCGGGCGGGTGCCTTGAGGGTGTACGAGGACCCGCTGGATTTGCTGAATCATCTGGACGAGATTGCTTCACGTCCTTGAATGCTTGGCTGGAATAGTGAATGAGGTAACTATTTACCTACACGCTACGGATTATCAGGTTCATCATTGCGCTCATAACCCAACGCCGCTGTCGTTGACCGTGACGGTGTCAGCCCATAATGTACGAGCATGTGCCGCGCTCTGCGGTGCGTGATATCGCCAAGGAGAAGGCAATGCCTGACAGCCCGCGCATGGATCAGCTCAGACAGCCTTCTCTGACGTTCCGAATTCGCCATGAGCCAAGCCGCATTTGTTAATCCAAGCATCCTCACGTGGTCCCGAGAACGTGCGGGGCTTTCTGCTGCACAGGTCGCTAGAAAGCTGCCCGTAAAGCCTGAGCGGGTCGAGGAATGGGAATCGGGCGAGGCAAGGCCAACCTTTCTGCAAGCCCAAAAATGGGCAAGCGTCGCGCACGTTCCTTTCGGCTACCTGTTCCTGCTTCAGCCTCCTGTTGAGCAGCTTCCGCTGCCAGACCTGCGCACGGTCGGTAACTCGGCACCATTGCGGCCTAGTCTGGAGCTTTTGGACACAGTAAAAGACGCGATCCGCAAACAGGACTGGTATCTGGAATACCTCCATGTGCAGGAGCGTCAGCCTCTTCCATTCGTGGGTCGCTTTGACAGCCGGACGTCGGTGAAGACGGTTGTGAACGATATTCGGCAAACCCTGGGCGTCGATCCGGAAAAATCCCGCCTCGATTACGATAAATACAGCCGCGCGCTGATTGATGCTGCCGAAGTGGCTGGTGTGCTTGTTATGCGCAGTGGCATTGCGCTGGGCAACACACACCGGAAGCTGGAAGTCAGTGAATTTCGAGGCTTCGCCATCAGTAACCCGCTGGCACCGGTGGTGTTCATCAACAGCTCTGATGCTCCAACAGCTCGGCTATTCACGTTGATGCATGAACTCGCTCATATCTGGATTGGCAGCAGCGGCGTCTCTGATGCAGGTACTGCTAACGGTCGAGAGGAAGAGCAATTCTGTAATGCGGTGGCAGGTGAGTTTCTTGTGCCCGAAGCGCTCTTTCGTACCGTATGGAACGCCAGTATTGAGTGGGAGAGTAATCTGGCCACGCTCGCCTCGCGGTTCCATGTCAGCAAACTTGTCATTGGTCGACGCGCTATGGACCTGGGATATGTAACCCAAGAACAATACGGCGCGTATTACCAGAAGATTCTGAAAGCATTCCGGGACGAGAAAGGCGGGGCTGGGGATTACTACCGCAATGCAACGGCCAAAAACAGTACGCGTTTGAGTAAGGCTGTATTGACCGAAACCCTGAGTGGCCGGATGCTGCTGCGTGAAGCAGGCAACCTGCTCGGCGTGCAGCCTGCCAAGTTAAGAACGCTGGCCGCTGCACACCTTTGAGCTGCTACACCACCTGAACGCCATATTCGTGCTGCCTCACCCCGGTGAAACACCGCCGCCCTCGTCCGCCACGATGTCCGGATCATCCGAATACACTTCCGGCTCGTCGTCTTCGTAGGCCTCATCGTCCTCTGTACGCGCCTTCACTTCGTCGCCCTTTTTCGCGCCGGCGCCGTGTTTGTTGGCGTTCATGGCGAGGACCGGGTCGGCTTCGCGGTCGTACTGACCGAGCCTGGCGCTGGCGGGGTCTTCTTTGGGTACGGTGTTGGTGAGTATGGGATCGGTCGTCATGTCAGCCACTTTTTTCATTTGCCAAAGAAAGTGGACGTGGCGGGGGGCTGAGGGTTCGATTCAATTGATGAGCGTGGCGGTGCTTAGCCGCCGAATGATGCGTATTGCAGCGGCAGGCCGGTGGTGAATTTGATCTGTTCCATGGCAAAGCTTGAGCTGACGTCGCTGATGCCGGGAATGCTGATCAGCTGTTTGTAGACGGCGTCGTACCCTGCGATGTCGGCTACAACTATGCGCAGCATGTAGTCGGTGTCACCGGCCATGCGGTAGCACTCGACGACCTCGGGCAGTTCGCCGACGGCGGCGTGGAATTTTTCAAGCCAGGCGGCGTTGTGCTGGTTGGTGCGGATGGCGGCGAAGACGCTGACAGAGACGTTCAATTGCTGCGGATTGAGCAATGCGACGCGTCGGTCGATGATGCCCGACTCTTCCAGCTTCTGGATTCTGCGCCAGCACGCGGTGCTGCCCAGGCCGATGCGCTCGGCAATGTCGGCGACGGAGCGGGTGCAGTCGGTTTGCAGGATGTCGAGGATTGCCCGGTCGAACTTGTCCATGGGTGGTTCCTGAGTGAAATTGGGGCAGCGATCTGCGTTGTTCGCGAAGACGGTAGTTCAAACGATACATTTTCAGCGAATGTACCGGCCCTTTCGCGAACAAGTTCGCTCCCACGCCCTCCGGGCAGAAGCTCACTCTGCGGAATCTTCAGAACCGATGCATGCGATGAGCGCTCTGCGTGGGAATGCCTGTCTGGTCATGAAATTACGCATCAAGCGACATCCTAGAATTTTTAATCGTATTAATCCAAACACAAGCGAATAATTTTTCGCATTCGACGCCAATATCCGGGCAAATATCAAAAAATTTTCGCCTCGGGATCAGTAACCTTTCACATCATCAGCCTTGCGAGGCTAACCCCTGATTCTGACCCGATCACGAAGTGAATTTGCCCATGACCACACCTGCGCTTTATCTGGATTACGCCGCTACCACGCCTGTTGATGAACAGGTCATCGAAGCCATGGTGGCCTGTATGGGCCGCGAAGGTCATTTCGGTAATCCGGCGTCCAGCGGGCACGGGTATGGGCAGGTTGCGCGGCAGGCGGTCGAGCTGGCACGGCGTCAGGTGGCCGATGCGGTGGGTGCACCTGCGCAGACTATCGTCTGGACATCCGGTGCCACGGAGTCCAACAACCTGGCGATCAAGGGCATCGCTCACGACAGCAGCGCGCAGCGGCGGCACATCATTACCAGTGTTCTGGAGCACAAAGCGGTGCTCGATACCGTCAGCACGCTGGAGCGTCAGGGCTTTCCGGTTACCTGGTTGAAACCGGACGCCCAAGGCCTGATCCAGCCGCAGGCGGTTCAGGCTGCGCTGCGCGAAGACACGCTGCTGGTGTCGCTGATGCTGGTGAACAACGAGCTGGGCACGCTGACTGATATCGCCCGTATTGGCGCTATCGTGCGCGAACACGGCGCGCTGTTTCATGTAGACGCGGCGCAGGCGGTGGGCAAGGTAAAGGTTGATCTGGCGACCCTCGCTGTAGACCTGATGTCCTTTTCCGCGCACAAGGCGTATGGCCCCAAAGGCATCGGCGCGCTGTATGTAGGCCCGCGTGCTCATTCGCTGTTACAGGCGCAAATCCACGGCGGCGGGCACGAAGGCGGTTTTCGGTCGGGCACGCTGGCGACGCATCAGATCGTCGGCATGGGCACCGCCTTTGCGTTGGCGATCAGTCAGGCCGAAGCTGAAAATCGTCGCATCGAAGAACTGAGCTGTCATTTGCGTGAAGGCCTGCTGGCCCTGCCGGACGTGCAACTCAATGGCAGCCCTGAACAGCGCATCCCGCACACGCTCAACCTGTGCATCACCCGCAGCGGCTTTACCAGCTCGCAGTTGTCCCACAGCCTGGCGTTGTCCTCGACGTCGGCGTGCAACTCGGCGAGCAATGCGCCTTCGCATGTACTGCTTGCCTTGGGCATGGACTCAGCGAAAGCGCTCGCCAGCGTACGCGTCAGCTTGGGCCGCTACACCACGCAGGCAGATGTCGAACGTGCTATTGAAGTGTTCAGCAAAGCCCTCAGCGCGCCTGCTGCGTTCTGGTAATTTACACCGCCTCCCAAGCCGCCCTGCCAACGGGCGGCTTCCTGCCTTTCCTTCCCGCCAACTAAAACCTTCTGCCTCGCAGCTCGGCACTTGCAGCTTGCGGCTTACAGCTAAAGAAAAATGTACCCCTCCAGATACAAAAAGACACAAATTGGCACAGTTCTTTCAAGTGGAACGCTCGTGCCATAAACCAATGGTGCACGCTGCATTCAAGGGGTGCCCACACGCACCAAATGCAGTCCACGGATGCGAGAGCGTCCACAAACAGTGCAGGCGCCGGATCACAAGTCTCGCGTCTCACCAGGAAAGGAATCTGGCTGTGCCCTACTCGTACCGTGCCACATCACCGTTGCGCTGGCCGCTTACCCCTTGGGCATCACCTGCCCTGGACGCTGCCTGCCCGGTCGCTGCGCCTCTGCCCGGCCCTGCGCGCTGCTTTATGACCGCTTTGCATTTCTGGACCTGAGATAGTTTGCGCTCACCTTCGCCTGTTCTGATGATTAATCAGCGCCTTGCGAAACCGTGCGCGCGATATAAGCAAAACGTCCCGACTTATAATTAACTGACACTTAACATACAACGCTTGCCCGACAATTTTTTCTAGGGTCTGTTCCCGTTTCACATTGGTAGCCACAGAAAAGCGCAGGCCATTGCTATGACGCTTT
>NZ_ATDK01000294.1 GCF_000444135.1 Pseudomonas avellanae BPIC 631
TATTCTGCGGATGTAAAGCCTCTTCGCGGACAAGTCCGCTCCCACGGCCTTCAGCCAGAATCCAGAGCGAAGCGTCGCCCGGTCCGCCCCCTAAGCCCTCCGGGCAGAAGCCTGTTTTTCAGGCTTCCAATTACAGCGGACGAGCAGGGTCCACAGTAACAGGCGCTGCCGGTTGGTTCTGTTCCTTGAGCAGGTCGCGAATCTCGCTCAGCAACACTTCCTGCTTGGAAGGCGTTGGCGGCAGGGTTGGGGTCTTGGCTTCTTCGCGCTTGAGGCGGTTGATGGCCTTGACGCACATGAAGATCGCGAACGCGACGATGATAAAGTCGATGACGGTCTGGATGAACTTGCCGTACGCCAGCAACACCGCAGGCGCTGTGCCTTGCGCAGGGCGCAGGGTGACTGCCAGGTCGCTGAAGTCCACGCCGCCGATCAGCAGGCCCAGTGGTGGCATGATCACGTCGCCGACGAACGATGAAACGATTTTGCCGAATGCCGCGCCAATGATGATACCGACGGCCATATCGACCACGTTACCTTTGACTGCGAATGCCTTGAATTCTGTAAGCACGCTCATGGGTAATTCCTTGTAACAGATAAATTTGATCCAGTTGAGTGTAGCCCAGTCGTGCTCTTGCCGCCCGGTCTACGTTTAATCGACCGAGGCGGTCTGTGTAAGTTTTATAAGGTTTTGAAAGTCGTGGTCCGCTGCACGGGTAACAGGCGCTGCAACCTGCGTTATCATGGGCGTTTTTTACGACTGGGGTTGTCATGGCCAAGGCCAAACGCTTGTACGGCTGCACCGAGTGCGGCGCGACATTTCCCAAGTGGGCGGGCCAGTGTGCTGATTGCGGCGCCTGGAACACACTGGTCGAAACCATGATAGAAAGCGGTGCCGCAGCGCCTCCCAGCGGGCGCACCGGCTGGACCGGCTCACAGGCGCAGATCAGAACCCTGGCTGAAGTCAGCGTTGAAGAGATCCCGCGGTTTTCCACCAACTCCGCCGAACTCGACAGAGTGCTCGGTGGCGGTCTGGTGGATGGTTCTGTGGTGCTGATCGGCGGCGACCCTGGCATCGGCAAGTCGACAATTCTGTTGCAAACGCTGTGTAACATCGCCCAGCGCATGCCTGCGCTGTATGTCACCGGCGAGGAATCCCAACAGCAGGTGGCCATGCGCGCCCGCCGTCTGGGCCTGCCGCAGGACAAACTGCGGGTCATGACCGAAACCTGCATCGAAACAATTATTGCCACCGCCAAGGTCGAGAAGCCCAAGGTAATGGTGATCGACTCGATCCAGACGATCTTCACCGAGCAATTGCAGTCCGCACCGGGTGGCGTGTCGCAAGTGCGCGAAAGCGCCGCCTTGCTGGTGCGCTACGCCAAGCAGAGTGGCACCGCGATTTTCCTGGTGGGGCATGTCACCAAGGAAGGCGCACTGGCGGGGCCGCGTGTGCTTGAGCACATGGTCGATACCGTGCTGTATTTCGAGGGCGAGTCGGACGGTCGTCTGCGTTTGCTGCGCGCCGTAAAGAACCGTTTCGGCGCGGTAAACGAACTGGGCGTGTTCGGCATGACCGACAAGGGCCTGAAAGAAGTGTCCAATCCGTCGGCGATTTTTCTGACCCGTGCGCAGGAAGAAGTCCCCGGCAGCGTGGTCATGGCCACATGGGAAGGCACCCGGCCGATGCTGGTCGAAGTTCAGGCGCTAGTGGATGACAGCCATATGTCCAATCCGCGTCGTGTGACCCTGGGCCTGGATCAGAACCGTCTGGCGATGCTGCTGGCGGTGCTGCACCGGCATGGCGGCATTCCGACCCACGACCAGGACGTGTTCCTCAACGTGGTGGGCGGGGTCAAAGTGCTGGAAACCGCGTCGGACCTGGCGTTGATGGCCGCTGTCATGTCCAGCCTGCGCAATCGCCCGCTGCCGCATGACTTGCTGGTGTTTGGCGAGGTGGGGCTGTCGGGTGAGGTCAGGCCGGTACCCAGCGGGCAGGAGCGCCTGAAAGAGGCCGCCAAGCACGGCTTCAAACGGGCCATCGTGCCCAAAGGCAACGCGCCGAAAGAAGCGCCTCCCGGTCTGCAGATCATTGCCGTCACGCGTCTGGAACAGGCGCTGGATGCTTTGTTCGAGTAACCGGCCCTGCAATCTGAAGCCTAAAGTTCGATCAGTGCCGCCAGTTCCCTGTCGAGCTCTGCCGGGTCCCCCAGATTAAGTTCGATCAGCCGCCGCAGATGGCTGATCGACTCCAGCCCGATGTGCCGGCAGACGAATCCCAATTGCTGGTTGTGATCGTGGGTCATCTCGACATCCATTTTCACGTGCACGTCATTGCTGAGGCGGATATCCACTTCAAAAGGCTGCGCCGGATCTGCGCTCCACCGTTCAGGCTTCTCGATCAGCAAACCTTTCAGGGAAAGATCGACCAATTGCACTTTCCAACTGTTGTCGCCCTGCTTCACGTCGGTCTTTGCGTCGAAGGCAATACGTTTGAAACGACGGCGCTCTGCATGTGAGTCGGTCATCGAATGAGCTCTCTTGTTGACAGCCACCGGGGGTCAGCGGGCAGGTTGTTTTCTGATCGATTCTCTTGTTTATGCACGATAGCCCTGAAAGCCATTACAGAACAGTTCCGCATGACGGTTTTGTGATCGGGCCACCATCTGCCTACGCCATTCCAGCCCTCTATGCCGGGTATCTGCCGCAATTGATCAATTTTCGGTCTAGACTATGGTTGGGGGTGGCCTTTCGCTGATCCGGCGCTAAACTCGCTCTGCTTGCCTTCTAGTCAACTCTGCTGGAATAAAAAAAATGAAAAATAATAATAGCCTGATGCGCCACGTTCCCTGGCTCATCGTCGCAATTGTCGGGGCATGTGCCCTTGGGGTCGTGGCCTTGCGCCGCGGAGAGGCGATCAACGCCTTGTGGATAGTGGTCGCTGCGGTGGCCATTTATCTGGTTGCTTACCGTTACTACAGTCTTTTCATCGCCACACACGTCATGCAGCTTGATCCGCTGCGGGCGACGCCGGCGGTGGTCAACAATGATGGTCTGGACTACGTGCCGACCAACAAACACATCCTTTTCGGTCACCACTTTGCCGCCATCGCTGGCGCAGGCCCGCTGGTCGGCCCTGTCCTGGCTGCGCAGATGGGGTATCTGCCCGGTACGCTGTGGCTGATTGCCGGGGTGGTGCTGGCCGGTGCGGTGCAGGACTTCATGATCCTGTTCCTCTCCACGCGCCGTGACGGTCGCTCGCTGGGCGATATGGTTCGCGAGGAAATGGGCCGTATTCCCGGCACCATCGCCTTGTTCGGCTGCTTCCTGATCATGATCATCATCCTTGCGGTGCTGGCGCTGATCGTGGTCAAGGCCCTGGCCGAAAGCCCTTGGGGCATGTTCACGGTCATGGCGACGATCCCGATTGCGATGTTCATGGGCATTTACATGCGCTACATTCGCCCGGGCCGTATCGGTGAAATCTCGCTGGTGGGCGTGCTGCTGTTGCTCGGTTCGATCTGGGTCGGCGGCATGGTTGCGGCCGACCCGACCTGGGGGCCGATGTTTACGTTCACCGGCATCCAGATCACCTGGATGCTGGTGGGTTATGGCTTTGTCGCAGCGATGCTGCCGGTCTGGCTGCTGCTGGCACCGCGTGACTACCTGTCAACGTTCCTGAAAATCGGCACCATTCTGGCGCTGGCAATCGGCATTCTGATCCTGGCACCCGAGCTGAAAATGCCGGCCCTGACCCAGTTCACCAACGGCACCGGTCCGGTCTGGAAGGGCGCTCTGTTCCCGTTCCTGTTCATCACCATTGCCTGCGGCGCGGTATCGGGTTTCCACGCACTGATCTCCTCGGGCACCACGCCCAAGCTGCTCGATAACGAGAAAAACGCCCGTTACATCGGTTATGGCGGCATGTTGATGGAGTCGTTCGTGGCCATCATGGCAATGGTCGCCGCTTCGGTGATCGAGCCAGGCGTTTACTTCGCCATGAACAGCCCGGCCGCCGTGGTCGGTAGCGATGTGGTAACGGTCGCGCAGACAGTTTCCAGCTGGGGCTTTGCCATCACGCCGGAGCAACTGACCGCCGTGGCCAAGGACATCGGTGAAAACACCATTCTGGCCCGTGCCGGTGGTGCGCCGACGCTCGCTGTGGGTATCGCACAGATCCTCCATCAGGTACTGCCGGGTGAAAACACCATGGCGTTCTGGTATCACTTCGCGATTCTGTTCGAGGCGCTGTTTATCCTGACGGCGGTTGACGCCGGTACACGTGCCGGGCGCTTCATGCTTCAAGACCTGCTGGGCAGCTTCGTTCCGGCCCTCAAACGCACAGAATCCTGGACGGCCAACGCTATCGGCACAGGTGGTTGCGTGGCGCTGTGGGGTTATCTGCTTTATCAAGGCGTCATCGACCCGCTGGGCGGCATCAATACCTTATGGCCGTTGTTCGGTATCTCCAACCAGATGCTTGCCGGTATCGCGTTGATGCTGGCCAGCGTCGTGCTGATCAAAATGAAGCGCCAGCGCTATGTGTGGGTCACCATGCTGCCTGCCGTCTGGCTGCTGATCTGCACCGTGACGGCGGGCCTGATCAAACTGTTCGATGCCAACCCTGCGGTCGGCTTCCTGGCCCTGGCCAAGAAATACAGCGCAGCGGCAGATGCCGGCCAGATTCTGGCACCGGCAAAAACCATGGATCAGATGCAGCATGTGATTTTCAACGCTTACACCAACTCCGGGTTGACCATACTGTTCCTGTTTGTGGTGTTCAGCATTCTGTTCTACGCCATCAAGGTGGGCCGTGCGGCCTGGACGACCAAGGCGCGTACCGACAAGGAAGCTCCTTACCAGGCCATGCCGCCCGCGTCGCAGGTGTGATGATGGTTATCCACAGAGGATTTGCCCATGTTCAATGACCTGAGTCGCCTCGGGAAATACCTCGGTCAGGCCGCCCGCCTGATGGTGGGCATGCCCGACTACGACACCTACGTCGAGCACATGCAGAACACGCACCCGGACAAGCCGATGATGACCTACGAGCAGTTCTTTCGAGAGCGGCAAGAGGCGCGTTACGGCGGCAAGGGCGGTCCTAAGTGCTGCTGATCCTCTGAACTGCGTTATTGTCTGACCCGACGCGCCACAGGCCATCACCTGTGGCGCGTTTTCATTCCCGCTGAAAGCATCACGCCAGGAGCCTTATGACCGAGCTGCAACCCATCCCCGTGACCGTGCTGACCGGTTTTCTGGGCGCAGGCAAAACAACCTTGCTGCGCCACCTGCTCAAGGCCGAACACGGCCTGAAAATCGCCGTGATCGAAAACGAATTCAGCGATGCCGGTATCGACAGCCAGTTGCTGGGCACCGACCCGGTGCAGATCATGACCCTGTCCAACGGCTGCGTGTGCTGCACCATTCACACCGACCTGACCAAAGCGCTTTACCTGTTGCTGGAGCGCCTGGACAGCGGCGAAATCGCCTTCGACCGACTGGTGATCGAATGCACCGGGCTGGCTGACCCAGCGCCTGTCGCCCAGACCTTCTTCATCGATGAAGAACTGCGCGAGCGCTACATACTCGACGGCATCATCACGTTGGTCGACGCTGCCCACGCCGACACGCATCTGGCGCAAACCATCGCCCAGGCGCAAATCGGCTTTGCCGACCGGCTGCTGGTCAGCAAGCGTGACCTGGTCGACGACGCAGCCTTCGATGCCCTCAGCGCACGCCTGACCCGCATCAACCGCCGCGCCCCGATCCGCATCGTCGAACACGGCAAGATCGACCTCGCCGAACTGCTTGATGTGCGCGGCTTCAACCTCAACGCAGATCTGGGCGGCGGCATGACCCTGCGCCCATTGGCCCCGGCCGGAAAATCCAGCGACCGCATCACCAGCCTCGTCCTGCGCAGCGACAAACCCCTTAACCTGGACCGCCTTAGCGAGTTCATGAACGAACTGCTGGAAGACCACGGTAAGCAACTGCTGCGCTATAAAGGGGTGCTCAACATTGAGGATGAACCGCGCAAAATGGTGTTTCAGGGCGTGCTCAAACTGTACGGCTTTGACTGGGATACCGAGTGGGCCGAGGGCGAGCCGCGCGAAAGCGTGATCGTGTTTATTGCCGATGAGTTGCCGGAGGAGAAGATACGGGCGGGGTTTGAAAAGGTCTGTGCCTGAGATGTTCTGCTACGCGTGAGCGTTTGCTCATACTTATGACGCACGCAGCAAAAAGCCCCGACTCTCACGAGCCGGGGCTTTTCGTTACTGCGTTTAAACCAAACTCATCAAGCGCCGTAAACCGGCAGCTTCGCGCAGATGGCTTTGACCTTCTCGCGCACAGCGTCAATCACGGCTTCGTTGCTCAGGTCCGCCAGGATGTCGCAGATCCAGCCGGCCAGTTCCTTGCACTCTGCTTCCTTGAAGCCGCGAGTGGTCACTGCCGGGGTACCGAAGCGCAGGCCGGAGGTGACGAACGGGGAGCGTGGGTCGTTGGGTACCGAGTTTTTGTTGACGGTGATGAAGGCGCGACCCAAGGCGGCGTCGGCGTCTTTACCGGAGATGTCCTGCTTGATCAGCGAGAGCAGGAACAGGTGGTTTTCAGTACCGCCAGACACTACGTCGAAACCGCGCTCGATAAAGACGCCGGCCATTGCCTTGGCGTTCTTGACCACTTGTTGCTGGTAGGTCTGGAACTCAGGCTGCAGCGCTTCCTTGAAGCAGATGGCCTTGGCTGCGATGACGTGCTCCAGCGGACCGCCCTGGGAGCCAGGGAATACGGCGGAGTTCAGCTTTTTCTCGATGTCGGCGTTGGCGCGCGCCAGGATCAGACCGCCACGTGGACCGCGCAGGGTCTTGTGCGTGGTGGTGGTGACGACGTCGGCGAACGGCACCGGGTTCGGGTAGACACCTGCGGCAACCAGACCGGCTACGTGCGCCATATCAACGAACAGGTAGGCACCGACCTTGTCGGCGATAGCGCGAAAGCGCGGGAAGTCGAGGATCTGCGAGTAGGCAGAGAACCCGGCAACGATCATTTTTGGCTTGTGTTCAACAGCCAGGCGCTCGACTTCGTCGTAGTCGATCATGCCGTTGCCGTCGATGCCGTACTGAACAGCGTTGTACAGCTTGCCAGAGGACGAAACGCTGGCACCGTGGGTCAAGTGACCGCCGTGGGCCAGGCTCATGCCCAGAATGGTGTCGCCGCCTTGCAGCAGAGCCAGGTAGACCGCCGAGTTGGCTTGCGAACCGGCGTGTGGCTGGACGTTGGCGTAATCGGCGCCGAACAGCTCTTTGGCGCGGTCGATGGCCAGTTGCTCGACAACGTCGACGTACTCGCAGCCGCCGTAGTAACGCTTGCCTGGGTAGCCTTCAGCGTACTTGTTGGTCAGTACCGAGCCTTGAGCTTCCATGACGGCCGGACTGGTGTAGTTTTCCGAGGCGATCAGCTCGATGTGTTCTTCCTGACGCAGAGCTTCTTGCTCCATGGCGGCAAACAGATCGGCGTCGTACTTGGCGATAGTCAAATCACGGCTGAACATGGCAGTCCTCAACAGGGCATGGCGGAAAAGGCGGCTATTCTACCCCATCAGGTTTTATCTGGCATATGAAAGGGAATCATCTTGAGCAGCAAATAGCTTCAAGCTAGAAGGTGCTCTCGTGGCAGTGCTTTGGATGTCCGGCCTGAATTACGCATCACGGCCGCAATGGGACGCAGAGCGTCCCGAACTGCATTCCTACGCGGAGCGTGAGGAACGATAGGTGCCTGGGAGAGCCAGCCCCGCTTTTGATTCTGGCCTACGGCCGTGGGAGCGAGCTTGCTCGCGATCTGCCGGGAACCGGCAGCAAAACCGGTACATACGGTACACCAGGCGCAACCGAGGTACCCGGTTTAGGGGCCGCTTTGCTGTCTATCGCCCCGGTCACTCCCACAGGGATCTTCATTCACATCGCGACCGCGGCAGAAGCCACGCTTTCGGGCTTTTCATGACTTTGTAGCTCCGCTTGCCGCTAAAAACTCGCCGCTGCCCTAGGGTCTGTTCCCGTTTCGACGTAACCTATTGATCCCTATGAGAACAGGCCCGTATTGTTGGAGTTCTCACACAACACCAATACGAGCCTGCAATGCC
>NZ_ATDK01000295.1 GCF_000444135.1 Pseudomonas avellanae BPIC 631
TGCGTTCTTCAATGCTGAGTTCATGATATGACATAGGTTCACCGTACCGGATTGGTCAGGTGTTGCGCTCAGTTTTTGCCGCCGCCACCTGTATTACACCTGCGTGACGCCAGGTGCGGCCATCGCCAAAGTTCGCGGCCGTATTGTTACGTCAGACAAAGGCGTGGAATTGAAAGACTTTACAGACGTCAAGATTCTTTTCGAGGCCGACGGAACTTACTATCAGACCGAAGCGCAGAACTCGACCTGGAACTTTCGTGACCCCAGTCCATTCATAGACCCCAATGATGGCAAGTTGTATATGGTCTTTGAAGGTAATGTGGCTGGCGAGCGGGGTTCACATACTGTCGGTGCCGCTGAACTTGGCCCTGTGCCACCGGGTCATGAAGAGATAGGCGGTGCCAGGTTTCAAGTCGGCTGTATTGGCCTGGCGGTTGCAAAAGACCTCAGTGGCGAAGAGTGGGAAATACTTCCGCCGCTGGTCACTGCGGTGGGCGTCAATGATCAGACCGAGCGTCCGCATTATGTGTTTCAGGATGGCAAGTATTACTTGTTTACCATCAGCCACAAGTTCACCTATGCCGATGGTGTAACCGGGCCGGATGGCGTTTACGGTTTTGTCGGCGAGCATCTGTTCGGGCCTTACCGGCCAATGAACGCTTCGGGTCTGGTGCTCGGCAATCCGCCTGCGCAGCCATTTCAGACCTATTCCCACTGTGTGATGCCGAACGGTCTGGTGACGTCGTTTATCGACAGCGTGCCCACCACAGGCGAGGATTATCGTATTGGCGGCACCGAGGCGCCAACGGTGCGGATCCTGTTGAAAGGCGACCGCTCGTTCGTGCAGGAGGCGTATGACTACGGCTATATTCCAGCGATGAAGGATGTGACGCTGAGCTAACGCCCTCGAATAAAGAACGCCTGCCCGTGCAGGCGTTCTTGCGTTGTTATCCCAGCAACTCGCTCATCGCAATAATCTGCTCGGCCACCTGTATCAGTTTCTGCTGACGGCTCATCGCCTGTCGGCGCATCAGCGTGTACGCCTCTTCCTCGTTGCAGTCCTTCATCTTCATCAGCAGCCCCTTGGCCAGTTCGATGCGCTTGCGCTCGGCCAGTTGCTGATCGCGGGCATGCAATTGAGCGCGCAATGCCTGATCGCTCTCGAAGCGGGCCATCGCCACATCGAGAATCGGTTGCAGGCGTTGCGCCTGAATGCCTTCGACAATGTAAGCGCTGACCCCTGACTTGATCGCCTGGCGCATCACCCCCGGATCGTGCTCGTCGGTAAACATCACGATAGGTCGCGGCTGGTCGCGGCTGACCAGCACCACCTGTTCCATCACGTCGCGGCCGGGTGATTCGGTGTCGATCAGGATGACGTCCGGGCGCACGGCCTCGACGCGGGCGGGCAGGTCGATGATCAGTCCGGACTCGTCGATCACTTCAAACCCGGCCTCGGTCAGCGCCGACTTGAGGCGTCCGACTTTTCTGGCGGTGTCGTTGATAAGCAGGATACGCAGCATGGTCACGTTCTCCGTCAACGACTGGCAACAGCGGGCGCGGTATCGGCCAGCGAGTGGAGTGTGAAGCTTCGCGCGTAGCCTGCCGGATCACTGCCGTCCCAGACTTTGCCATCGATGAGCTGGCTGCTGCGCAGGGTCGCGCTCGGGGCATCGATGCCCAGCGCATTGGCGGCCTGACGGTACAGGTCCAGCTGCTGAACGCGGCTGGCGACCGCCAGGTAATCCGGGTCTTCGCGCAACAGGCCCCAGCGCCGGAACTGGGTCATGAACCACATGCCGTCGGACAGCCACGGGTAGTTTACCTGCCCCTGATCGTGAAAACTCACCGCGTGCGGGTCTTGCCAGTGATTGCCGAGGCCGTCGCTGTATTGGCCGAGCAGGCGCGGTTCGATGCAGTCCAGCGAGGTATCCAGGTAATCCGCGCCGCTGAGCAGTTGTGCGGTGCTGCGCCGGTTGTGGTCGTTTTGTTCGATGAAACGGCTGGCTTCGAGCACGGCCATGATCAACGCCCTGGCCGTGTTGGGGTTCTGCTCGACAAATTCGCGGGTGCAGCCCAGCACCTTGCCGGGGTGGTCGGGCCAGATCGCCTGGCTGGTTGCCATGGTGAAACCCAGTTGCTGCTGCACCGCGCTGGCACCCCAGGGTTCACCGACACAAAACCCGTCGATGCGCCCGGCCTGCAGGTGTTGCGCCATCTGTGTGGGCGGCACCACCACGCTGGTGACGTCATCGAGCGGGTGAATGCCCTGGCTGGCGAGCCAGTAATAGAGCCACATGGCGTGGTTGCCAGTGGGGAAGGTCTGGGCGAAGGTCAGCTTTGAGCCGCTTTGGTGCGCGCGTTTGTCCAGTGCCTCAGGAGTGATCACGCCAGCATCCTGCAACTCGCGGGACAGGTTGATGCACTGGCCGTTCTGGTTGAGGCCCATGAGGATGGCCATGTCGGTCGCCGGGCCGCCACTGATGCCCAGTTCCACGGCATAGATCAAACCATACAGGCTGTGTGCTGCCTGAAGCTGCCCGCTGACCAGCCTGTCACGCAGCCCGGCCCAGGAGGTCTGGCGTTTCAGGTTCAGGCTCAGACCGTAAGGCTGGGCAAACCCCTGAGTGGCCGCGACCACCAGCGGGGCGCAGTCGGTCAGTGCCATGAAGCCCACGTCCAGGCTGTTCATTTCCGGGGCGTCACTGCCGGCCACCCAGTCCAGTGCATTGCCGGTTCGTTCGTTCATTGCGCGTGCTTCATAAAAGGTCCATCCAGAAAAAAGGCGTCGTTCGACCCTTTGCCAGTGCAAATGTCGAAGCGACGCCGTTGTCCATGCACCCCTCCGTCGTTGGAGTGAGTGCCGATAACGGATTCAAGCAAGGCATATGCCAGCGTCAACGCCATGAAGTTTATCGAGTGCCTCGCCTGCGCTGTCCACACACGTCTATAATCGCCACCCTGAATTCAGCTGCTCACGAGCCTATCCCGCCATGTATAACCTGGCCCGCCAGTTACTGTTCAAACTTTCCCCGGAAACCTCGCACGACCTGTCGCTGGACCTGATCGGTGCCGGTGGACGGCTGGGCCTCAACGGCTTGCTGAGCAAGTCTGCGGCGAAGTTGCCGGTCAGCGTCATGGGCCTCGAGTTTCCGAACCCGGTAGGGCTGGCCGCCGGCCTGGACAAGAACGGCGCCGCCATCGACGGTTTTGCGCAACTGGGTTTCGGCTTTGTCGAGATCGGCACTGTGACGCCCCGTCCGCAGCCGGGCAACCCCAAGCCGCGTATTTTCCGTCTGCCTAACGCAGAAGCCATCATCAATCGCATGGGCTTCAACAACCTGGGTGTCGACAACCTGGTGTCGCGGGTCGAAGCGGCGAAGTATCGCGGCATTCTGGGCATCAATATCGGCAAGAACTTCGACACGCCGGTCGAGCGCGCGGTGGACGATTACCTGATCTGTCTGGACAAGGTGTATGCCCACGCCAGCTACGTCACCGTCAACGTCAGCTCGCCCAATACGCCGGGGCTGCGCAGCCTGCAGTTCGGCGATTCGCTCAAGCAACTGCTTGAAGCGCTGAGCCTGCGCCAGCAGGAACTCACGCAGCGGCACGGCAAGCGCGTGCCGCTGGCGATCAAGATTGCTCCGGACATGACCGATGAAGAAACCGTGCTGGTCGCCGCCGCTCTTATCGAGTCGGGCATGGACGCAGTGATCGCCACCAACACCACACTGAGCCGGCAGGGTGTCGAAGGCCTGCCGCACGGTGATGAAGCGGGTGGTTTGTCGGGCGCGCCGGTTCGCGAGAAAAGCACGCACATCGTCAAGGTACTGGCCGGCGAACTGGCAGGCCGCATGCCGATCATTGCCGCTGGCGGTATCACCGAAGGCCGGCATGCAGCCGAGAAGATAGCCGCAGGCGCCAGCCTGGTGCAGATCTACTCGGGCTTCATCTATAAAGGTCCGGCGCTGATTCGCCAGTCCGTGGATGCCATCGCGGCGATGCCACGCACAGCGAGCTGAATCGCAGGCAAAAAAAGGGGCTCTTCGAGAGAGCCCCTGGGCTTTGGCCCGCCGCCCGGGTCGGGCGTGCATGGTACAGGTGTGAATCAGTCAATCATGTAGGTGGCCCGTCGAGGCCTGACAGTCTTTCAGTCTTTGAATCGCCTCATCCGACCGCGTGAAGTTCGTTGAGTCTGTGGATGCCCGCAGTGCCGGTCATACCGTCCCAGTTGTCGCCGCGTCCTTCGCGCCAGCCATTGATCCATGCCTGGCGTACTGACGGTAGAGTAAAAGGGCAAAGCTCACGGGATTTACCATGAACGCCGTATTGATATCCGCGTAAAAATGCTCTTTCCAACGGATCACGCTTAAGTCTTCTCATAGGGTAATGCCCTCGTCTGTTGACTGTAATATCCCTGAGACCCCGTGGTGGGGTCGGGCAGAGTCTTCTGCCGTTGGGGCCCGCTGCCGGCGTGGCGGGCCTTGATGCCATAACCATTGCGGAGATGACCTGAGTTGATTTCTAACCAAAGCGCAGGGTGATGTGAATGATCGTTTTGTCATAAGCACGTCACATTCCGGTCTGTCGAGCAATAAGCAATCGAGTGTTTCAAGACTGATTTCTGGCGTAACCCTTTTGACATAGGGGTTTGAGCGTTGATTGAGATTGCTTATCAGGCTCAGGTAATGGCCCTATGCCTTGGCTGTCAAGGCGACGAAGGGTCACTCTGCGCGCCGATGAAATGTGACTTTTCAGTCACAACTTTCCGATCATGGCTTTTGACACGTACTGATCGCCAACCTGCCGCCCGCTGATTGGCGACATGGTCTGGGCGGATATCTGTTCTAATACGCGCCATAACTGCCGCAATGACATGACAGGATCATGCGGTGGACCGGCACACATCATGTGCCACCCAGGCGTTCTCCACGAAAGACGCCTGTTCAAATCTGGCAGGGCAATGCGTTGCCCGCCGCTGACGGCTCAGGCCCTGGAATACACATGTCGGATCGCTACGAACTTTTCCTTACTTGCCCCAAAGGCCTCGAAGGTCTGCTTGCCGAAGAAGCCACGGCGCTGGGTCTGCAAGAAACCCGCGAGCACACCTCGGCCATTCGCGGCTCGGCCGACATGGAGACCGCTTACCGGCTGTGTCTCTGGTCGCGTCTGGCCAACCGCGTGCTGCTGGTACTCAAGCGCTTCCCGATGAAGGACGCCGAAGACCTGTACCACGGCGTGCTCGATGTCGAGTGGCATGACCATCTTGAACCGGAAGGCACCATTGCGGTGGAATTCAGCGGTCACGGGTCGGGCATCGACAACACCCACTTTGGTGCATTGAAGGTCAAGGACGCGATCGTCGACAAACTGCGCACGCCCGAAGGCGAGCGCCCGTCGGTGGACAAGATCAACCCGGACCTGCGCGTTCACCTGCGCCTGGATCGTGGTGAAGCGATTCTGTCGCTGGACCTTTCCGGTCACAGCCTGCACCAGCGCGGCTATCGCCTGCAGCAGGGTGCTGCGCCGCTCAAGGAAAACCTTGCCGCTGCCATTCTGATCAGAGCCGGCTGGCCGCGCATCGCTGCCGAAGGTGGCGCACTGGCCGACCCAATGTGCGGTGTGGGCACGTTCCTGGTCGAGGCTGGCATGATTGCCGCCGACATCGCACCGAACATCAAACGCGAGCGCTGGGGCTTTTCGGCCTGGCTCGGTCACGTTCCGACGCTGTGGCGCAAGCTGCACGATGAAGCACTGGCGCGTGCCGAAGCGGGGCTGGCCAAAACGCCGTCGTGGATTCGTGGTTACGAGGCTGATCCGCGTCTGATCCAGCCAGGCCGCAACAACATCGAGCGTGCCGGGCTGAGCGACTGGATCAAGGTCTATCAGGGCGAAGTGGCGACCTTCGAGCCGCGCCCGGACCAGAACCAGAAAGGCCTGGTAATCTGCAACCCTCCTTATGGCGAGCGTCTGGGTGATGAAGCCAGCTTGCTGTATCTCTACCAGAACCTCGGCGAGCGCCTGCGTCAGGCCTGCCTGAACTGGGAAGCCGCAGTGTTTACTGGCGCGCCTGATCTGGGCAAGCGTATGGGCATTCGCAGCCACAAACAGTATTCGTTCTGGAACGGCGCCTTGCCGTGCAAGCTGCTGCTGATCAAGGTCACGCCTGACCAGTTCGTGACGGGCGAGCGTCGCACGCCTGAACAGCGTCAGGTCGAGCGCGAGAACCCGGTCGAAGTCGAAGTGGTTGAGCGCAAGCTCAACAAGAACGGCAATCCGATCAAGCCGGAACCGATGGTGGTCGAGCAGGCGCGCCTGAGCGAAGGCGGGCAGATGTTCGCCAATCGCCTGCAAAAGAACCTCAAGCTGCTGGGCAAATGGGTACGCCGTGAAGGTATCGATTGCTACCGCGTCTACGATGCCGACATGCCCGAGTATTCGCTGGCGATCGACCTGTACCATGACTGGGTTCACGTTCAGGAATACGCCGCGCCCAAGTCCATCGACCCGGAAAAGGCCTCGGCCCGATTGTTCGATGCACTGGCTGCCATTCCTCAGGCCTTGAACATCGACAAGAGCCGTGTGGTGATCAAGCGTCGCGAGCGTCAGAGCGGCACCAAACAGTACGAGCGTCAGAGCGCGCAGGGGCAGTTTCTGGAGGTCAGTGAAGGCGGCGTCAAGCTGCTGGTCAATCTGACCGATTACCTGGACACCGGCCTGTTTCTCGACCATCGACCGATGCGTATGCGCATCCAGCGCGAAGCCGCGGGCAAGCGCTTCCTCAACCTGTACGCGTACACCGCGACCGCCAGTGTGCACGCAGCCAAGGGCGGCGCGCGCAGCACCACCAGTGTCGACCTGTCGCGTACTTACCTGGACTGGGCACGGCGTAACCTGTCGCTCAATGGTTTCTCCGACAAGAACCGTCTGGAGCAGGGCGATGTGATGGCTTGGCTGCAGGCCAACCGCGACGAGTACGACCTGATCTTCATCGACCCGCCGACGTTCTCCAACTCCAAGCGCATGGAAGGCATTTTTGATGTGCAGCGCGATCAGGTCGAGCTGATCGACCTGGCGATGGCGCGTCTGGCGCCGGGTGGCGTGCTGTATTTTTCCAATAACTTCCGCAAGTTCGTGCTCGATGAAAACCTGAGTCAGCGCTATGCGGTCGAGGATATTACCGCGCAAACCATCGATCAGGATTTTGCCCGCAACGGCAAGATTCACCGCGCCTGGAAAATCATGGCGCGCGCCTGAGCAAGGGGCCAAGGGCGATGAGCTGATGTGTAGCCTATTTGTACAGGTTTGTTCATCGTCCCCTAGGGTCTGTTCCCGTTTCCACGTAACCCATTGATCCCTATGAGAACAGGCCCGTATTGTTGGAGTTCTCACACAACACCAATACGAGCCTGCAATGCCCCGATTAA